>JALSTP010000074.1 GCA_026983675.1 Sedimenticola sp.
CCATGCTCGCAACGATCTCCTAAACCCGACAGGCTCCTCGAGGACTACAAAAAAAACCCCGGCCGAAGCCGGGGGCTTTCTCTGCTCGACCTTGAGCCTTATCAGGCCGCGCTGGCCGGGGCCGCCGCCTTGCTGAAGGTGAGGCCGTCGCCCGCCACGTCGACGTGGATCACATCGCCGGGGCCGAACTGGCCAGCCAGGATCTGCTGGGCCAGCGGATTCTCCAACTCGTGCTGGATCGCCCGCTTGAGCGGCCGCGCGCCGTATACGGGATCGAATCCCGCCTCGCCGAGCAGGTCGAGGGCCGCCTCGGTGACCTCCATATCCATGTCGCGTTCCCGCAACCGGTCGCGCAGGTAACCGATCTGGATCTCGGTGATCTTGCGGATCTGCTCCTTGCCGAGCGGGTGGAATACCACTGCCTCGTCCACACGGTTGATGAACTCGGGGCGGAAGTGCTGTCCCACTACCTCCATCACCGCGGTCTTCATCGCCTCGTAGTCACCGGTGCGCGCCATCTCCTGGATGAGCTGCGAACCGAGGTTCGAGGTCATGACGATGACCGTGTTGCGGAAGTCCACGGTGCGTCCCTGGCCGTCGGTCAGGCGGCCGTCGTCGAGCACCTGCAGCAGCACGTTGAACACGTCCGGATGGGCCTTCTCCACCTCGTCCATCAGGATCACGCTGTAGGGCTTGCGCCGCACCGCCTCGGTGAGATAGCCGCCCTCTTCATAACCCACATAGCCAGGGGGCGCGCCGATCAACCGCGCCACCGAGTGCTTCTCCATGAACTCCGACATGTCGATGCGCACCATGGCCTCCTCGGTGTCGAACAGGAACTCCGCCAACGCCTTGCACAACTCGGTCTTGCCCACACCGGTGGGGCCGAGGAACAGGAAGGAACCGTTCGGGCGGTTGGGATCGGACAGCCCGGCGCGGGAACGTCGGATGGCGTTGGAGACGGCGCGCACCGCCTCGTCCTGACCCACCACACGCTTGGTGATGTTCTCTTCCATATGCAGCAGCTTCTCCTTCTCACCTTCGAGCATCTTGCTCACCGGGATGCCAGTCCACTTGGAGACCACTTGGGCGATCTCCTCGTCGGTGACTTTATTGCGCACCAGCTTGGTCTCTTTGGTCTCGGCCTCCTGCGCCGCCGCAAGCTGCTTCTCCAGCTCGGGGATACGGCCATACTGGATCTCGGACATGCGCTGGAGATCACCGGCGCGGCGGGCCGCCTCCAGTTCGATCTTGGCGCGCTCCAGTTCCTCCTTGATGTGGGTGGCCCCTTGCAGCGAGGCCTTCTCCGATTTCCAGATCTCTTCGAGATCGGAGAACTCGCGCTCCAGCTTGTCGATCTCTGCCTCCAGATCGGCCAGACGTTTCTTGGAGGCCTCGTCGGTCTCCTTCTTCAGCGCCTCGCGTTCCATCTTAAGCTGGATCAGACGGCGGTCGAGCTTGTCCATCTCCTCCGGCATGGAGTCGATCTCCATGCGAATCTGGGAGGCCGCCTCGTCGATCAGGTCGATTGCCTTGTCCGGCAACTGCCGGTCGGTGATGTAGCGGTGCGACAAAGTGGCCGCGGCGATGATCGCCGGATCGGTGATCTCCACCCCATGGTGCACCTCGTAGCGCTCCTTGAGGCCGCGCAGGATGGCGATGGTGTCCTCCACCGACGGCTCATCCACGATCACCTTCTGAAAACGACGCTCCAGAGCGGCGTCTTTCTCGATGTACTGACGGTACTCGTCGAGGGTGGTGGCGCCGACGCAATGCAGCTCGCCACGCGCCAGGGCCGGCTTGAGCATGTTGCCGGCGTCCATCGCGCCCTCGGCCTTGCCCGCACCCACCATGGTGTGCAGTTCGTCGATGAAGAGGATGATCTGACCTTCCGCCTTGGCGATGTCGTTGAGCACCGCCTTCAGCCGCTCCTCGAACTCGCCACGGAACTTGGCGCCCGCAATCAACGCCGCCATGTCCAGGGAGAGCAACCGCTTGCTCTTCAGGCCCTCGGGCACCTCTCCGTTGACGATGCGCTGCGCCAGCCCTTCCACGATGGCGGTCTTGCCCACACCGGGCTCGCCGATCAGCACCGGGTTGTTCTTGGTCCGCCGTTGCAGCACCTGGACGGTGCGGCGGATCTCGTCGTCGCGACCGATCACCGGGTCGAGCTTGCCCTGCTCGGCCCGTTCGGTGAGGTCGATGGTGTACTTTTCCAGCGCCTGACGCTGCTCCTCGGCGTTGGGATCGTCCACCGTCTGGCCACCGCGCATCTTCTCGATGGCCTGCTCGATCACCCCCTTGGTGGCGCCCGCCTTGCGCAGCAGCTCGCCGAGCGCTCCCTTGTCCTCCACCGCAGCGAGGACGAACAGCTCCGAGGAGATGTACTGGTCGTTGCGTTGCTGAGCGAGCTTGTCGGTGACGTTGAGCAGCCGGCCGAGATCATTGGAGATGTGGACCTCGCCCGCGGCACCCTCCACCTGGGGCAGGCGATCGAGCTGTTCGCCCAACCCGGAACGCAGCAGGTTGACGTTTACATCCGCCTGGGTGAGCAGATGACGCACCGTGCCCCCTTCCTGGTCGAGCAGCGCCATCATCAGATGCGCCGGCTCGATGAACTGGTGGTCGCGGCCCACCGCCAGGCTCTGGGCATCCGCCAGCGCCATCTGGAATTTACTGGTCAACTTGTCCATTCGCATGGGAAATCTCTCCGAATCTTTTTGAGTTATGCTTCACATGGGGGGCGCGGGCCAGCATTTCAACCCGCCTGTCCCCTGCCTTCGATGATCGCCGCCAACGCCTCCAACACCTCCTTTTCGTCACGCCCCTCGACGGTGATGGGATGGAAGCTCTTCACCCGGGCATGGCTGCGCAACAGTACCGCCATGAAGATGGTCCCCGGGGCGCTCACGCCGCTGATGCGCGCCGGCGTGATGGGACAGTTCACCAACCTTGCGAGCCGCACCGCACCGCCCTTGAGGCGCAGCGGCGGCTCATCGGGCAAATGGATCCGGCCATGGGGAAAGAGCGCCACCGCCTCGCCCCGCTCCAGCGCCCGCACCGCCGCCAGCATCGCCCGTTCAGGCCGCCCACGGCGATCCACCGGAATGCACCCCATGGCCCGGAACAACCACTGCAAACCGAACCGTTCATACTGCTCACGGGCGATGAGGAAACGCAGAGGCCGGCGCGCCGAGGCCACCAGCAGCATGGGATCGAGCCCCGAAATGTGATTGGCCGCCACGATCACCGGCCCTTCCGCAGGCAGGCGGAGCCCGGTGGCATTGAGCCGATGATAGCGCATGCAAAAGATACGGTTGAGGCCTTCGAGCCGGTTGAGCCAGGGGTTGCCCCAATCGGTGCGATTGGCGTGTCGGCACGCGCGATCCAGCAACCACAGCCCCCAAGACACCA
Organism: Sedimenticola sp.; assembly: GCA_026983675.1. Lineage (GTDB taxonomy): Bacteria > Pseudomonadota > Gammaproteobacteria > Chromatiales > Chromatiaceae > JALSTP01. The sequence continues at coordinate 3,415 of JALSTP010000074.1, forward strand.
GGAGCACGCCAACCACCAACAGTCCAACATCCCACGTGTTCATCGATAGTTCTTGCGCCGAAACAGGTCGGTGCGGCGGCTCACTAACCGGTCGAGAAACAGCAGACCATCGAGATGGTCCACCTCATGCTGCACCGCACGCGCCTCGAAGCCCTCCATCTCGAATGCCAGGGGTTCGCCGAACGGGTCCTGGGCGGTCAGCCGAATGCGCTCGGCGCGGATCACGTTGCCGGTATAGTCGGGCACCGAGAGACACCCTTCGCGGCCGAGTTCGAACCCCTCCCAGTGGGTGATCTCGGGATTGACCAGCACCAGATGGCCATGGTTCGGGACCGGCCGCCGCATACCGGAGACATCCACGATGACAATGCGCTGCAGCCGCCCCACCTGGGGCGCAGCGATGCCCACCGCCGCAGGTCCGGCCCGCCGGGTCGCCTCCAGGTCGTCGATGAAGGCGCGCAACGCGTCATCGAACCGCTCCACCGGCGCGGAGACCGCTTTGAGGCGCGGATCGGGCGCCGTGAGGATGTCGAGCACCGCCACGGCGTCAGCCGATGAGGGTGTCGATGGGCGAGATGCTGACCTCCACATCCCCCCCGCCCGCGGTTTCGAGCGCCTTCCGCAACACCTCCAGCGGCTGATCGGAATCGCCCTGGATGGTCATGACATAGACGGGATTGGCCTCGTCGCCCGCCACGTCGGACTCCAGATCGAGGATATTGAATCCCGCCTCCGCCAACGCCCCCGTCACCTGCGCCACGATCCCGGCGCGATCGGCCCCGGAGACGCGCACCTGGTAGTTGGGGATCATGTGCCGGTGCAGCCCGCCGGCGATGGCGTCCACGTGCAGCCGCAACCCCAGCGCATCGGCTACCGGCTCCAGCAACGCCTCCAGGTCGTCCGCCTCGCCGCCCCGAACCATCATCATGATGGCGAAGTTACCGCCAAGGCGCATCATAGAGGCCTCGCCCAGGGTCCAGCCGGCGCGGTAGAGGGTGTCCGTCACCCGCGCCACGATCCCCGGACGATCCGCTCCGATCAGTGTCAGCATCAGCCAGTCGTTCATCATGTCACCTCTCCGCCCCAGTCGCGAACGCTATCATTGTTGCCCTTCCCCGTGTGGAGGGAAGCCGATCCAGATCAGCGACGCCATGCGCCCGGTGCGACCGTCCCGCCGGTAAGAGAAGAAACGGTCGGCCTCCGTTACTGTACAGTATCCACCGCCACCCACGAAGCCCACCCCGCAATCGGCCAGGCGCTGACGAGCGAGGCGGTAGAGGTCCGCCCGCCAGTGGCCGCCGCCCGCGGGACTGAAAGCCACGGCCGCGGCGGGGTCCACGTCCACGAAGGCCGCGCGCACCTCATCGCCCACTTCGAAGGCCCCAGGCCCAATGGCGGGCCCCAGCCATGCCATCACGGCCCCGCCTTCCACACCCAACGCCTTCACCGCCGCCTCGATCACCCCCCCGCACAGCCCCCGCCAGCCGGCATGCGCCGCCGCCACCCGACGTCCCGCCCGATCGCACAGCAACACCGGCAGACAGTCGGCGGTGAGCACCGCGCACACCTCGCCAGGGGTCGATGTCACCGCCGCATCGGCACAGCATGGCGGCGCTTCGCCATCGAGATCCGCCACCAAGCGGCCGTGTACCTGATCCAACCAACGGGGCTCCGCGGGCAGCGTGGCCTCGCGGCGCAGCCTGGCGCGGTTACGGGCCACTGCCGCCGGGTCGTCACCCACATGGGTTGCCAGATTGAGGGTGTCGAAGGGCGGTGGGCTGACGCCGCCGTTGCGCGTGGTGATCAGTGCCTTGACCCTTGCAGGCGCGGGCCAGTCCGGAACGATCCAGTCGTTCATACGCCGGCGTCCTCACGCAGGGCGTCGATCAGCGCCGTCAGGTCGGCCGGCGGCGGGACCGACCATGCCATGTCCTCGCCGCTCTGCGGGTGTGTCAGGGCCAGCGCCGCCGCATGCAGCGCCTGGCGCTTGAAACCGCGCAGTGACTCCACCAGCGCGGGCGATGCCCCGGCGGGCAGCCGCAGTCGCCCTCCATAGACGGGATCGCCCGCCAGTGGATAGCGGAGATGGGCCATATGGACGCGGATCTGGTGGGTACGCCCCGTCTCCAGCCTGACCCGCAGCAGAGTGTGGCCACGGTAGCGCTCCAGCACGCGGTAGTGAGTCACCGCGGGCTTGCCGTTGGGCACCACCGCCATCCGTTTACGGCTCACCGGATGGCGGCCGACAGGCGCATCCACGCAGCCACCCGCGGTCATCACACCTGTCGCCACGGCCAGGTATTCCCGCTTGACCGTACGCGCCTGGATCTGCGCCACCAGCGACCTGTGCGCCGCCTGGGTCCGCGCCACCACCATCAGCCCGCTGGTCTCCTTGTCCAGCCGGTGGACGATGCCGGCGCGGGGCAACTCCGCCGCCTTCGGGTCGAGGTGCAGCAGCGCGTTCTGCAAGGTCCCGGCCGGATGGCCCGCCGCCGGGTGCACCACCAGGCCTGCCGGCTTGTCAATCACAAGCAGGGATGCGTCCCGATAGACAATATCCAGTGGGATGGCCTCGGGCATACAGGCCACCTGCGCGTCGAACACCGCCTCCAGCGCCACCTGCTCGCCACCCGCCACCTTGTCCCGCGTCCGCCAGCACGCCCCGTCGACCCGCACCTGCCCGGCCTTGATCCACTGTTGCAGTCGGCTGCGGGAGAAATCGGGAAACAGGGCGGCAAGGGACTGGTCCAGGCGCATCCCGGCGTGCTCCTGCGGCACTTCGGCGCGCAACCGCGCCACCCGCGCCCGCCCGCTCTGCGACGGCTCATGCATGCCGGGACAGCGGCCGGCACCTCCCGGCCTGTTTGAGGTATACTCCCGGTCCATCCAGGATTTTATTGCTCATCATGCGTATCTATCGTTTTGTTCTGCCCTTGATCGTCATTGGCGTGTTGTCGGCCTGCGCATCGCCCCCCGAACAGGAGGACGAAACCCGGGACTGGAGCGCCTCCAAGTTCTATTCCGAGGCCAAGGCCGCCATGGCGGACGGCAATTATCAGACGGCCATTCGTTATTTCGAGGGCCTCGAAGCCCGCTATCCCTTCGGCAAGTATGCCTTGCAATCGCAACTCGACGTGGCGTACGCCTATTATAAGGATGACGAACCCGAATCCGCGCTGGCCGCGCTCGACCGTTTCATTAAGTTACACCCCCGCGATCCCCATGTGGACTACGCCTACTACATGAAAGGGCTGGTGAACTACAACCGCAGTGTCGGCTTCCTCGACCGCTACGTTCCCACCGACCCGTCACAACGCGATGCGGGCGCCGCCCTCGATGCCTTCAAGGACTTCGTTGTACTGCTGAAGAAGTTCCCCAACAGCAAGTACGCCAAGGACGCGCGTCAGCGTCTCGTCTACCTGCGCAACAACCTGGCCAAGTACCAACTCCACGTAGCCCGGTACTATATGAAGAAAGGCGCCTGGTTGGCCGCCGCAAATCGTGCAAAAGACGTGGTGGAGAGGTTCGAGCGCACCACCGCGGTGAGGCCCGCGCTGGAGATCATGGCCGACGCCTACGCCAAACTGGGGATGAACGACCTGGCGGCGGACGCCCGCCGCGTGCTGAAACTCAACGAAACCAAGGGCAGGCTGGCGGTAGAACAGGAACCCGACCGAGAAAGAAGCCTGCTGCGGCGGATATGGGACTATATCGGGTTCGACAGGAACTGACCGACGTCCGGCACCGCGAAACGACCGGCCTCAGATCGCTGCCTCGTCCTCTTCGCCGGTGCGTATACGCACCACCTTTTCCACGTTGCTGACAAAGATCTTGCCATCGCCGATCTTGCCGGTGCGCGCCGCGTTGATGATGGCCTCCACGCAGGCGTCGAGCTGCTCTGACTTGACCACTAACTCGATCTTCACCTTGGGCAGGAAATCCACCACATACTCCGCCCCGCGATAGAGTTCCGTGTGCCCCTTCTGACGGCCAAATCCCTTGACCTCCGTGGCCGTCATGCCGGTGATGCCGAGCGCGGACAAGGCCTCGCGCACGTCCTCGAGCTTGAAGGGCTTGATGATGGCATCCACTTTTTTCATTGCTTTTCCCCTTGATGGTTGAGCCCGATAAGTAATGAGTTTAACAGGTTACACGTCAGAGGTGAGCCTCTCCTGAATCAAAACCCGCTGGTGATGGGATAGCGCCGATCGCGACCGAAGGCGCGGCGGGTGATGCGCACGCCCGGGGGGGCCTGGCGCCGTTTGTATTCGTTGCGGTCCACCATGCGGGTGACGCGGCGGACCGTATCGGGATCGAAGCCCATCTCGATGATGCGGTCCACGCTGCGGTCCATGACGATGTACTGTTCGAGGATCTCGTCCAGGATGTCGTAAGGCGGCAAGCTGTCGGTATCCTTTTGATCGGGCCGCAGTTCGGCGGAGGGCGGGCGCTCGATGACCCGCTCGGGGATGATCGTCCGTGCCCGGTTGACCCAGCGGGCCAGCCGGTAGACGAGGGTCTTGGGCACATCCTTGATGGGGGCGAAGCCGCCCGCCATGTCGCCATAGAGGGTGGCGTAGCCCACCGACATCTCGCTCTTGTTGCCGGTGCTGAGCAGGATCTTGCCCTTTTTGTTGCTGATCGCCATTAGCACGATGCCACGGCAGCGGGCCTGGATGTTCTCCTCGGTGGTATCCGGCGGCAGGGCGTCAAATTCCTCTTTCAACATGTCGAGGAAGGTCTCGAAGGCGGGTTCGATGGGGATGACCCGATGCTCCACGCCCAGGATGCGCGCCTGCTCCGCCGCATCGTCGTTGCTCATGGCGGCGGTGTAGCGAGAGGGCATCATCACCGCCTCCACCTGCTCCGCGCCGAGGGCATCCACCGCGATGGCCAGCGTCAGCGCGGAGTCGATGCCGCCGGATAGTCCCAGCACCGCGCCCTTGAAGCCATTCTTGTGCACATAGTCGCGGACACCGAGGCAGATGGCGCGATAGATCGCCTCCTCTTCCGGCGGATGCGCCTCGATCGGGCCTGCGAGGGGTTGCGGCCGCGCCTCTTCGCTGATCTCCACCAGCGCCGTCTCTTCCTCGAAATAACGGCACCGCCGGGTCAGTTCGCCCTGGGCGTCCACCACGAAGGAGCCGCCGTCGAACACCAGCTCGTCCTGCCCCCCCACCAGGTTGACGTACAGAATGGCGAGCCCCGTCTCCCGCGCCCGCTTGGAGACCAACGCCTCGCGTTCGGGGGCCTTGCCACGGTGGTAGGGCGAGGCATTCAGGTTGAGCAGCAGGCACGCCCCGGCATCGGCGGCGCGAGCAGCGGGCTCGGCGTACCAGATATCCTCGCAGATGGTGATGCCCACCGGTATGCCCTGCATCTCCACCACGCATGGGGCACCGCCGGGGTCGAAGTAGCGTTTCTCGTCGAATACGCTGTAGTTGGGCAGCAGCGCCTTGTGGTATTCGCCCACGATGGCGCCATCGCGGATCACTCCCGCCGCGTTGTAGAGATGATCCTCTCTGCGTCTTGGGTAGCCCACCACCACATCGATACCGCCGATGTCCGCGCACAGCCCCGCCAGCGCGGTCTCAACGCGCTCGGTCAGCTCCGGACGCAGCAGCAGATCCTCGGGCGGATAGCCGGTGAGGGTCAGTTCGGGAAAAACGATGGCATGGGCCCGCTGTTCGTCGCGGGCGGTGATCGCCGCCTGCTTCACCTTGGCCGCATTGCCAAAGACATCGCCCACCCGCATGTCGAGCTGGGCCATGACGATGCGCAGCGTCATTCGTCCTCCCCGCCCATCAGTTCGGCAATGCGCAGCCCCATGGCCGCGGGCGAACGCACGGTGACGACGCCGGCGGCTTCCAGGGCCGCGTATTTGCCTTCGGCGGTGCCCGCGCCACCGCTCACGATCGCCCCGGCGTGGCCCATGCGCTTGCCGGGGGGGGCCGTCACTCCGGCGATGTAGGCCACCACCGGTTTGCTGACATAGGCGTCGATATAGCGCGCCGCATCCTCTTCGGCGCTGCCGCCGATCTCGCCCACCATGATGATGCCCTCGGTCTGGGGGTCTTCTTCAAAAAGCTCCAGGCAGTCCATGAAATTCATCCCCTGTATGGGGTCGCCGCCGATACCGACACAGGTGCTCTGCCCCAGGCCGGCGCGGGTGGTCTGGTAGACCGCTTCGTAGGTCAGGGTGCCGGAACGGGAGACGATCCCCACGCTGCCCGGGCGGTGGATGTCGCCCGGCATGATGCCGATCTTGCAGGCGCCGGGGGTGATGATGCCGGGACAGTTGGGACCGATGAGACTGGAGTCGTAGTGCTCCATCGCCACTTTCACCCGCAGCATGTCCAGCACCGGGATGCCCTCGGTGATGCAGACGATGACGCCGATGCCGGCATCCGCCGCCTCCAGGATGGCGTCGGCGGCGAAGGCGGCGGGGACGTAGATCATGCTGGCATCGGCGCCGGTTTCACGCACCGCCTCGTGTACCGTGTTGAACACCGGCAGCCCCAGGTGGGTCTGCCCACCCTTGCCCGGCGTCACGCCGCCCACCATCCGGGTGCCGTAGGCAATGGCCTGCTCGGAATGGAAGGTGCCCTGCCGGCCGGTGAAGCCTTGACAGATGACCCGCGTCTCTTTGTCGATCAAAATGCCCATACCCTCACCCGCTCCTCTTTGCCGCGGCAACGGCGCGCTCCGCCGCCTCGGTGAGATCTTCCGCCGTCTCCAGCGTAAGGCCGCTGCCGTTGAGCAACGCCAGGCCCTGTTCCGCGTTGGTGCCCTCCAACCGCACCACCACCGGCACCCCGATCCCCACCTCGCGCACCGCCGCGATGATGCCCTCGGCGATGAGATCACAGCGCACGATGCCACCAAAGATATTCACCAGCACTGCCTTGACACCCTTGTCGGAAAGGATCAACTTGAACGCCTCCGCCACCCGTTCCGCCGTGGCGGCGCCGCCCACGTCGAGGAAGTTGGCGGGCCGGCCGCCACAGAGTTTCACCAGGTCCATAGTGGCCATCGCCAGACCGGCGCCATTGACCATGCAACCGATATCGCCTTCGAGGCTGATGTAGTTAAGATCGTGCTCGCGCGCCGCCGCCTCGCGCGGGTCCTCCTGACTGAGGTCGCGCATGGCGCGCAGATCGGGGTGACGATAGAGGGCGTTGTCGTCCAGATTGATCTTGGCATCCAACGCCAGCAGGTGACCCTCCCCTGTGACCACCAGGGGATTGATCTCCACCAGGCTGGCATCGCACTCCATGAACAGCCGGTAGAGACCCGTCATGATCGCGTGCAGTTCACGCCGGGCCTCACCTTGCAGGCCGAGATCGAAGGCAAAACAGCGGGATTGCCAGGGTTGCAGCCCCGCAACCGGATCCACGACGGTGGTGAGGATCCGTTCCGGCGTCGATGCCGCCACCTCCTCGATATCCATCCCCCCCTCGGCGGAGGCCATGAACACCACCCGCTTGCGGCCGCGATCGATCAATACGCTGAGATAGAGTTCGCGGGCGATGTCGGTGCTGCGCTCGATCAACAGGGTGTTCACCGGCAGGCCGTCGAATCCTGTCTGCCGGGTGATCAAGCGGCTGCCCAACAGGCGCTGCGCGGCGGCCTCCGCTTCGGCGCTGCTGGCAACCCTGACCACCCCGCCCGCCTTGCCACGGCCACCGGCGTGGATCTGGGCCTTGACCACCCAGTCCCCGCCGCCCAGCTCCGCCAAGGCGGGCGCCACTTCGGCCACGGAGGCGACCGCTGTCCCGGCCGGCACAGCGATGCCATAGCGGCCAAAGAGCGTCTTGGACTGATACTCGTGCAGGTTCATGACTCCCCCTTACTGCCGGAATTTTCTTCCGGGGCCATGTATCATTCGCAACATTAGACCAGAAATACGCCACAAACGACAAAGACCACTGCCCATGGGCCTACGTTCCCTCATCCTCATTCTCGGCATCCTGCTGGTGATCCACCTGGTGCGCCGGGCCTACCGCCAACTGCACCCGCCCGGGAACGAGAAGCCGTCGAAAAAGGTGGATACGGTGCGCTGCGACGCCTGCGGCATGTACCTTCCCAAATCCGAAGCGTTCGAGCGGCACGGCAAACACTACTGCTGCAAGGCACACCGTGAGAAGGGCCGCAGCAGGAAAGGCTAGCGACCGAAACCATGCGTATGTTTCGCAAAATATTAACCCGGCAACACTATATATCGTATTCAGCCGTGGCGTGCCGGCCCGCAGACTGCGTTGCCCCATCTTGCTGTAGGGTGGCTACAGCGGCGATGGGCCGCCTTGCTGCGAACCGGCACGCCACGGCTGAATACGATCACGGCTGAATACGATATATAGTGTTGCCGGGTTAATAGCATCGATATCTTGGAGAAAAACACGGCTGGACGTGGACACACCCTGCCCAAACCACTTATGAGCTCACCCCGCCGCCCCCCCGCCGACCCCGAAAACCGCTGGCGCGCCCTGTGGTTGTTCTGGCTGTTCCGGCTGCTGCTGGTGACCGGGCTGATCCTGCTCTACAGCCTCAAGGGCGGGCCGCCCTATCTGGGCGGTACGGGACCGGCGCTGTTCGAGACCACCACACTCGCCTATCTGCTGACCATGATGGCCGGCGCCATCCTCCTGCTCCGGCGCCGGCCGGCGCCTGAGATACAGGCAGACATGATGGTCTTCAGCGACATCATCGCCGGCGTCCTGATCATGCACGCCAGCGGTGGAATTGGCAGCGGACTGGGTATCCTGCTCGCCGTCTCCATCGCCATCGGGACCCTGCTGATGACCGGCCGCAGCGCGCTGCTTCTGGCGGCGCTGGCCACCCTCGCGGTGCTCACAGAGCAGGTCTACACCCACCTGCACTCGGGTATCGGCGCCACCTCCTATTCCCAGGCGGGGCTGCTCGGCGCGCTGTTCTTCGCCATCGCCATCCTCGCCCACCGCCTGTCGCTGCAATTGCGTGCCAGCGAGGAACGGGTCAGCCAGCGGGAACTGGACCTCGCCAACCTCGCCCAGCTCAACGACTACATCATCCAGCACATGCAGACCGGTGTGCTGGTGGTGGACAACCAGCAGCGCATTCGACTCATGAATGACACCGCCTGGCGCCTGCTTGGCATGCCACCGGTACGCGCCGGCGCAGGCCTAGACGCCGTCTCCCCCGAACTGCGGCAACGGCTGGAGAGGTGGCGCAGGGAACCCCAGGCCGAGATCACCCCCTTCCGCGCCACCGCCGACGGCAAGGAACTGCGCCCCAGCTTCACCACCCTGGGCCGCGAGCGGGCCACTGGCACCCTGGTCTTTCTTGAAGACAGCTCGGTGGTCACCCGCCAGGCACAGCAGATGAAACTGGCCTCACTGGGCCGCCTCACCGCCAGCATCGCCCACGAGATCCGCAATCCCCTCGGCGCCATCGGCCACGCCGGTCAGCTGCTGGCCGAGTCCCCCGACCTCACCGCCTCCGATCAGCGGCTCACCGAGATCATCTCCACCAACACCGGGCGCGTCAACGCCATTATCGAAAACGTGCTGCAGCTCTCCCGGCGCTCCCCCGCCACATCACGCGACCTGGCGCTGAAACCCTGGCTCGACGAATTTGGCGACGAATTCCGCCGCCAACAGGGTGTCGAGGGAGACGCGCTCCAGGTACACGTGGCGCCGGAAACAATCAAGGTCCTGGCCGACCCCTCTCAGTTGCACCAAATCCTCACCAATCTATGCGAAAATGCCCTCATCCACAGCGACCAGGCGGAACGGACCCGGGTGCGCATCATCGGGGGTGTCGCCCCGGACGGCGACGGCGCGTTCATCGACATTATCGACAATGGCCCGGGCATCACGCCGGAAGAGACGCGGCAGATCTTCGAACCCTTCTTCACCCGCCGCAGCAACGGCACCGGCCTGGGACTTTATGTGGCGAAGGAGTTGTGTGAAATGAACCGAGGCCATCTCGAATACATCCCCATCCCCGCCGGCGGCAGTTGCTTTCGCATCCACCTGCCCACAGCAGACGACGAGGGGAGCGAAAGCCCATGACCCAGGCCACCGCCCTCATCGTCGACGACGAACCGGACATCCGCGAATTGCTGGAGATCACCCTCGGCCGCATGCGGATCGACACCCGCGCCGCCGCTGATCTGGCGGAAGCGCGCCACTGGCTGACCCGGGCCAATTTCGACCTCTGCCTCACCGACATGCGCCTGCCCGACGGCAGCGGCATCGACCTCGTGCGCCACATCGGCGAACATCACCCCGAACTCCCGGTGGCGGTCATCACCGCCCACGGCAACATGGAACTGGCGGTGGAAGCGCTAAAGGCCGGCGCCTTCGACTTCGTCTCCAAGCCGGTGGACCTGAAGATCCTGCGCACCCTGGTGGAGACGGCGCTCAAACTGGAAAAAACCGGCGCGGACCCGAAAACCCATGCCCCGGCCCAGCAGGGACTGCTCGGCCAATCCGCCGTCATCGAACGCATCCGCCGCATGACCACCAAATTGGCGCGCAGTCAGGCGCCGGTCTACATTAGCGGCGAATCCGGCACCGGCAAGGAGGTGGCCGCACGCCTCATCCACCGCCTTGGCCCGCGCGCCGACCACCCCTTCGTCGCCGTCAACTGCGGCGCCATCCCGCAGGAACTGATGGAGAGCGAATTCTTCGGCCACAAGAAAGGCAGCTTCACCGGCGCAGTGGCCGACAAGCCCGGCCTGTTCCAGGAGGCCGAAGGCGGCACCCTGTTCCTCGACGAAGTGGCCGACCTGCCCATGCCCATGCAGGTCAAGCTGCTGCGCGCCATCCAGGAAAAGGCAGTGCGGCCGGTGGGCGGCCAACAGGAGATCCCCATCGACGTGCGCATCCTCAGCGCCACCCACAAGGACCTGGCCGAACTGGTCAAACAGGGCGACTTTCGTCAGGACCTCTTCTACCGCATCAACGTCATCGAACTGCACATCCCACCCCTGCGCGAGCGACGCGAAGACATCCCCCTGCTCACCGCCCACATCCTCGAAAGACTCGCACAACGCAACGGCGAGCCCCACGCGGAACTGAGCGACGCGGCCATGCAGCGCCTCGCCCGCCACCCCTTCCCCGGCAACGTACGGGAACTGGAAAACATCCTCGAACGCGCCCTCACCCTGTGCGACGGACAACGCATCGACACCGACGACCTTCAACTGAACGAAGACAGCGAAGCGCTCCCCTCCGACACGCCTCCGCCCGAACCCGGCAATGGCCAGTCCCTCGAGGATTACCTCGCCAACATCGAACGCCAGACCATCGTCAAGGCCCTCGAAGAAACGCGATGGAACAAAACCGCCGCCGCAAAAAAACTCGGCATCAGCTTCCGCGCACTGCGCTACCGCCTGCAAAAACTGGGGCTCGACTGAATACACCCCGCACCATCCCATAAGGCGCGCAATACCCACCCCCGTAGGGTGGGCACCGCCCACCTTTGCACCACAACACATAACGCCGCCCACCATATCAGCCCCGTTCCTCCACCGATGACAGGTAGTAGAGGATGGCCGCCCTACTGGGCGAATCCAATCCTGAACGCGCCCGCCGCTACATCCAGGCCTCACGCCCCAGGTGCACTCTACCCAGTAAAACAGTTATTATCACGAACCTTTACTAGAGCGGATACCCTCTTTCATCCATGTAAATCGACACCCAGGAACGCATTCACTCACGGGACAACACACCATGACACTGCCCAATTTTCTTGTCATCGGCGCCGCCAAGGCGGGTACGACCGCACTGTACCGTTACCTCGAACAACACCCTCAGATCTACATGAGTCCTGAGAAGGAACCCCGTTTCTTCTCTTGGGTCGGGCAGGAATGGGACCCGACCAATCCGGCACTAAGGAAGACCATCAACACGCTGGAAAAATATGAAGCGCTCTTCGAAGGCGTACAAAACGAGACCGCCATCGGCGAGGCCTCCCCTTCCTACCTTTTCAACCCCAATGCGCCGGGCAACATAAAAAAATACATTCCTGACGCAAAGCTCATCGCCGTGCTGCGGCACCCCGCGGAACGGGCCTTCTCCCACTTCCTGCATTTCATCAAGTGCGGCTATGAACAGGAATACGAATTCGACAAGGCGATTCACGACATCGAAGGACATCGCATCGGCGACTGGATCCCCCGGGAGGACTACCTTGGCTTCGGCTACTACAGCCAGCAACTCCAGCGCTACTACGACTTGTTCGACACGGGGCAGATCAAGGTCTATCTCCATGAAGATCTGAAGAACGACACCCTGGGCGCGCTCGAGGACATCTACCGTTTCCTTGGAGTCGACTCCGGTTTTCAGGCCGACATCTCCATTCGCCACAACGTCTCCGGCATCCCCAAAAACCGCGGGTTGCAGAACCTGCTGGCGGGGAAAAGCGCCGCCAGCAGGCTACTCAAACCCTTGAAACTTCTGGTGCCAAAGAAACACCGCCAGCAGTTGAAAAGCAAGGTCACCCAAAGCAACCTTAAACGGCCGACGATGAGCGCCGAAGCACGCGCCTATCTTATAGACCTCTACCGAGACGACATCACATCACTACAAGACCTGATCGGCCGCGACCTCTCCCATTGGCTGCGGTAACGCGCCTAATTCCCAACCAGTCAAGCCTCCGTCCCCCATAGGATGGGCGCCGCCCACCTTTGCACAACAACCACCCAAACCCCAGGCCCGGCACCCCCACACGCCAATACCGCAACACCCACCATCGCAGCCCGAATCCCCTACCGGTGACAGGTGGGCAATGCCCACCCTACCAGTCTACGCGGGTTGCGGAACCCCATAAAAAAACCCGGTCATGGAGACCGGGTTCGTTTTGTCGGTGTCAGGCGGGCAATACCCACCCTACCAAACTGACAATCACTCAGGAGTAAAAGTCACCGTCGGTACAGCGCCACCGGGATAGTCGGCCGCTACGGTACCGCTCACCGCAGTAGCATCAACCGTAATAGCTGTGCCAACGGTCGGACAACCGGTAGCATCCAGACCAGCAATGCCCACCTGACCTGCAGCAGCGCCGCCTGCAGCAGCGGTCGATGCAAAAGCGGGCGTACCATTGTTACCAATCGCTTGCTTGCCACCATCATTCAACCGGGCAATGATGCTGGTTGCACAGGTGCCGCCCGCGGCGATCTTGGCCGCCTCGTTTTTGACCAGATTGTGGGCAGCATTTACATTGGCCACCAACGCATTGATCTTGCTCTGTTTGATGTAGTTGTTGTACGCCGGAATCGCAATGGCCGCCAGGATGGCGATGATCGCGACCACGATCATGAGTTCGATCAGGGTGAAACCGGACTGTTTCTTCATCTTCATTTAGAGTATCTCCAGGTTGTAGAAAAGGGTCGGGATTTATCTTCGGCCTGTTGCTCAGGTTCTTTAGGGGCCGAGGTATTTCCCGTTGTCGGTGAATTATTAGCAAGTGGAGTGCCAACGTCGACAAAACAGGGGGTTTCGTGATGCGGTTCACGCTTTTCCGGCGTTTTGCGCCATATGGGGCCCGTCATGCCGCGGCGTCCGACGAGGCGGTGTCGTGTTCGGGGAGAAATGGGCTACAGTTTGCGTCACTACCTGACGATATTTGTCACCTGAGGGCGTTGGAACGCGGCCTGTCGGGGAAGGGGTCGGCCGGAGCTGGCCTTCGCCTACATGAGCGGGCTAGGAGTCTGTC
>JALSTP010000075.1 GCA_026983675.1 Sedimenticola sp.
CCCAAGTTCCTCGGCCATCAAGGCAACACGGTAGGTCATCTCCTCACCCCCGGTCTCGCGGAAGCGATGCTTGTCATGAAATGCCTGCACCGCCGCCAACATGGCCTGGTAGGAATCCTCGTTCATGGGTTGGCCTGCTGTAATCTGGAGAGGTCGGCGATGCGCAGGAACAGGCTGGAGAGGGAGGCGAGCAGCGCCAGCCGGTTGCGTCTCAGGTCGTTTTCGTCCGTCATCACCATCACCTCATCGAAAAACTGGTCCACCGGCTTCTTGAGGGAGGCGAGCCGGCGCAGCGCCTCGGTATACTCACCCCGTTCCAGCAAGGGTTCGACTTCGGGGGTGACACGCTCCAGTTCACTGGCGAGTGCGCGCTCCCCGGATTCTCGCAACAGCCGGGGATCTGGCCGGGACGGGTAGTCGTCTTCCGCCTTGCGGAGGATATTGCGGATGCGTTTGTTGGCGCTGGCGAGACTCCCGGCCTCGGGCAGGGTCCGGAACATTGCCACCGCCCGTACCCGTTGGTCGAAATCGGCGGGACGGGTGGGCCGCCGCGCCATCACCGCCTCGACCACATCCGGGGTCATGCTGCGGTCGGCATAGTAGGCGCGCAGGCGTTCCATCATGTAGTCGAAGACCTCGTCAATAGTGCGGTCTTCCACCTCCACCTTGGGGGCGATGTGGCCGGCCGCGTGCTCCAGGAGTTCGAGGAGGTCGAGGTCGAGAGGGACCTCGATGAGGATGCGCAATACGCCCAGGGCGGCGCGCCGCAATCCGAAGGGGTCCTTGACCCCGCTGGGTCTCTGGCCGATGGCAAAGATGCCCACCAGCGTATCCAGTTTGTCGGCGATGGCCACCGCCTGACCGGCGGCGGTCTGCGGCAGGTCGTCCCCCGCATGACGGGGCAGGTAATGTTCCTCGATGGCGGTGGCGACCTCAGCGAGTTCACCGGCATGCTCGGCGTAATAGCGTCCCATGATGCCCTGCAGGCTGGGAAATTCACCCACCATCTCGCTCATCAGATCGCATTTGCTCAATTCCGCGGCGCGGACGGAAGGGCCTTCATCATGACCGAGCCGGTCGGCGATCAAGCGCGTCAGGGCGCCGATACGCCGGGTCTTGTCATACAGGGTGCCGAGCCGGTTCTGAAACACCACCCCTTTGAGGCCTTCGACGAACGTCTCCAACGGGCTTTTGAGGTCCTGCTCCCAGAAAAAGGCGGCGTCACTGAAGCGGGGCCGGATGACGCGTTCATTGCCGGCCTGCACTTGCCCGGGTTCCCGGCTGTCGATATTGGCGATGGTGATGAAAAACGGCTTGAGTCCGCCGCTCTCGTCCATCACGGGAAAATATTTCTGGTGGGACTGCATGGTGGTGATCAGCACCTCGGGCGGGATCTCCAGGAAGCGCGCCTCATACCGCCCCAGGACCGCCACCGGCCATTCGTTCAGGGCGCACACCTCGTCCAGCAACACCTCGTCGATGTGGGCGACGCCACCTGCCTCAGCCGCCTTCGCTTCCACCTGCTGGCGGATGGTGGCGCGCCGTTCTTCAAAAACGGCCACGACGTGGCCGGGATCGAGCAGCCGGTCCGCATATTGATCCGGCCGCTCGATCTCGATGGGTGCGGGGTGATGGAAACGGTGGCCCCGGGTGAGCCGGTCGGCGGGAATACCCAGAATATTGCCCTCGATCACCTCGTCGCCGAACAGCATCAGGATCCAGTGGACAGGGCGCACGAATTCCGCGTCTCCCGCGCCCCAACGCATGCGCTTGGGGATGGGCAGGCGCGCCAGGGCCTCTTCCACCATGGCCGGGACCAACACCTTGGTGGGTTTCCCCTCTTGTCGCTGACGGTAGACGAGCCACGCACCCTTGGGCGTCTCCCGGACTTCGAGATCGCCCACCTCCACGCCACAAGAACGGGCAAAACCCTGAGCCGCCTTGGTGGGGTTGCCGTCGGCATCGTAGGCGGCCTTGAGCGCCGGCCCCTTGCGTTCCAGTTCGCGATCCGGTTGGGCGGGGGGCAGACCCCGGATCCATACCGCCAGCCGCCGTGGGGTGGCGAAGCGCCGTAGTTGGGCAAAGGCCAGGCCGGCTTCGCCGAGCTGTGCAGTGAGGGCGTCGGCAAAGGCGGCGGAAAGTGATTGCAACGCCTTGGGGGGTAACTCCTCGGTCCCGATCTCCACCAGCAGGTCGCGAACCTCAGCCATGGGCGGCCTCCTCGGCGGCATTCAGCATGGGGAAACCCAGGGTCTCGCGCCGCGCGTAGTAGGCCTCGGCCACGGCACGGGCCAGGGCGCGCACGCGCAGGATGTAGCGCTGACGCTCGGTGACGGAGATGGCGTGGCGGGCATCGAGCAGATTGAAGGTGTGCGAGGTCTTGAGCATCTGTTCATAGGCGGGCAGGGGCAGTCCGGCCTCGATCAGCCGCAGGCTTTCCGTCTCGCAGGTATCGAACCAGTGGAACAGGGTCTCGATATCGGCGTGCTCAAAATTGTAGGCGGACTGTTCCACCTCGTTTTGATGGAATACGTCACCGTAGCTGACAGGGCCTTGCGGCCCCTGGGTCCAGACCAGATCGAATACGCTTTCCACACCCTGCAGGTACATGGCGATGCGCTCCAGACCGTAGGTGATCTCACCGGTGACCGGTCGGCAGTCGAGCCCTCCCACCTGCTGGAAATAGGTGAACTGGGTCACTTCCATGCCATTCAGCCATACCTCCCAGCCCAGACCCCAGGCGCCAAGCGTCGGCGATTCCCAGTTGTCCTCGACGAAGCGGATGTCATGCACCAGCGGGTCGATGCCCAGCATGCGAAGCGAGCCAAGATAGAGATCCTGGATATCCAGGGGCGACGGTTTGAGGACCACCTGAAACTGGTAGTAGTGTTGCAAGCGGTTGGGGTTCTCGCCATAGCGGCCGTCGGTGGGGCGGCGCGATGGCTGCACGTAGGCGGCATTCCAGGGTTCCGGCCCGATGGCGCGTAGAAACGTGGCGGGGTGAAAGGTCCCGGCCCCCATCTCCATGTCATAGGGTTGCAGGATGACGCATCCCTGGTCGGCCCAGTAGCGCTGAAGGGTAAAGATTAGCCCCTGGAAGGTGGAAACCCCAGGCGAGGATGCTGTGGTCGGCGCGGTTGTGTTCAAGGGTCAGACCCCTCCCGTAGACAGAGGGTGTCGCAAAACGTCCGGCTCCACCGACAACATGGCTACTCGCAATGCCGGCATCCGCCAGCAGCCGGCTTGGTTTCACGACCCCTTCAAACAGGAGGGGGAGTATACCGTCAAACCCGACGGACTCCTAGCGGTTACTGGACAGGTAGGAGGTGGTCCTGCTGAAGTCCATGGGGGTGCTGTAGAGAAAGCCCTGCGCCTGGTCGCAGCCAATGCTGCGGAGATAATTGGCCTGAATCTCCTTTTCCACCCCTTCGGCAACCAGCTTGAGATGCAGCCCGCGAGCCATCGCGGCGATGGCGCTGACAATGGATTCTTCCTCGATATCTTCGGTGATCTCGTCGACGAAGGACTGGTCCATCTTGAGGGTATTGATGGGCAGCGATTTGAGATAGCTCAACGACGAGTAACCGGTGCCGAAGTCGTCGATGGCGAACTTCACCCCATAGCGCGCAAGTTTCTTAAGCTGCGCCACCGCCGCCTCCATGTCCTTCATGATGACGTTCTCGGTGATCTCCAGTTCCAGGCAGGAACCGGGCACCTTGTAGGTCTCCAGCAGTTCCACAAGCATGTTGAGAAACTCAGGATGTTCGAGCTGGGAGGCAGAGATGTTGACCGCGACGGTGCCGAAGGGCAGTCCTTGCTGACGCCATTTGCTGAGATCGGAGAGCACCTGTTTCAACACCCAGCGGCCGATGGGTATGATCATGCCATTCTCTTCCGCGCAGGCGATGAATTCACCCGGGTCGACCATGCCTTTCTCCGGATGATTCCAGCGGATCAGCGCCTCCAGACTGGTCGGGGATCCGTCGTCCAGGCGCACCATCGGCTGGTAGTGGACCACGAATTGATCTTCGCTGAGCGCCCGGCGCATGCTGCTCTCCATGTACAACCGGTTGGCGTATTTCGTGTCGAGTTGGTCGGAATAGAAGACGTAGCCGTCCCGGCCCTTGGACTTGACTTCATACATGGCCATATCGGCGCGTTTGATCAGGGTATCGATCTCGCTGCCGTGCTCGGGATAGAGGGCAATGCCGATGCTGGCGCGCACGTAGAGTTCATGCTCTTCGATGAGGAAAGGGGGCTTCAGGGCCGCCACGATCTTGTCGGCGATGAGCGCGGCATCCTTTTCGTGGTTGATCTTGGGCAGCAGCAGGGTAAATTCGTCACCGCCGATGCGCGACAGGGTATCAACCTTGCGGATGGTGCTCTGGATACGGTTGGCCACCGATTGGAGCAGCAGGTCCCCACAGGTATGCCCCAGGGTGTCGTTGACCAGCTTGAAACGGTCCAGGTCGAGGAACATCACCGCCAGCCGCGTCTTGTCCCGGGCTGCCTGGCGGATGGCGAGGCCGAGACGGTCCTTGAACAGGGCGCGGTTGGGCAGACCGGTGAGCAGGTCGTGATAGGCCTGGAAGTTGATCATGTCCTCGGCCTTCTTGCGCTCGGTGATGTCGCGGGCGACGCCGTAGGTGCCGATGAACTGTTTCTCCTTGCCTTCCAGATGGCTGTAGACCCCCATGGAACTCAGCTCCATGGTGATCGGGACGTATTCCGGCCCGTTCTCCGATTCGCCCACCTTGCGTTTCAGGCGCAGTTCGAGGTTGCGGGTGGCCCGTTCACCGGTGCGCCGTTCGTCGAACATGTGCAGCAGGTCCTTTTGGTCCGCATCGAACAGGAGTTCGCTGTAGTGCTTGTTGAGCAGATCCTTCTTGTTGTGTCCCAATAGGGATTCGACGCGCTGGTTGAGAAAGCGGAAATGACCGTTTTGATCAAGGATATAGATGAGATCGGGCGAGTTGTTGACGATGAATCGGTGCAGCTTCTCCGACATACGCAACTGTTCCTGGATGCGGCGGTTCTCCTGCTCCAGGCGGCGTTTCTTCAGGCTGTTCTCGATGGCCGCAATCACTTCATCCGGTGCATAGGGCTTGCGGATGAAGTCGTCCGCGCCGCGGCGCAGGGTGCGTGTCGCTTCGTCCCACGATGGCTCGCCGCTGACGATGATGACACCGGTATCGAGTCCGTGGGACTTGATGTGATCGAGGATCTGGTGACCGTCGATCTCGGGCATACGCAGATCCAACAGCATGAGATCGTAATGTTCCTGGTTCAGCATCTCCAGTGCATCGTGGCCGGAGCCCGCCATTGCCGCCTGGAAACCGGCCAGCGAGATCAGATCGCGCAGACTCTCACGGTGACGCTGATCGTCATCGACCACCAACAATCGGTAGTATTTTCGGCCCTGGGGTTGATCGAGGCGCGGCGTGCGCACCGGGAAGTCCACATTGCCCAGGTTGAGATTGGGTAAGGGTGTCTTCATATGTTCCATCGGTGTATTTTGTGCGGGTTCAGGGGTTGCCCGCCTCCGTTGAGGTTACGCGTGGCACGAGTATCTGAAAAACGGTGCCGGAACTGCCGGTCCGGCAACTGATGGAGCCACCCAGTTCATTGACCAGGTTGCGTGCAATCGTCAGGCCCAGCCCCGAGTGTCCTCCCCCCTTGGTGCTGGTGACCGGAGTAAAGATGTTCTCTATTATATCCTTTGGCATACCGGGACCATTGTCGGCGACAGTGATCTCCACAAAGGGTTCGCCATTGACGTTCACATTGTCGCGAGCGCCGATCTGGAGCTGCCCTCCTTTGGGCAGTGCTTCCACCGCATTTTTTATCAGATTGATCAGCACCTGCTTGAGCCGGTCGCGGTGCGTCACGATGGGCGGCATGTTGCGGTCGAGGTCGAGATCCGCACGAATGCCGTGGGTGGCGAACAGGGAGCGCTCGAACAGGGTGACCACGCCGCGAATGAGCTGTTGGATATCGACAGGTCCTTTCTTACCCTGCGGCGCCGACTGTTTCTGGAATTCGTCAGGCAGGCGCAACAGGATACGGCCCACCCGTTCGATCTCTTCCTTGATGATCTGCAGGTCCTTGCTGGCAGGGTGATCGTCGCCCAGCTTGCTGCCAAGGATGTGCAGGTAGTTGTTGATGATGCCGAGGGGATTGTTGGCCTCATGCACCACCTTGCGCGCGCGCAGCGTGAATTCGCTCTGGTCTTCGGCCCGCACCTCCTCCAAAGCCTCGGTCTCGCGGATGCTCTTCTCCAGATAGGCGGCGGCCTCGCGGCTGAATACCTCCAACAAGCCGCTCTGGGCGGTGAACATCGTATAGGTGGCGCGCTGTACGCCGAGGATCATGGCCCCCAGCGGTTTATCCTCGCCGATCAGCGGGACCACCAGCAACCCTTCCTTGCCAGTTAGGCGGATCACCTGGCGGTCGATGACGCTGAGCGGCTTCTCCTTGGCGGAGAAGGTGCATTCGAGGCGCCGCTCCAGCAGGGCCTCGCTGATGATGCTGCGGCCCCTTTCCAACGGGACGCAGAGGCGGTCCAGTTGGGGATTCTGTCCCGGCAGGGTCTCGCCGCACAGGGCGTTCTTCTCCTCATCGATGAGAAAGAACAGGGTGCCCCCGATGCCGAACAGGATATTGACATTGTGCTGGACGGCGAGCAGTGTCTCTTCCAGTCCCTTGGCCTGGCGCAGGGTCTGCGAGGTGCCGTCGAGCAGAGCCATGTTCCTTACCATGCGGGCGAGTTCCAGCCGTTCCTTGTCCACCTGTATCGCCTTGGTGGCATCTTCCCCGGTTTCCCCAGGCAAGGGGGGGATCGCTTCGGAGGGGTCGATGGCGATGTTCAGCGCCTTTGCCGCCTTTTCCACTTCCTCGTCCACTTCCTTGACAAGGTCCTCGATGACCGGCTGGGCCAACCCGAACAGGGTGTCCGCCGTCCGGTAGGCCACTTCGGGATCGTAGGGCTTGAGGTTGTCGAACTTGCTTGCCAAGTGCAGCAGTTGCACCAGCGGGTGTGCGTCCAGCACCATCTCGGTCGGTTCGTCCTGGAAGCGCACGGCGTCGCCGATGAAATCGTCGGCCTGCCACTGGTCGATCAGCCAGGCCCCCAGCTCCGCATGGGTGATTCCATAGACCTCCCGTTCCGCCTCGGCCAGCGCAAGGGGATCGTCACTCTTCTCCAGCAAGGCCACGTATTCGTCAGCGAGATTGTCCAACAGGATGAGCTGCCCGAGCTTGTGCAGCAGACCGGCCAGATAGGCCTCCTCCGGAAATTCGTAACTGATCAAACGGGCCAGGGCGCGGGCGGTATAGGCGCAGCGCAGCGAGCTGTACCAGAAACGCTTGAGATAGGCCTCCCGGTGGGGGGCGAACTGGGAGAAGAATTGCATCACGCTGGAGGTGATGGCAATGGTCTTGATGGTACTCAACCCCAGCACCACCAGCAGCCGGTTGAGGTTGTCCACCTTGCCCCATTGCAGATAGGCCGGGGAGTTGGCCACGTTCATGATCTTTGAGGAGAGGGCGGCATCCTTGCGGATCAGGGAGGCGAGTTGGTCGAAATTGACCTCGGGATTGTTGCACGCCTGCATCAATTTCAGCAGTATCTGGGGCAGGGTGGAGAGTTTCTCCACCTCCAGCCGGCTGAGGAGTTTTTCGGGGGGATTGGTGTTCATGGGTGCTAGATTTAAGGATTTTGTAAGTCAAGTCAACCTAATAACGATTGAAATTGCAAAACCAGGTTAATAAGAGCAGGGTTTTTCCGGGGGTGATGCACCCCTTAGAGCATAGAGCATGATAGAAGCAAGCGATACCCTGGTACCGGGTTCCAACGAGGCTTTCGTGGTGGCGGTCACCGCGGTGGGTAAAAGCGCCGATGGCGGGCGGATCGCCTATGAGTTGGCGGTGGCCTTTGCCCTCAGTGGCCTGAAGGCCGTGCTTCTGGATGGCGAGCCGGCGGCGCGCAGCGCGTTGATGGCCACCGCCGACCGGCGTGGGGCGTGGGATATGGGCAGGCCGGTGGAAGAGAGTCTCATCGGTCTGGCGGGGAACGCCATGTTGTTGCCGGGAGCGGGCCGGATGGTGGAGCCTCTCGATGACGAGGAAACCAACGCCGTTGCTTCAGCATCGGAATGGCTGGAGACCCATTTCGATCATGTCGTGATCCATGTACCGAAGGGCATCAGCCACGAGGCCCTGCAACTCCTCAAGATGGCGCCCTACCTTTTGCTGGTAATCACGCCGGAACCCGCCGCATTGACCGACGGATTTTCCCTGTTGAGGGTGCTGCATTCGAGTGGGGCGCGTCCGCGGATATTCGTTTTGACCCACGAGGTTTCATCCCGTGAGGAATCGGCGCATCTCTACCAGCGTTTCCAAAAACTGGTTGCGGGCCGCCTGCCTGTCTACATGCATCATATCGGTTTTATACCGTTGGGCGGTCTCGAGGATCCGGGCAAGGTCCCCTTGATCAAGCGCGACCGGCACTCGCCCACGGGCCGTGCCTTGGGCCATCTGGCGCTGGAATTGGAAACGATCAGGTTGGAGGGTGTCCCGCGCGGCACGCTGTCGGAGATGTGGCGTCGGCTCCAACAGGGAGAGGAGCCGCAGCCCCAGCCATTGATCGATCGGCGCGATGCCGAAGAGGGCGAGGGATTTGCGCAGCGCTGGCAACAACAGATCGAGGAGGCATGGCGACGCGGGGAGCTGTCGCGGCGTGATCTCGAACGCATTGTGGAGCGGCTGGGTACATTACAGGCGGAGGCGCGCCTGGAGATGGCAAGGGCCAACGATCTGGAGCGGCTGAAACGCGCCAGCCTGGAGGCGGCGGCGCTGGGGCGCGAGAAAGCGCGGCACAAACCGCACGATCTGTAGCGGCGGCGCCCCACGGATTCGGGTTATAGTGTGTCCCATCGCCGTTATTCCAGACGAAACACCATGACGAAACAGCGCAAGGCCATCGCTCTGATCTCCGGGGGACTCGATTCCCTGTTGGCGGCAAAGGTGGTCCAGGAACAAGGTGTCCTGGTGGAGGGCATCAACTTCTTCACCGGTTTCTGTGTGGAAGGGCATACCCATGCCATCCGCAAGCGCGACCGTGCGCGGCCAAAACGCAACAACGCCCTGTGGGTGGCGGAGCAACTCGGCATCCGGTTGCACATCGTGGATATCGTGGAAGAGTACAAGGAGGTGGTGTTCAATCCCCGCCACGGTTACGGGGCAAACCTGAATCCCTGCCTCGACTGCAAGATCTTCATGGTGAAAAAGGCCCATGAATGGATCCGCGAACATGATTTCGACTTCATCATCACCGGCGAAGTGGTGGGTCAGCGGCCCAAATCGCAGCGCAAGGACACCATGCCAGTGGTGGCGCGGGAATCGGGTGCCGACGATCTGCTGCTCCGGCCGCTCTGCGCCCGGAACCTGCCGCCCACGCGCCCGGAACGGGAGGGGTGGGTTGACCGTGAGGCGCTCTACGATTTCAGCGGGCGCAGCCGCAAGCCGCAGATGGCGCTGGCGGCGCGTTTCGGTTTCGAGGACTACGCCCAGCCGGCAGGGGGCTGTTGTTTCCTTACCGATGCCCAGTATTCGGCGAAGCTGACCGACCTCTGGCAGGCGCGTGGCGAGAAGCGCTACGAACTCGACGACATCATGTTGCTCAAGGTGGGGCGTCATCTCCGCCCGGCCCCGCACTTCAAGGTGATCATCGCGCGGGAAGAGGGGGAGGTGAACTACCTCAAGGGTTATCGCGGGCAGTATGTGAACCTTGCGCCGGTGAGCCACAGCGGACCGTTGGCGCTGATCGATGGCGCCGCGTCGGATGCGGATCTGCGTTTGGCTGCCCGTTTGGTGGCCCGTTATAGCAAGGGCCGTGCCGCCCCGGAGGTGGAGGTCGAGGTGCGGCAGCCCGGGGGCGGGGTGCATACCCTCAAGGTGTCGCCCATGCCTCCCGGCGAGATCCCCGCGGAGTGGATGCTTTGAAACGGGTCGTCCTCGACGCGCGGCGGCTGCTCTGTCCCATGCCGGTCATCCGGGTGCAGGACCGGGTCGCCGGACTTTCGCCTGGCACCGAGTTGGAGGCGGTGTGCACCGATCCCGGCGTGCTCAACGACATTCCGGCCTGGTGCCGGGTCAATGGCCATACCGTGGTGGAGACGCGCACCGAAGGGGACGAGTATATCGTCGTGATTCGGGTGGAACCGACGGGGTAGGGCCTCGATGTCGACAGCGGAAAAACGAGAACAGCGTTCTGTCGAGAGCCAACGCGTGACGCTCGTAGGGGCAGTGGTGAACCTGCTGCTCTCGGCGCTGAAGATCGTGATTGGTGTCATCGGCCATTCCGAGGCGCTGGTGGCGGACGGCATCCATTCGCTCTCCGATCTGGCGTCGGACGCGCTGGTCTATTTCGCCTCCCGCCACGCCCGCCACGCCCCCGACGAGGAGCACCCCTATGGCCATGGCCGCTTCGAGACCGCCGCCACCCTCGGTCTCGGCGGCCTGTTGATCCTGGTGGCGGCGGGAATCACCTGGGATGCCGTACAGCGCATGTTCAGCCCTGCGGAACTGCTGCAACCCGGCTCCATTGCCCTCTATGTCGCGCTGTTTTCGATCCTGATCAAGGAATGGCTCTATCACTACACGGTTCGGGTGGGGAGGCGCATCCGGTCGAATATGTTGATCGCCAATGCCTGGCATCATCGCTCCGATGCAATCTCCTCGGTGATCGTCTTCGTGGGCATCCTCGGGACCCTTGCCGGCCTGCCCTATCTGGATGCCATCGCGGCGGTGGCGGTGGGTATCATGGTGGCCCATATCGGATGGGATCTGGGGTGGTCGGCGATCCAGGAACTGGTGGATGCCGGTCTGGAGGAGGAAAAGCTGAATGCCATCCGCCGTACCATTCTTTCCGTGGGTGGGGTGCGTGATATCCACATGTTGCGCACCCGCCGCCTCGGGGGGGTGGCGTCTGCCGATGTGCATGTGCAGGTGGAACCCCGCCTCAGCGTCTCCGAAGGGCATATGATCGCCCTCACCGTCGAACAGCGCCTCAAGGAAGAGGTGGACGAGGTCGAGGATGTGACCGTTCACATCGATCCCGAGGACGACCGGAATGCGCCCTCTTGCGAGGGCCTGCCCTTGCGGGCCCAGGCCCTTGCCATGCTGACAGAGGCCTGGACCGATATCCCGGAGGCCGGTGAGGCGCACAATACCGTGCTGCACTATTTGGGGGGGAAGATCGAAGTGGATCTTTATCTGCCTCTCGACCGGTGTGAGAACGTGCCACAGGGCCGAGGGCTGCAGGCACGGCTTCAGGAACGGCTCACACCTTTGTCGGTCTTTGGGGAGGTGCGGGTGTTCTATGGATAATGCCCTTTTTTGGTGCGTTGGGTGGGGTATTGCGCCAAGATTGTGCATGCGTCTTTCGGTTTCCGCTGGAGTTTTTTCTCGCTCGCCCAGCTCTCCAGGAAGCAAAATCCCATTGCAATAGGTACCGGTTTAATATCCTTTTGATTCTCTATAGAATCTATGCGCCCGGAACAAATGTCCTGGCCCACATGCCCGGTAGGCGCTGTCATTGGATTTCCCCGGCGTCTCGTGGCACGGTTTCTGCACTCATCTGTCAGACCTGTGAAACCGCCTCGACAAGGGCCGTGCGGGAAACAATCCAAACGACTGCACTTTGCAGTAGACACTTAGTTTTCAAGTTGGAGAACGCGATATGGGTTCAAAAGTCCTCAAAATGATCAAAGACAAGGAGGTCAAATTCGTTGACTTCCGTTTTACCGACACCCGGGGCAAGGAGCAGCACGTCACCGTGCCTTCCAGCGTGGTCGACGAAGAAGTCTTCACGGACGGAAAGATGTTCGATGGGTCCTCCATCGCCGGCTGGAAAGGGATCAACGAGTCCGACATGATCCTGATGCCGGACCAGGATACGGCCGTGCTCGATCCCTTCACCGACGAAGTGACCGTCAATATCCGCTGTGACATCCTCGAACCCTCCACCATGGAAGGTTATGAGCGCGACCCACGCTCCGTCGCCAAGCGCGCCGAGGCCTACCTGAAGTCCACCGGCATTGCGGATACCGCCTACTTCGGTCCCGAGCCCGAATTCTTCATCCTCGACGATGTCCGTTGGGGGGCCGATATGAGCGGTGCCTTCTACAAGGTGGATTCCGAAGAGGCGGAGTGGAACTCCGAACGTGTCTACGAAGATGGCAACATCGGCCACCGTCCCACCGTAAAAGGGGGATATTTCCCGGTGCCTCCCGTCGATTCCCTGATGGACATCCGCGCCGCCATGTGCCTGGCCATGGAAGAGATGGGCGTCAAGGTGGAGGTGCATCACCACGAGGTGGCCACTGCCGGCCAGTGTGAGATCGGCACCCTGTTCGATACCCTGGTAACGCGGGCCGACCAGAACCAGATCCTGAAATACTGCGTACAGAATGTGGCGCACGCCTACGGCAAGACCGCCACCTTCATGCCCAAGCCGCTGGTGGGTGACAACGGCTCCGGCATGCACGTCCACCAGTCCCTGGCCAAGGACGGCGAAAACATCTTCGCCGGTGACCAGTATGGTGGACTCTCCGAGACGGCGCTCTACTACATCGGCGGGATCATCAAGCACGCCCGCGCGTTGAACGCCTTCACCAACGCCTCCACCAACTCCTACAAGCGTTTGGTGCCCGGTTTCGAGGCCCCGGTGATGCTGGCCTACTCGGCGCGCAACCGCTCCGCCTCCATTCGCATTCCATGGGTTGCCAGCCCCAAGGCGCGACGCATTGAGGTCCGTTTCCCCGATCCCACCGCCAACCCCTATCTGGCCTTCTCTGCCATGATGATGGCGGGCCTGGACGGCATCCAGAACAAGATCCACCCTGGCGACGCCATGGACAAGGATCTCTATGACCTGCCTGCCGAGGAAGCGGCGTCGATCCCCACCGTCTGCCACAGCCTCGATCAGGCCCTGGAGGCCCTGAGTGCCGATCGGGATTTCCTCAACGCGGGCGACGTGTTCACCAATGACCTGATCGATGCCTACATCGATCTGAAAATGGAAGAGGTGACCCGTCTGCGGATGAGCACACACCCGGTAGAGTTCGATCTCTACTACAGTCTCTAAATCAAGGCGCCGGTAAAAAGGCCCGGTCGGGGGTAGGATCCCGCGCCGGGCCTTTCACGTTTTACGGCACCGGCATTTGAGCGCCGCCTCAACTTGTTCTACCCTATAGCCATGTTCAGATTGATGATTACCTTGATGGGACTCGTGCTGGCGAGTCCGATGGCCTTGGCGGACGCGTTCAAGTGGGTAGACAAAGACGGCGTTCACTATAGCGACAAGGGGCAACCAGGGGCCGAGGTCATTCGCCTGCCCACTGCCCAGGGGGGGCGCAGAGGCCCCACCGCTGCCGGGCCGGCGACAAAGGCCGACAAGCGCGCAGCGTCCCCGAGCGCGCCCGCCCGCTATACCAAGTTTCGTATCGTTCAACCCACCGATGGCGGTACCGTGCGCAGCAACGAAGGCAAGGTGCAGGTGGTGTTGGATCTTGAGCCGGACCTCGCCCCCAAACACCGGTTTCGCTTTTATCTGGATGGCGAGGCGTTGAAAGGGGATTTCGCCTCGCGGCTGGTGGTGTTCGAGAACGTGGAACGAGGTGAGCACTCACTTCGGGTGGAGATCGTGGATGCCGGCAACGGTCGGGTGATCCAGACACGGTCCATCAAATTTTTTCTACGTCGCGCCGCCGAGACACACCCAGATCGCACGGGGAGTGATTCGCAGTCCAGCAAGGGGTTTGCGCCTCGCTATCCACCCGTCGAACAGGGGCAATTCAGGCCCGTACCCGCGGGTGATTATCGTCCTGCCTTCACCCCCCGCTATACACCGGACTCGAAACCCCACTCACAACCTCAGCAGTAACCCGGCCTCCATTCGAAAGCGGACTATCCTTTTGGCCGACATCGCACCATCTTGGTGCGATATCTTCGCTGCAATGTCAAGGGTGATGGGGATCACAGGCGATAAACGGGCGTTGTCAGGACGTTTTCCGTCTGGAGCATTTTTTGCTTATCCCTTATATAGTACGAATCGAACCGTTGCGTCCGGCTGCCAGGTTAGCACTCAATGGCCACCACGAAGAGAGCCACCGATCCGATCATTCTCGACAACCTGAACACAGCGGTGTTGCTGTTCGATGAGAACTGGCGGCTGCACTACATCAATCCAGCGGGCGAGATGCTGTTTGGCGTCAGTGCGCGGCAGGTCATCGGCCAACGGGCTCGGGAACTGATGCACTGCCCTGGCGATATGGTGGCGGAAAAGCTCGATTGTGTGACCGCTTCGGGTCAGCCTTTCACTGAACGGGGCATTGTATTGCCTCTCTCCGATGGGCGGGAGATCGCCGTCGATTGCACCGTGACCCCGATTTCGGATCCCGAGATGGCGGGCGGCGTCCTGGTGGAATTGCAGCAGGTGGATCGGCATCTGCGCATCAGCCGGGAAGAGCAATTGATCGCGCAGCATGAGGCGACCCGCGCCCTGGTGCGTGGTGTGGCCCATGAGATCAAGAATCCGCTCGGCGGGTTGCGCGGCGCGGCCCAGCTCCTTGAACGGGAACTCAATGACGAGGGGCTTACCGACTATACCCAAGTGATCATCGATGAGGCCGACCGCTTGCAAGCGTTGGTAGACCGCATGCTGGGCCCGAACAAACGGCCCCACAAGCAGCCACTGAACATCCATCTGGTGCTGGAGCGGGTATGTACCCTGGTCATGGCGGAGTACGGTGATGTACTCAATATCGTGCGGGACTATGATCCCAGTATCCCCGACGCGTATGCCGACAGCGATCAGCTGATTCAGGCGATGCTGAATCTGGTGCGCAACGCGGCGCGCGCGGTGGAGGAGGATGGCAGGATCATCATCCGCACCCGAGTGGCGCGTCAACTCACCATCGGCAATCATCGTCACCGTCTGGTGCTGGTGGTCGAGGTGGAAGACAACGGCCCCGGCATACCGCCGGGACTGGAGGAAAAGATCTTCCTCCCCATGGTGTCGGGGACCGAGGGCGGTAATGGCCTGGGGCTATCGATTGCCCAGTCACTGATCAACAGTCATCAGGGATTGATCGAATGCCGTAGCAAACCCGGTGAGACCGTATTCACGGTATTGTTGCCTCTGGAGCAGGGTGATGAGTAGTACGCAATGTCATGTGTGGGTCATCGACGATGACCGCTCGATACGGTGGGTGCTGGAGAAGGCCCTGAGCCGTGTCGATATGAAGGTGCGGACCTTTAGCAACGGCGGTGACGTCCTCCAGGCGCTGACGACGGAGCGGCCCGACGTGATGGTGTCGGACATCCGCATGCCCGGAATGGACGGTCTCGAACTGCTGGAGCGGATACGTGCCTCGCAGCCGGGGCTGCCGGTGATCATCATGACTGCCCACTCCGATCTCGATTCGGCGGTCTCCGCGTATGACGGGGGAGCCTTCGAATATCTGCCCAAACCTTTCGATGTCGATGAGGCGGTGGATCAGGTCCGCCGCGCCTGCCGGCAGGCCGAACAACAGGTGGAAAAGGCAGCGGAACCGGTGCCGGCCAGCCCGGAGATCGTGGGCGAGGCGCCTGCCATGCAGGAGGTGTTCCGCGCGATCGGCCGTCTCTCACGGTCGAACATCACTGTTCTGATCAACGGCGAGTCGGGTACCGGCAAGGAATTGGTGGCCCGCGCCCTGCATCGCCACAGTCCGCGCCGCGACAAGCCGTTCATTGCACTCAATATGGCGGCGATCCCCAAGGACCTGCTCGAATCGGAACTGTTCGGGCACGAGCGCGGCGCCTTCACGGGGGCGCAAAGCCGCCGCGAGGGACGGTTCGAGCAGGCCCACGGTGGCACTCTCTTTCTGGACGAGATCGGCGATATGCCGCCGGAACCCCAGACCCGCCTGCTGCGGGTGCTGGCGGACGGCGAGTTCTACCGGGTCGGCGGCCATACCCCGGTCAAGGCCGATGTACGGATCATCGCGGCGACCCATCAGGATCTGGAGTCTCTGGTGCGGGAGGGGCGCTTCAGAGAGGATCTGTTCCACCGGCTCAACGTGATCCGCGTCCATATCCCGCCGTTGCGTGAGCGGGCGGAGGACATCGCGGTGTTGATGGAGCATTTTCTTGTCACGGCTGCCGAGGAGCTGGGCGTGGAGGCAAAGAAGGTCTCACCCGAGGCGCTGGCCCGGCTACAGCAGTTCGAGTGGCCGGGCAACGTCCGTCAATTGGAGAACACCGCGCGTTGGCTCACCGTCATGGCCGCCGGCCAGCGCATTCACGTGGACGATCTGCCCCCGGAGCTGTTGCAGCAAGGTGGCAAGGATGGCAGTGGGGGAAGGGACTGGCGCACGGCCCTGCGCGCCTGGGTGCGCAGGGAACTCAAACAAGGGAAGGAAGGGTTACTGGAAGAGGCGTTGCCGGCCTTCGAGCGCATCCTGATCGAAAGCGCCCTCGATCATACCGGTGGCCGACGGCAAGAGGCGGCCCGTCTGCTGGGTTGGGGGCGTAATACCCTGACGCGCAAGATCAAGGAGCTGGGGTTCGATGATCAACCCTGAAAAACGGCGCTTTTCTCTTTTTACCGATCCCTATAATCTGTTCCCCCCATGACCCAATCGATGGAGTAGAGATGGACAGCAGCAGTATCGACCTGCCGGGTTCCGAGATAGAGCGCATCACCCTCGAAGGGGATGTGTTGAAGGTCCACTTCGGCCGCGCCTATATCATCCAGACCATGAGCGGTTCCAAAGAGCGTACCCGCTGGTGGCAGGCGGGCGCCCTGATCTTCGAGGGGGCCGAGGTGGAAGGCGAGATTCCAGAGGGGCCGCTGACCTGCGCCGGCGGTGATGTGGGCGAGAACATCTACACCTACCGCGACATGATCCCGATTCCACTGGAAAGCCGGGGCAGCGCCCACTGCGATCTCGGATTCAGAGATACCGATCAACGGCTGGTGGCGCGCGCCACGGCGGTTCGCCTGGAGATGAAGGACCGTCCCCGCTACATCGAACACATCCGGCCGGAGTAGACCCCTATCCCGAGGCCAGCTTGTGCGCCTGGCGGGTGGTCTCGGGCAGGCGGAAACGCGGGGTACACGCGAGCACATAGTGGATGGCGGTCTCCAGGCCGACTCGGTGGCCGACCGAGATATACAGGGGCTTGACCCGGGTGCGGGTGCGCAACACGGCGCCGATGCGTTCGTTCTTGTGCATCAGCGGCACCCATGCACCCTTTTCCTCGCCCACCGGTGCATGGTCGCCGATCAGGCGCGACTTCGCGACGCCTATGGAGGGGAGATCCAGAAGCACGCCGAGATGGGCGGCGATTCCCAGCCGCCGGGGATGGGCGATGCCCTGACCGTCACAGAGCAGCAGGTCGGGAAGTGTTTCCAGCCGTTCCATCGCCGCCAGCACGGCAGGCAGTTCGCGGAAGGAGAGCAGGCCCGGAACATAGGGAAAGCAGGTGGGGCGCCGGGCAATGGCCTTTTCCACCGACGTCAGTCGGGGAAAGTCGAGCACGGCAACGGCAGCGCGGGTCACCGCGCCTTTCTCCTCGAACCCCACGTCCACGCCAGCGACCCGATGCACCTCTCCAAGACGATCCTGGGTTTCAACCCGTTCGGCGAGTTCCGACTGGATGACGCGCGCCTGCGCCGGGGTCACGGCCCATGGGTGCGGATGATGGAGAGTAAGCGTCGTCATGGGGGCTCCCTGTGTCGAAAGACATAGGGTACCCCTTGCGACGGAGACGAACCATCAGGGATTGGGCGGGGATATTCAGCGATCGATCAAGGAATGGACTTTCTCGATCTGTTCCTCTGCCTTGGCCAGGATCTTGAGGCTCATGCGTGGCGTCAAGTCACCCAATTCCAGTTTGTCGAGGCAGGCCACTTCATCGAGACGAGGTGCCCGCTCCATCATCGGCGTACCGATAAAGCTGTGCAAGCGGGCGACCATGACCAGATCCGTATAGTCCGGTTCAAGGCGCCCGTCCCGATTCCAGTCACCGCTCTCTTCGGCCACCGAGACCAAGTCCTCGGGGAAGTTCCAGTCACGCAGGATCATACCGCCCACGCGGCCCTGAAGGCGTTGCAGGGTATCGTCGAGCAACGCCTCATTCTCGGCCAGCTCGGGGTAGGTCTCCGCATAGCTGACAATTGCGATGGCGCCGATGTTGTGAATCAGGCCGGCGACCATTGCCTGCTCACCACTAAAGCGGCCCGATAGACGCGCCAGGACAAAGCTGATGGCGGCGACCCGGGTGCTTTCTGCACACAGGGCCTGCATCCGTTGCTGCAGGGGCCTGGCATGGGCGCGGAACAGTTCGCTGAGGGCGAAACCCACCACCAGCTTGTGGGTGGTCTCGATGCCCAGGCGACTGACCGCGGCGCTGGGCCGGTCCACCGGATCGTGTTCCGCAAACAGCGCGCTGTTTGCCGCCTTGATCAGTTTTGCCGTGATCGCCGGATCGTTCTGCAGCATGAGTGCAATGCGCTTGGCGTTGGATGCCTCGCCTTCCAGGGCACGACCCAGACGGATGGCAATCTCTGGCAGGCTGGGGAGCAACAGGCGGTCATGGGAGAGATCCTCCTCGATCCGGCCGAGCAGGCAGGCCTCCGCATCCTCGTCCGACAGCGTTTCGCTGGTCAGCACCAGGCCGGTGGAAGCTGGGGCGTCCGTCCCCCTTTGCAGCTCCTGCAGCAGCATGTAGTCGACCAGCAGATACTCAACCGGCCCCTTTGCCTTGACGTCATACTGCTTTGGTGTCAATTGGGCGATAGGGCGGGCTGCACTGGGCGTGCCCGAAACGAGGGTGGTGACATGGCCGTCCCCGGCCTCCAGCTCCACGGCGCCACTGACCAGAAACAGGGTGGACGGGTCGGTAGAGCCGCGCTGCAGGATGAGTGCGCCTTTGCGCGCATAGTGCAGGGTCAGCGAACTGGCGAGCAGGTCGAGTTGCTCGTCCGTCAAATTCTGCATCACCCCGAACTGGCGCAGCAGTTCTCGGTCCGGCCGCCTGGGCGGCACTGCTTTCAAGTTTGTCTGTCTCATGCCCTCCTGTGGCGGCGGGCGTGGGAATTTCTTGAATTATTAACCCGGCAACACTATATATCGCATTCAGGACTTCAGGCAGGCCGCGGCGTGCCAGCCCGCAGGCTGCGTTGCCCCGTCTTGCTGCGGGCCGACGCATCACGGCTGAATACGATATATAGTGTTGCCGGGTTAATAACAGCCGCAACGGGGCTTGGACGGCGCGTTCAGGCGCAGCGAACCGGTGACCTGTTCCACCGTGGCAAGGCCGTGGCGCTCCAGATAATCGAGGATCCCGGTGTTGATCTTCCGGCAGATGAGGGGGTCATAGAAGAGGGCTGTGCCCACTCCCACCGCGCTGGCGCCCGCGATGAGGAATTCGAGGGCATCCTCGGCGGTGGTTATGCCGCCCTGGCCGATGATGGGGATGCCATGATCGCGACACACCTGGTAGACCTGATGGACCTTGAGTAATGCTACCGGCTTGATCGCCGGTCCCGAGAGCCCCCCCTGATTGTTGCCGATCAGAGGACTGCGGCTCTCGATGTCGATAGCCATGCCCATCAGGGTGTTGATGACGGAGAAGGCATCACTGCCCGCCTCGATGCAGCCGCGGGCATTGGCAGCGATGTCGGTCTGGTTGGGGGAGAGTTTGGTGATGAGGGGCTTCTCCGTGGCCCGCCGGCACGCCTCCACCACCCGCGCCGACATGGCCGGGTCGTTGCCGAAGGCCACCCCGCCCTCCTTGACGTTGGGGCAGGAGATGTTGATCTCGATGGCGTCGATGGGGGAGTCGTCGAAGCGGCGGGTGACCTCGTGATACTCCTCCAGCGTGGAACCGGAGACGTTGGCGATGAAGCGGGTCTCGCCAAAATCGAGCTGAGGCAGGATCTCGCCCACCACCGTGTCCACGCCGGGGTTCTGAAGGCCGATGGCGTTGAGCATCCCCGCAGGGGTCTCGCAGACCCGGTGCGGCGGATTGCCGAGACGCGGATCGAGGGTCGTCCCCTTGAGGCAGACGGCGCCGGCATCGCGGTTGGAAAAGCCCTTGATCCGGGTGTACTCTTCGCCGAAGCCGACGCAGCCCGAGAGCAGCACGATGGGGGTGTCGAAACGCAGGCCGCAGAACTCCACGGCCAGGGGGGAGGGGGTCGATTCGGTCATGGGTCTGCAACCGCTCCTGTCACGATAGGTTTTGCAATCGATGTTTCATGTGGTGTTGTACCAGCCTGAGATCCCTCCCAACACGGGCAATATCATACGCCTGTGCGCCAACACCGGCAGCCCCCTGCATCTGATCCATCCGCTCGGTTTCGAACTGGACGAGCGGCGCTTGCGCCGCGCGGGGCTCGACTACCGTGAGTGGGCCGAGGTGCGGGAATATCCTTCGCTGCAGGCCTTTCTGGAAGGTGTTGCGCCAGCGCGCCTGTTTGCCTGTACCACGCAGGGCCATAGGCCCCATACGGCGATAGAATACCGCCCGGGTGATGCGCTGCTGTTCGGTCCCGAGACGCGCGGCCTGCCGGCGCGGGTGCTCGATGCGCTGCCATCGGCGCATCGGCTGCGTATCCCGATGGTCCCGGAGAGCCGCAGTCTGAATCTGTCCAACGCAGTGGCGGTGGTGCTCTACGAGGCATGGCGTCAGGCCGGCTTTGCGGGGTCGGTTTGACGGCCACGCGCCTGTGCCTACTCGGTCTCGGCCTTCTGTCGCCTCTCCAGCAGCGCATGGACCGCGGCCTTGGGCGCCAGCCCTTCGAACAGGACCTTGTAGGTCTGTTCGGTGATGGGCATGTCCACCCCCTTCTCCCGTGACAGGGCCAGGACCTCCGCGGTGGTCTGCACGCCCTCGACCTCCTGACCGATCTCCTCGCGCGCCCGTTCCACCGACAACCCGCGGGCAAGCGCCAGCCCCATGCGCCGGTTGCGCGACTGGTCGTCGGTGCAGGTGAGGGCGAGGTCGCCGATGCCGGCCAGTCCCATGAAGGTCTCCTGACGGGCGCCCATCGCCCTGCCCAGCCGCATGATCTCCGCCAGGCCGCGGGTGATCAGCGCCGCCCGGGTATTGGCGCCGAAGCCGAGGCCGTCGGCGATACCGGCGGCGATGGCCATCACGTTCTTGGCCGCCCCGCCCACCTGGACACCGACGATGTCGCTGCTGGTGTAGGCGCGGAAGGCCTCGCCGTGCAGATGACCGGCGAGACGTGTGGCATAGGCCGCGGACGGCGAGGCCACGGTGATGGCGGTGGGCAGCCCCATGGCCACTTCCCGGGCGAAGGTGGGGCCGGATATGACGGCCAAGTCCCGTGCGCCGAGCACTTCGCCCGCAACTTCGTGCAGCAGCAGATGCGTTCCGGGTTCGAAACCCTTGGTGGCCCAGCAGACGGCCCTCTCCGCGGGAAGCCGGCCCGCGATCGACTCCAGCACGGAGCGGAAGGCATGGCTGGGGACCACCACCAGTATCTCCCTGGCGCCGGCAAGGGCCTCCTCCAGGTCTGCCGTGGGGTGGAGTCCTGGCGGGAACGGGATACCGGGGAGAAACAGGCGGTTCTCGCCCTCCCGGCGCAGCCGGTCGGTCGCCTCCCGCAAGTGTCCCCAGAGCTTTACATCGAAGTCATTCCGCGCCAGCAGGATGGCCAGCGCCGTACCCCACGAGCCGGCGCCGAGAACAGCGAAGGGGCGGGGATCGGCCATCACAGGCGTCAGTGGGGTTTCTGCTCGCCTTCCTGCTGCTCGGCGAGCTGTTGCTGATGTTGCGCGTAGAGGGCATCGAAATTGACCGGTTGTAGCAGCATCTGCGGGAAGCTGCCCTTGGTGACCAGGTCGGAGATCACCTCCCGCGCATAGGGGAAGAGGAGGTTAGGACAGAAGGCGCCGAGCATGGGACCCATTTCCTGTTCGGGGAAACCGCGCATGCCGAAGATGCCCGCCTGCTGCACTTCTGCGAGGTAGACGGTCTTGTCGGCCACCTTGGTCGTCACCGTGACCGTGAGCACCACCTCGAATACATCGTCCGCCAGGCGGTTCACATGGGTATTGACGTTCAGGTTGGTCTGCGGTTGCCAGTCGACCTGAAAGATCTCGGGAGAGTTCGGGGTCTCGAAGGAGATGTCCTTGGTGTAGATGCGTTGCAGTGCGAACTCACGGTCCATCTGCTGCTGGTTCTCGTTGGCTGCCATGGTTTGGTACTCCGGGGGTTATCGCGATGCCTTGCGGGTGACCGGCAGATTGGCGCTTTGCCAGGCCAGGATGCCACCCCGCAGATTATAGACCTCTTCGAATCCGGCCTTGCGCAACGTCTTCGCGGCGTGCGCCGATTGGGCGCCGGAGCGGCATGCCACAATGATCGGGCGGCCCTTGTCCTTGTATTTTTTCAGGGTATCGATCTGATTGGCGAAGCCGTTGGCGGGGATATTGATGGCGTGAATGATGTGGCCCTTGGCGTAATCGGCGGCGGGCCGCACGTCCACGATAACGGCGTCCTTGCGGTTGACCAGATCGACGGCCCCCACGGGATCCACCGACCCCTTGTCGCCAAGGGTGAGGTTATGAATCAAGAGTCCCAGTACCACGACGAGGGCGAGTACCAGCTCCCAGTGATTGCCCGCAAATTCCAGGATCTGCTGCATTTGGTTTGTATCCGTCTCAGCTCTAGGTTTTTTGAATGGGCGCGCGCCCCCGGGGACACAGCGAGGCGATACGATACCACATGACGCACGCGCGGGGCGCGCCCCCGATGCGGCAGGGGTGCGCCCTAGGAGTCTGTCGGATTTAGGATTAATCTACTGCGCTGGTGGGAAAGCGGTCCATTTTTCCTCGATTTTTCGTTGCATAGGCCCACTATGCGCCTCAAAATCGAGAAAAACTGGCCTCGCTTTCCCACCATGCTCGCGACGATCACCTAAACCCGACAGACTCCTAGCCCGGATTATTCATGAAGTCGCTCGCGCCCTTGCTTGATCCTTGTCCACACAGGGAATTTTCCGACCGAGTGGAATACGGGCTAGTGCGCGTGGGTGCAGAACACCTCGCGCATCATGCCGATGAGGCGCAGGGTGCGTGAGTCGCTGACACGATAGAAAACCCGATTGGCGTCCTTGCGCGAGGCGAGGATGCCCTTGTCGCGGAGGATGGCCAGGTGCTGGGAAATGTTGCTCTGCGACGTGCCCACGCGTTCGACGATGTCTTGCACGCTGACTTCCGTATCGCCGAGGGTACAGAGTATTTTCAAGCGCAGGGGGTGTGACATCGCCTTAAGCGCCCGCGAGGCGCGATCGATGTCTTCATCCTCGGAAAGGAGGTTCATCTCTTCCTCGAGGACGTCACTGGCATCCAGGATGTTGCCCGAATTACTGCCGAATTTATGTTCCATGATTTTTGCCGGGATATATTGACATTAGAATGATGACCGTTCTTTAAGAATAGAATAATAAGCTTTTTTTCCAAAAGTGGGAATAAGGTCTTGACATCGAATCGATGGAAGGCGAAGTAAAAGGCATGCAGAATCCCCCCAGACCGGATTTTCCACACCCCTGCAATCTGGTCTGCATTCGCCATACGTGTTTTAATGCAAGGGCTTACAGTGGATCGGGCGGTGTAGAACGCGATGACCCCGATCCGATTTTTCACTGTCCTCCAAAGGGGTTTTTCGACTGCCTATGGGCGTACGCATCAAACCAGTGGTATTGCTGATACTCGATGGGTGGGGATATCGGGAAGAAAAGGAGGACAACGCCATTGCAGTTGCCGATACGCCCGTTTGGGACAGACTCTGGGCCACCCACCCCCACACACTGATCCAGACCTCCGGCGCCGCAGTGGGCCTGCCCGGTGGACAGATGGGCAATTCCGAAGTGGGGCATCTGAACCTCGGCGCGGGGCGGGTGGTGTACCAGGAATTCACCCGCATCAGCCGCTCGATCCGTACTGGCTCCTTCTTCACCAACCGGACACTGGTCACGGCGGTCGATCACGCCATCGAGGCCGGGACGGCGGTGCATATCCTCGGCCTCCTCTCTCCTGGCGGTGTTCACAGTCACGAGGAACATATCCACGCGATGGTGCGCCTGGCCGTTGAACGCGGCGCGCGGAAGGTCTATGTCCATGCGTTTCTCGACGGCCGCGACACGCCGCCGAAGAGCGCCAGGGCCTCTTTGGAAAAACTTCAGCATCTGTTCGGCGATCTCGGTTGTGGCCGTCTGGCCTCTTTCATCGGGCGTTACTATGCCATGGACCGCGACGCCCGCTGGCAGCGCAGTCGTCTGGCCTATGAATTGCTGACCGAGTGCAAGGCCGAGTACCGCGCTCCCGATCCCCTCACGGCCCTGGAGATGGCGTACGCACGGGGCGAAACGGACGAATTCGTCAAGGCCACCTGCATCGCGCCCGAAGGGGAATCGCCGGTGATGGTGGGCGACGGCGATACGCTGGTTTTCATGAATTTCCGATCGGACCGCGCCCGCCAGCTCACCCAGGCCTTCATAGAGCGGGAGTTCGAAGGCTTTGAGCGCCACGTCTGGCCCAAGCTCGGCAGCGTGGCGAGCCTGACCGAATACAACGCCGATTTCGATATCCCGGTGGCATTTCCCCCCGAACGTATCAAGAACGGGTTTGGTGAATATATCTCGTCGCTCGGCCTGCGCCAGTTGCGGCTGGCGGAGACCGAGAAATACGCCCACGTCACCTTCTTCTTCAACGGCGGCGTCGAGCAGCCTTACGAGGGGGAGGATCGCATCCTGGTGCCATCGCCCCAGGTGGCCACTTACGATCTGAAACCCGAGATGAGTGCGCCCCGCGTCACGGAACACCTCGTCGAGGCCATAGAGGGCGGAAAGTACGACGCCATCATCTGTAACTATGCAAACGCCGACATGGTCGGTCATACCGGCAACATGGAAGCCGCGGTCAAGGCCATCGAGGCAGTCGACCGCAGCCTGGGGCATGTGCTGGATGCGCTGCAACGGGTGAAGGGCGAGATGCTGGTGACCGCCGACCACGGCAACGCCGAGCAGATGAAGGATCGCAAGACCCATCAGCCCTATACCGCCCACACCAGCAATCCGGTGCCGCTGGTCTACATCGGCCGCCCGGCGACACTGGTGGACAAGGGCATCCTCAGCGATATTGCGCCGACGCTGCTCAAGATTATGGGCCTTGAGCAGCCGGTGGAGATGACCGGTCGCCCGTTGGTGGAATTCGACGGAAGCGCTGAGTGACAGGATCGATGCGACGCCGGCTCATCCAGGTTTTGCTGCTGGTGTCGGTCGTGTTCTCCCCGGCGCTGTATGCGGCAGCCGACGTAGACAGCAAGCGCAAGGAGCTGGAGGAGATCCAGCAGCGTATCCGCCATTTGCAGCATGACCTGAAACTCATCAAGGGGCAACGGCAGGCGTTGCATGCGGGGCTGCGGGACGCGGAGAAGCGCATTGCCAATGCGGCCCGGGTCGTGCGGCGTCTGCGCAAACAGATCGCGCGTCAACAAAAACGTCTGGAGCGCTTGAAAACAGCGCGACGGCAGACCCAGGAGCGGGTGGCGACCCAGCGCCAGGCGCTGGCCCGGCAGATACGCGCGGCCTACGCCATGGGGCGGCAGGAGCGTATCAAGCTGTTGCTCAATCAGCAGGAACCGGGGGTGGTGAGTCGCATGTTGATCGACTACGACTACCTCAACCGGGCGCGCAGCCGGCGGCTCGTCCGCTTGAAGCAGGAGCTGGCCCGTCTTGGTGAGATCGAGGAGGAGATCCTTGCCGAAAACAGTCGCCTGAAATCACTGGAAAAGGAGCGGCGGCAGGAACACAAACACTTTCTGCGCAGCCGGGAAGAGCGGAAGAGGTTGCTGGCCACCTTGAACGCGGATATACGTTCGAAGGGTGACCGGCTCGATGAACTGAAACGGGACGAGAAACGGCTGCAGCGGCTCATCGACAAGCTGCGGGAGACCCTTGCCGACCTGCCGGTGACGGTGAAGGAGAGTCTGCCCTTCCGTAAGCGCGCCGGTCGCCTCCAATGGCCGGTGAAAGGGCGTCTGGCGATCCGCTACGGGGCCCCGCGGAAGCTGGGCAAACTGCGTTGGGAAGGCGTCTTCATCGCCGCCCCGGAGGGCCGCGAAGTGAAGGCGGTGCACCACGGCCGGGTGGCGTTCGCCGACTGGCTTCGCGGCTATGGCCTGCTGATGATCATCGACCATGGGGATGGCTACATGACACTCTATGGCCACAACCAGGTACTGTTCAAAGAGACCGGCGAGTGGGTGGAACCCGGGGAGACCATCGCCCTGGTCGGTGAGAGTGGCGGCCACAGCCGGAGCGGCGTCTATTTCGGGATCCGCTACAAAGGCAAGCCGGTGAACCCTGTTCGCTGGTGCAGAAAGCCAGGGCGCGGAGGGGCGGTCGGCTCAAGGATCAACGGCGCCGATACTGGCAAGATCGGTTTGAACCCCTTGGCATGCGAGGCCGTCGTGAAGGACAAGCCGCTGCCCGCACCGTGTCACGCTTTTTATACATTCATCCCCCCGATGAACACAGACTTCAACCCCCCGGGTCTGATAACATGGGCGCCATCCAGATCGCAGCGCGCGGAAACGAAAGGGTAGAGAAGAACGTATGGCAAAGTTATGGCGGATACTTCCGGTATGGATCGTCGGCGCGGCCTTGGCGGTCGGCTGGCCAGCAGGCCCCGTGTGGGCCGAGCAGCCCGCCGCCAAGGTGGAGAAAGGGCGGTTGCCGATCAAGGAAGTGCGAAACTTCGCTGAGATCTTCGAGCGGATCAAGAGTGACTATGTGGAGCCGGTGGGCGACAAAAAACTGCTGGAGAGCGCCATACGCGGCATGCTGTCGGGCCTCGACCCCCATTCCTCCTATCTGAACGAGGAAGAATACCGTGAACTGCAGGTGGGGACCACGGGTGAGTTCGGCGGGCTCGGCATCGAGGTTGGCATGGAGGACGGCTTCGTCAAGGTCATCTCCCCCATCGACGACACCCCTGCCCAGCGCGCCGGCCTGCGGGCGGGCGACCTGATCATTCGCATCGACAACAAGTCAGTGAAGGGGATATCACTGGATGACTCCGTAAAACTCATGCGCGGCAAACCTGGGTCACCGGTGAAGCTGACCATCGTGCGGGAGGGGGTCGACAAACCCTTCACCGTGACCGTGGTGCGTGACATCATCAAAGTGGCCAGCGTCAAGAGCCGGATGCTTGAGCCCGGTTACGGCTATGTGCGCATCACCCACTTCCAGGCGCGCACCGCCGAGGACATGCTCAAGGCGATCAAGCGTCTCAAGACCATCAGCGGCAAACTCAAGGGCCTCGTGCTCGATCTCCGGAACAACCCTGGCGGCGTGTTGAGCGGTGCGGTCGCCGTCAGTGACGCCTTTCTGGAAAAGGGGCTGATCGTATATACCAAGGGGCGGGTGGCGGATTCCCGGCTGCGTTTCGAGGCCGGGCCAGATGACATTCTCGAAGGGGCGCCGATGGTGGTATTGGTGAACGGCGGGTCGGCCTCCGCGTCGGAGATCGTGGCCGGCGCGCTGCAGGACCAGCACCGCGCGATCATCATGGGGCAGCGCACCTTTGGCAAGGGCTCGGTACAGACCATCATTCCGGTAAGCCGGGTCACTGCGATCAAGCTGACCACTGCACGGTACTATAC
Organism: Sedimenticola sp.; assembly: GCA_026983675.1. Taxonomy (GTDB): domain Bacteria; phylum Pseudomonadota; class Gammaproteobacteria; order Chromatiales; family Chromatiaceae; genus JALSTP01. The sequence continues at coordinate 27,748 of JALSTP010000075.1, forward strand.
GCCTGCCGGGCGTTCCATCCAGGCCGAAGGCATCAAGCCGGATATCATGCTGGAGAATGTCGAGGTAGAGACCAAGGCGCCCCCCGTTACCCTGCTGAAGGAGGCGGATCTCAGTGGCCATCTGGAAAACGGCAAGGCAAAAGGGAAAAAGAAGAAGAAACAGGGCGGAAAAGGAAAACAGCGCGCAACCGAACAGTTGGTGGCCAAGGATTACCAACTCAACGAGGCGCTCAACATGCTTAAGGGGCTGTACATTCTGCAACAGGCTGAAGGCAAATAAAAAGATAAGGGGACGACTATGGGGCAACGCCGCAGGAGGGACGCATCGATTGCAGCGATGCAAGGGGGCCGTACGCGGGCGTTCTACCGATGGCGCGTGGTGTGGGGCATGATCATCCTGTTGAGCGCGGCCACCAGCATGGCCGGCGCCGGACAGGCACCGCGAATCGCCTTGATCATCGATGACATGGGCAACAATGAGATGCTTGGTCGGTGGGCGTTGCATCTGCCGGGCAGTGTCACCTATGCATTTCTTCCCCACACACCCCACGGCAAGGATCTCGCCAGGGCGGCCTATGCCCGACATCGTGAAATCCTGCTGCATCTGCCCATGCAGCCCTATGACAAGACCGCCCACGACAAGGGCATGTTACGCAAGGGCATGGCGGAGGCCGCGTTTCGGCGTACCCTGTTGTCGGACATCGCCTCCATTCCCCATGTCAGTGGCGTCAACAATCATCGCGGCAGCCTGTTGACCTCCGACACCGCATCCATGCGCCGGGTGATGGAGGGGCTGCGCGCCTTCGGCCTGTTTTTCATCGACAGCCGTACCGCCGAGAGTTCCGTTGCCGAAAAGGTGGCCATGGAGAGCGGCATCCCCACCGCCAGCCGCAATATCTTCCTCGATCACGTCATCGAGCGAAAGGCCATCGAAGGCCAGTTTGGTAAACTGGTGCGCATGGCGAGGCATCGGGGTACCGCCATTGGCATCGGTCACCCGCACCCCGAGACGCTCAGCGTGTTGTCGAAGATGTTGCCGCGGCTGAAGAGGCTCGGCATACGCCTCGTCCCTGTATCGAAACTCACCAAGCTACCCCCCCGGAGGAAGTTATGGCGCGCGTCCTCGTCCCTCTCGCCCAAGGTTGCGAAGAACTCGAAGCTGTCACCGTTATCGATCTGCTGCGACGTGCCGGAATAGAAGTCGTGACGGCCGGTCTCGAAGAAGGGCCGGTAAAGGCCAGCCGCGGCGTGGTGCTGCTGCCAGACACCACTCTCGAGGCGGTCCTCGACGAGGCGTTCGACATGATCGTGTTGCCAGGCGGTCTGCCAGGGGCGGACCACCTCGACCGGGATCCACGCATCCGTCGACTGTTGCAGCGCCTGAGCGCAAGTGGCGGTTACACGGCGGCCATCTGTGCCGCTCCCAAGGTGTTGGCCGGCGCGGGCCTTCTCGAAGGCCATGCCGCGACTGGATACCCCGGGGTGCTTGACAAGATGAATCTTGAACGGGTCGATCTGTTGTCTCAGCCCGTTGTGGTGGACGGCAAGGTCGTCACCTCCCGGGGACCCGGCACCGCGATGGACTTTGCCTTGCAATTGATCGAACTGTTGGCAGGGAAGACGAAACGTGAAGAGGTGGAGGCGGGACTGGTGCGCCCCTCCTGATCGGCCCGTGTGTCCCGACGACGGACGAACGTTCAGCGCATGACCATCTGATCTCTCGCGCTGATATGGCCCATCATGCTCGCGACGATCACCTAAACCCGACAGACTCCTATGATGAAAAACGGCGGTTTTCATCATAGGGCGTGCTATCTGAAGTCCTGGCGCATCTGTTCCAGTTGGTCGAGCAGCCGCGTGGTGGCCTCGTCGATCACAGCATCCTCGCTGAGCATGGGTTCGGCTTCGCGCGCCAGGCGGCGCATTTCCTTGCAGGCCTGGCGCGGCCGTAGCGTTCTGAGGAGCTTTCCCTTGATGCCTTTTTTGTTCCGAAGCCAGGCGCCGGTCCGCGGTAGATCGTGGGGCTGGTAGCGCATCCGCAGTGACTCACACCAGTCGTGCCATTTGAAGTCGTTCAGTTTGTCGAAAACCCGCACCGGAATCCATGGCACCCGCAGGGCATCGGCTACAATGGCGCCGTGCATGGCCTCCGTCAGCAGGAGTTCTGTCTGCCGGATTTCCGCCAGAATCCCTTCGACACTCCCTGCCGGGTCGATGTGATGGATACCGGTCGACCTGCACGCGCTGTCCCAGTCCACCAGTTCCGCGTTCTCGTGGTAGGAGAAGAAGGAAACGGGGAAGCGTTTCTCCGTGGCTGGCAATTCCACCGCACGCACCAGGATGCCTGAATCGCCGATGCCCCTGTCTTTGTCGAGGCCCAGGATCTCGGCGCTTCTCGGACCGCGTACCGCATAGAGCGTCCAGCGGTCGTCGATCCGGGGCGCATCGCCATAGGCCACACCGGCCCCCACCACGGCCTTGTGGGGCGCCTTCGGCATATGATGGTTGAGAAGGGAGCCGAGGCCGACGAACAAGGTTTCCGAGGGATCGGTCGTGGAATCGTCTGAAAACGCGTAATAAGGATGCTCGGTATCCAGAAAGTCACCCAGGAGCCGGGGCCAGAGCCACAGATTCAGGTCGTCACCGAAATTACCGCGGGGATCTTTGTAATAGTAGAGTCGCATGGGGTTTCCTTGTACGTTCTCGACGATAGAGCTGTATCGGTATTCGCCCTCCAATATTGAGTACCGCCGAGCGGATACGGTGAGTCAGCCACGCCCCTTCAGCCAACTGTGGGCGAGCAACAGGAGGCCGCCGGCGCCCAACGCATACCCGGTGACGGCGAGGGTTGCGGGGGAGAGCATGGCCCCCTCGCCGGCGGTGAGAAGAAGGACTGCGGCAACGAGCATGGCGGCGCCACTCACGGCGGCCGTGGTGCGCCGGTTGGCTTCCATGATGGTGTGTTGCAGGCGAGCCAGTTCCTTTGATCGCCACTGCAGCTTCAGCCTTCCTTGTTCCGCTTCCTTGAGGACGCGGTAGGCGAGGAGGGGGATCTCCGGCAGTTGCTCCGAGAGCAGGGGCAGGCTCTTGCGCATCCGGCCGACGAAGGCGCGCGGACCCACCTGCTTACGCATCCAGTTCTCCAAAAACGGTTTGGCCGTGGTCCAGAGGTCGAGTTCGGGGTAGAGCTGGCGGCCCAGACCCTCGATGTTGAGGAGGGTCTTCTGCAGCAGCACCAACTGGGGCTGGATCTCCATGTCGAAGCGGCGTGCGGTCTGGAAAAGGCGCAGAAGAAAGTGGCCGAAGGAGATCTCCGCGAGCGGCTTCTCGAAGATGGGCTCGGAGACGGTGCGGATGGCCGCTTCGAACTCCTCCACCCGGGTGCCTTTGGGTACCCAACCGGACTCCACGTGCAGCTCGGCCACCCGCCGGTAGTCGCGGTGGAAGAAGGCGAGCAGGTTGTCGGCGAGGTAGCGCTGGTCCTCGGTGGTGAGGGTGCCCATGATGCCGAAATCCACCGAGATATAGCGCCCGGTGGGTTCCACGAAGATGTTGCCGGGGTGCATGTCGGCGTGGAAGAAGTTGTCCCGGAACACCTGGGTGAAAAAGATTTCCACGCCGCGCTCGCCGAGCATGCGCATGCTGATGCCCTGTCGCTTGAGTGTTTCCACGTCGCTCACCGGGGTGCCGTAGACCCGCTCCATCACCATCACGTTCTGACGGCAATGGTCCCAGTAGACCTCCGGAATGTAGAGCATCTCGCTGTTGAGGAAGTTGCGCCGCAGTTGGGAGGCGTTGGCCGCCTCCCGCAGCAGGTCGAGTTCGTCGAAGATGGTGCGTTCGTACTCCTCCACCACTTCCACCGGCCGCAATCGGCGCCCGTCCTTCCAGTAGCGCCGGGCCAGACGGGCGAGGGTGTAGAGCAGATCCACGTCACGCCGGATCACCCGCTCGATGCCGGGGCGGAGCACCTTGACCACCACCTCGCGCCCGTCCTTCAGCCGGGCGGTATGCACTTGGGCAATAGAGGCCGAGGCCAGCGGGGATTCGTTGAATTCGTCCAGCACCGCTTCGATCGGTTGACCCCAGGCCTTCTCGATCAGCGACCGCGCCTCATCGCCGGGGAAGGGCGGCACGCGGTCCTGGAGTTTGGCCAGTTCCTCGGCGATATCGTCGGGCAGCAGATCACGGCGGGTGGAGAGGATCTGGCCAAATTTGACGAAGATGGGACCGAGGTCTTCGAGCACCCGGCGCAGGCGTACCGGGTAGGGGGGCAGCTCGCGTCTCCGCCAGTTCCAGGGGGACAGGTAATAGACGAAGCGCACCGGCCGCATCAGGTGGGTGGCGAGGATCACCTCGTCCAGGCCATGGCGGATCAGCACCCGGTTGATATGGAACAGGCGCAGGGCCTGTGCGGGGCGGATCATCCCGTCAGGTCTCGCAGCCGTCGGATGCGCGCTTCCAGCCGATCTACGTCATGGCGGAGCGTATCCACATCACGGTAGAACCCCTCCAGTTCATAGCGGGTCGGCAGCAGACGCGCCTCTTCCTGGAGATACTCCTGCAGATCCTTGCCCAGGGTGTGCGCGCTCCGCCCGCCCCAGTCCGTGAGACGCCGCACCAGACTGCCGAGCCTGTGCGCGACCACGTCACCGGTGAGATGGGAGAGCTGCTCTTCCCAGTCAATGTCGAGGCTGCCGAGAAACTTGCCAAAACGATGGCCCAACTCGGTGTCACCCTCGATCTCCACCTGGCCGCCGAAGAGTTGCTCGGTGCTGCCCTTCTGGTCCTGCATCCGCATCAAGGCAAGCGGGGTGCCGCGCAGAACGCAATCGGGTTCGCCCTCGTAGTGGCCGAACACCTGGATGCCGGCGGGGCCGGGGACCAGGTAGAGTCGTTGACCGAGGCCGACCAGATCGATGCCGATCACCCGGCCGTGCAGGCGCTTCAGCCCGCGATGCGCCTCGGGATCGAGGGCGAGGTAGCGGTTGATGGCCTGCTCCAGCAAAGCGAGGCTGGCTTCTCCGATGCTCACCCCCCGCTCCTTACAGCTTGTAGCCGCGGTGGATGGCGACAATGCCGCCAGTGAGATTGAAATATTCGCAGCGTTCGAAACCGGCCTGCTCCATCATCCCCTTCAGAGTCTCCTGATCGGGGTGCATGCGGATCGACTCGGCCAGGTACCGATAGCTTCCCTCGTCCTTGGCCACCAGCCGTCCCATCAGGGGCAGCAGCTTGAAGGAGTAGAGATCGTAGACTGTCTTAAGAGGTTTCGGAACCGGCTTGGAGAATTCCAGGATCAGCACCCGGCCGCCAGGACGCAATGCATGGAACATGGCCTCCAGGGCGCGCTGCTTGTCGGTCACATTACGCAACCCGAAGCCGATGGTGATGCAGTCGAAGGTATCATCGGGAAAAGGCAGTTGCTGGGCGTCTGCCTGTACATACTCCACATTGCCCACCAACCCCTCGTCCACCATACGCGCGCGCCCCTCTTCGAGCATCGAGGCGTTGATGTCGGAGAACACGACCAGGCCCTCGGCCCCCACCAGCCCGGCGAAGCGCGAGGACAGATCGCCTGTGCCCGCCGCGAGGTCGAGCACCCGCTGGCCGCGGCGCACGCCCGACAACTCCACGGCCTGGCGCTTCCACAGCCGATGGATGCCCAGCGACATCAGGTCGTTCATCAGGTCGTAGCGGTTGGCGACGGAATCGAATACCGCCTTCACCCGCTCCGCCTTCTCTTCGACCGGCACCTCCTTGTAACCGAAATGCGTCGTCTTTTTCTCCTGCATGGCCGCGGCTCCCCAACTGACAGGGATCCCATGATATCCGATCTTGGGAACCCTGGGCAGGGGCGGCTTCGTGTCAGGCGTCCGGCGCCTTGCGCGTGTGGCCGGCGGCCTCCAGGCGGGCAAGGTAGTCCTGCCACTTGCGTTCGTAGTTGGCGCCCAGGTCGTAGAGGGTGCTCCAGGAGTAGATGCCGGTGTTGTGGCCGTCGTCGAAATGCAGGATGACGGCATAGTTGCCCACCGGCTCGATACGCTCGATGTTCACGTCCTCCTTGCCCACCTGCAGCGTCTCCTGGCCGGGTCCATGGCCCTGCACCTCGGCGGACGGGGAGTAGACGCGCAGATATTCGCACGGCAGATCGAAGCGGCTGCCGTCATCGAAGGTGATTTCGAGCACCCGGGATTGGCGGTGCAGATTGATTTCCGTAGGATGATGATTTGACATGGTCTGTTCAGGATCTCCTTAGAGAATATAGCGGCTGAGGTCCTCGTTGGAGGCCAGCTCGGCGAGGTGTTTATCCACATAGGCGGCATCGATGGTAACGGTCTCACCCTGGTGTTCGGTGGCGGTGAAGGAGACCTCGTCGAGCAGCCGTTCGAGCACCGTGTGCAGGCGGCGGGCGCCGATGTTTTCAGTGCGTTCGTTTACCTGCCAGGCCATTTCGGCGATGCGCCGGATACCGTCCTGGGTAAACTCCAGGGTGACGCCCTCGGTGGCCAGCAGCGCCTTGTACTGGTCCGTGAGCGAGGCGTCGGGCTCGGTCAGGATACGGACGAAGTCGTCCGAGGTCAGGGCGTCCAGCTCCACACGGATGGGCAGACGCCCCTGAAGCTCCGGGATCAGGTCGGAGGGCTTGGCCAGATGGAACGCCCCGGAGGCGATGAACAGGATGTGGTCGGTCTTCACCATGCCGTGCTTGGTGGAGACGGTGCATCCCTCCACCAGCGGCAGCAGGTCGCGTTGCACCCCCTCGCGGGAGACGTCGGCGCCGCCGTATTCGGAACGTTTGGCCACCTTGTCCAGCTCGTCGAGGAAGACGATGCCGTTCTGCTCCACCATCTCCAGGGCGCGGATCTTGAGTTCTTCCTCGTTCACCCGCTTCGCCGCCTCTTCGTCGCGCACCACCTTGAGGGCGTCGCGGACGCGCAACTTGCGTCGCCGGGTGCGGCCGCTGCCGAGGTTTCGGAACAGGCCCTGAAGCTGGCTGGTCATCTCCTCCATCCCCGGCGGGGCCATGATCTCGACCCCCACCGGCGTGGCGCTGACCTCGATCTCGATCTCGCGATCATCCAGCTCACCGGCGCGCAACTTGTCGCGGAACTTCTCGCGGGTGGATTCGGAGATGCCGCCGGAGGGCTGCGCCTCCTCGGCGAAACTGGTGGGTGTCGGCGAGGGGAGCAGGGCGTCGAGGATGCGCTCCTCCGCGGCCATCTCGGCGAGATCGCGCACCTTCTCCATCTCCTGTTCCCGCACCATCTTGGCGGCGGCGTCGGCGAGGTCTCGGACGATGGATTCCACGTCGCGGCCCACATAGCCCACCTCGGTGAACTTGGTCGCCTCCACCTTGAGAAAGGGGGCGTTGGCCAGCTTCGCCAGACGCCGGGCAATCTCGGTCTTGCCGACGCCGGTGGGGCCGATCATGAGGATGTTCTTGGGCGTGATCTCGTTGCGCAGGGGGTCGTCGACCTGGCTGCGGCGCCAGCGGTTGCGGAGGGCGATGGCGACAGCCCGCTTGGCGGCCGACTGGCCGATGATGTGCTTGTCCAGCTCTGCGACGATCTTCTGGGGAGTGGGTTCCGGCATGGTTCAGGTTTCGCTTTCCAGCTCCTCGATGAGCAGGTTGTGATTGGTATAGATGCAGATGTCCGCGGCGATGTTGAGGCCCTTTTCGACGATCTCCCGCGCGCCCAGATCCGTGCTCTCCATCAGCGCCCGCGCCGCCGCCTGGGCGAAGGGGCCGCCAGAGCCGATCGCCATCAGGCCGTGTTCCGGCTCGATCACGTCGCCGGTGCCGGAGATGATCAGCGACGCCTTGCCGTCGGCCACGCACAGCAGCGCCTCCAGGCGGCGCAACATGCGGTCGGTGCGCCAGTCCTTGGCCAGTTCCACCGCGGCGCGGGTGAGGTGGCCGTGGTGTTCTTCCAGCTTGCCCTCGAAGCGCTCGAACAGGGTGAAGGCGTCGGCGGTGGCGCCGGCGAATCCGGCCAGCACCTTGTCCTTGTAGAGCCGGCGCACCTTGCGGGCGTTGCCCTTCATCACCGTGTTGCCCATGGAGACCTGGCCGTCGCCACCGACCACCACCCGGCCGTTGCGGCGCACGGAGAGTATGGTTGTACCTCGTAGCGGTTCCACGCGTTGATCCTGTATCGGCTGAAGATCATTCATTGTACCGGAGGAGGCGGGGGGACAAAACCTGCGGCTGGACGCGGGAGATTCACCCCTTGCGGCGGTGGGCCCGGGGATGGGCCTGGTCGTAGACCTGGGCCAGGTGCTGGAAGTCGAGATGGGTGTAGATCTGAGTGGTGGCGATATCGGCATGGCCAAGCAACTCCTGTACTGCGCGCAGATCGCCGGAGGATTCCAGCAGGTGGCTGGCGAAGGAGTGGCGCAGCAGGTGGGGATGGACGGCGCGCGGTGCATGTTGCAACGATGACCACCGTTTCAGCCGCGCCTGTACCGTGCGTGGACGGATGCGTCCCCCCCGCGCGCTGACAAACAGCGCCGGTTCGTCCAGGGTGGCGAGCCGGCCCCGCAGCGCCAGCCAGCGGCGGATCGCCTCCCGCGCCGTGCGTCCCACCGGTACGCGCCGGGTCTTGCCCCCTTTGCCGGTGACCTGGAGGGTGGCGTCTTCCAGGTCGATATCGCCGAGATCGAGGGAGACCAGTTCCGCCAGCCGCAGCCCGGAGGAATAGAACAGCTCCATGATGGCGGCATCGCGCCGGCCCAGTGGCGTGTCGTCGTCGAGGCTCAGAAGGTGATCGAGCTGATCCGCGTCCAATGTGACGGGCAGCCTGCGGGGCGATTTGGGTGCACGCACGCCATCTGCCGGGTTCGTCGCCGCATCGCCTTCGTTCATCAGATAGCGGAACAGGCTGCGCAAGGCCGAGAGTTCACGTTGCAGGGTGCGGCCGGAGGCCCCGCGGCGATGGCGCCAGGCCACGTAATCGCGCACCTGTGCCTGCCCCAGGTGCGGCCAGTCGGCAATGCCGTGATCCGCCATCCACCCGGCGATGCGCCGCAGGTCGCGGCGGTAGTTGTCCAGGGTATGCGGCGACAACCGCCGCTGGTGTTCCAGGTGGTCGAGGAACCGGCTGGCCCGGGTGTCGCAACTGGTCATCAGACGCCGGGCAGCGAGACCACTTCGAGGGTGTGGCTGACCACCTCGCCGAGGCGAACGAGGAAATCGGTCCCCTTGTTGGGGGAAAAGCGCCCCTTGTCGTGACTGCCGATGGCGAGCATGCCCAGGACCCCCTCGGCACGCAAGGGAATCAGCGCCGCCGAGCGGATGTCCTCGGCCTCCACGCTGAACAGGTACTGCAGTTGCTCCGGCGTGAGGGGGCCACAGACCGGCCGTCCTTGCTGGAAAAAATCCTTGAAGACCGCGCCTTCGGCCTCGTCGCTGCCGGTGTGATCGTCGAGGTGTGAGGAAGAGAACAACCGCAGTTCCACCGCATCGGCCCGGAATTTGTCGTGCAACTCGTCCTGCAGGGCATTGAGCACCTCGTCGAAGGTGGCGGCCTCGATCAACGACAGGGTAAGGCGATGCAGACGCCGGTTGAGCCGATCATTGTCGCGGGCGACGGTGATCAACGCCTCGAGTTGTTGCCTGTAGCGCAGGTTCTCTTCACGAAGGGCCGCCACCTGCCGTTCGATCAGCGACACCGCCGATCCGCGGGTTGTGTGCGGTATGCGCAGTTCGTTCAGGAGTTCCGGGTGATGTTCGAAGAAATCCGGATGCGCGGCCAGATAATCGGCAATGATGCGCTCATTTGGCGCATGTTCGCGCGTTTTGGTGCTCGTGTTCACAGTTCGATACTCCCCTCGAAGACAATTTCGGCGGGGCCCGACATCCAGACCGGCGCCTCGCCGCCCTGCCACTCTATCACAAGATCGCCGCCGCGCAGATCGACCTCGACCCGCTCGTTCAACAGGCCCTGGATGCGTCCGGCCACCACGGCGGCGCAGGCGCCGGTGCCACAGGCCAGCGTCTCGCCCGCGCCGCGTTCGTAGACCCGCAGGCGGATGTGCGCGGGGTCGATGATCTGCATGAAGCCGACATTGACGCGGTTGGGAAAGCGCGGATGGTGCTCGATCAGCGGGCCCAGGCGGTGTACCGGCGCCTCGTCCACACTCTTGACCTGCAATACCGCATGGGGATTGCCCATGGAGACAGCGGCGATGGTCAGCCGTTCGCCGTCCACCTCCAGCAGGTAACTCTTGTGCTGTGTGTCGGCCACAAACGGGATGTCCGGGGGCGCCAGCAAAGGCCGGCCCATATTGACGCGCACCTGCCCATGAGGTTCCAGATAGAGCCGGATGTTGCCCGCCCGGGTGCCCACATCGATCACCTCCTTGTCGCTGAGTCCCTTCTCGTGTACAAAACGGGCGAAGCAACGGGCGCCGTTGCCACACTGTTCCACCTCGGAACCATCGGCATTGAAGATGCGATAATAGAAATCCGTGGTGGCATCGCGTGGCGGCTCCACCAGCAGGATCTGGTCACAACCGATGCCAAAGCGCCGGTCGGCGATACGGCGCACCTGCGCGGGCGACAGGTCCACCTGCTGGCCGATGGCGTCGAATACCACGAAATCGTTTCCGAGTCCCTGCATTTTCGTGAAGGTCGGCATGGTCTCAAAGATACCCGTTGCCGGCCGGATTGGAAAGAGCGGAATGGTTGACCAAACTGGGGGCGGGCGCGGTTTTCCGGAGGCGCCACCCATGACAGAGACGAGGTTTGCGTAGAGAATGGATCGGGAGTTCTGGTTGGGTCACCTGGCGATACCTCTCGGCGTGTTTCTGGCCGCCGTTTTCCTTCAGCAGACCGTGCCCGTGGACCGGATGCTTGCAGACTGGATCTATGCGCTGGAGGGGCATCGCTGGTCGCTGCGGGATGCGCCCCTGTTTTCCATGGTGTTGCACACAGGGGCGCAAAAGATGATGGTGGGCGTGGGGCTGGCCGTGATTGTGGCGGCGCTGGCGAGTCTTCGGATCGAACGGTTGCGGCCGTGGCGGCGGCCGCTTGCCTATCTGGCCGTTGTGATGCCTCTGTCGGCGCTGTTGGTCGCCGGTCTCAAGGAGATCACCCATGTGGATTGCCCCTGGGATCTTCTGCGTTATGGTGGCAGCCGGCCCTTCGTCGGCCTGTTTCAGCACCATTCCGGCGCGTATCCTTACGGCCGGTGTTTCCCCGCCGGCCATGCCAGTGGCGGGTACGCGCTGGTGGCGCTCTATTTTTTTCTGCGCGAGGTGGCGCCGGACAAGCGTTGGGCCGGGCTCGCCATCGGCCTGGGCGCCGGGATGCTTTTCGGGATGGTGCAGCAGCTGCGGGGGGCGCACTTTCTGTCCCATGACCTTTGGGCCTTGGCGATATGCTGGTTCAACAGCCTGTTGGGATACCGGCTCTTTTTCGGAAATCGTCATCGGACGACAAAGGGGGCTTCATCGTGAAACCGGGCAACACGGGAATCGATCGCATCATCAAGGCCACCGGCTATTCATGGCTCGGCCTGAAGGCCGCGTGGCGGCATGAGGCCGCATTTCGGCAGGAGCTGATGCTGGCGGTGGTGCTGGCGCCTGCCGCGCTCTATTTCGGGCAGAGTGGTGTTGAGCGCGCCCTGCTGCTCGGCAGCCTGTTCCTCGTGGTCATTGTGGAACTGCTCAACTCGGCCATCGAGGCGGTGGTGGACCGCTTCGGCGGGGCGCAACACGCGCTGTCCGGGCGGGCCAAGGATATGGGCTCCGCGGCGGTCTTCGTCGCCCTCGCCTGCGCCGCCGTTGTCTGGATGGCGGTGCTGTGGCCGTGATTGCCCGATGTCAATGCGGGCGGGCCTCGCCCTGTGCGATCCTGATGCGGTCTGCAGCCGGGCATCGTGACCAGAGGAGACCCCGAATGGAGGGGCCTTGCTGTGAGCGCGCTTGCCCGGTACGTGTGAGATCCATAGAGAATCGGTACCCATCATGAAGCAGGAAGAGAAACAGAAGCTGGCCGAAGAGGCCTATGAAAAGGCGGTAAAGTACGAGCTCGACTACGGTTGCTGTCCCCAGTGCGTATTGGCCACGGTGCAGGAGACGGTCGGCATCGTCAGCGACGAGACGATCAAGGCGAGTCATGGCCTGTCCGGTGGTGGCGGTCTCATGGCAAAGGGCGCCTGCGGGGCCCTTACCGGGGGGTTGATGGCATTGAGCGCCAAACGCGGGCGCGATCGGGACCGGCTCGACAAGGGGCGCTTTATCACCAACTTCAAAAAGGGGCGCGAACTGGTGGAGCGATTTGAGCAGACGTTTGGCGGCATCACCTGCGAGGAACTTCAGAAACGGTTCACGGGTCGTACCTACGATATGTGGAACGCGGACGAGTACAAGCAGTTCGACCAGGAGCGCGGCAACCAGTGCGCCCATGCCACCGGTCTGGTGACCAAGTGGGTGATCGAGATGCTGTAACGGCCCGGGATGGGGTATCATCCCGCCATACCCCGGCCCACCCCCTGATGAATCGAGACGACCGGCCTTTCCTTGAAAACTGATCTTCGCACCCTTTCAGGCAACGCACTGATCGTCGGCGTCGCTGTCGTTCTCGTGGTCTTCTTCAATTGGGCCTTCTTCCGGGGCGTCATCGACCTGTACCCGTTTACCCGGGCGAATGCGGGATTCCTGATCTCGCTGGCGATACTTCTCGCCTGCATCCACATCCTGTTGCTGGCCCTGGTGGGGCATCGCGTCATTCTCAAGCCGCTGGTCATCGTCGTGTTGCTGGTCGCGGCCACCGCGGCCTATTTCATGGACAGCTATCATGTCGTCATCGACGACACCATGATCCACAACATGCTGCTCACCGATACCGGAGAGGCGCTGGATCTGTTCAGCGGGAAGCTGCTGCTCTACGTCGTGCTGCTGGGGGTCCTGCCCTCGCTCCTGATCTCCCGGGTGCGTATCGAGAAGCGCCCGCTTGGCGCCGCCCTTTTTTCGCGTCTGAAGTTGCTTGCCGGAACGTTGGTGGTAGCCGCCGCCTCCCTCTATCTCTTCAGCAGCCACTATGCATCCTTCTTTCGCGAACACAAGGCATTGCGTGCCTACGCCAACCCGGTCTATCTCGTCTACTCGGCGGGGAAATACATGAAAGGGCGGATGAAGAAGGCGCTGCCGTTCCAGTCCATCGGCGGGGACGCGCACCTGGGAACGGGCGACGGGCGCAAGCGTTTGGTGATCTTTGTGGTGGGCGAGACTGCGCGTTTCGACCGCCTCTCCCTGAACGGCTACGGACGCGACACGACCCCCCGGTTGGAAAAGGAAGGGGTCATCAGCTTCGATAATGTCTGGTCCTGCGGCACCTCGACCGCCGTATCGGTTCCCTGCATGTTCTCTGTCTATGGCCGTGAGGCGTATGACCAGGAAAGGGTCCTCGCGACGGAAAATGTTCTCGATATCCTGCAACGCGCCGGGGTGGCGATCCTGTGGCGGGACAACAACTCCTCATCGAAGGGCGTGGCGAAACGGGTGCCTCATGAGGACTTCAAGACACCGGACAACAATCCGGTGTGCGACATCGAATGCCGGGACGAAGGGATGCTGGCCGGATTGCAGGCATACGTCGACCGCCATCAAGACCGCAACATCCTCATCGTGTTACACCAGATGGGCAATCACGGTCCGGCCTACTACAAACGCTATCCGCCCGCTTTTGAGCGCTTCAAACCTGTGTGCGGCACCAACCAGCTGGAAAAGTGCAGCACGCAGGAACTCGACAATGCGTATGACAATGCGATTCTCTACACGGACTACTTTCTGTCGAAGGTCATCGGCTTCTTGAAGGCCAACGCGGGACGCTTCGAAACCGGGATGCTCTATGTCAGTGACCACGGGGAATCCCTGGGGGAGAATGGCCTCTATCTGCATGGTCTGCCTTATCTGTTTTCGCCGGAGAGCCAGCGCCATGTCCCGGCGCTGCTATGGCTGGCAAAAGGTTTCGACCATGTGAATGCAGCGCGTCTCCGGGAAAGCCGCCATCATCACTACTCACACGACAATATCTTCCACACCCTCCTGGGTCTGATGGGGGTGCAGACCCGCCTCTACAAGAAGGAGATGGACATGCTTGCCCCCGCCGTCGACAGCCGATAATCGATCATTCCTCGATATCGCCAACGGGCTTTGGCAGGCCCGCCAGTTTGGCCAGGGTGGGCACCGGCCCCTGGGGAAACAGCTTGTAGAGGAAATCGCGGTAGGCCTTGGCCTCCGGATAGGGCTTGCCATGGAAACGGCCGAGGGTCTTCACCCAATCGTGCATGGTGGGGTGGCGCATGTGGTCCTCGTAGAAGGTGCGGAAATAGTTGATCATCGCCCAATGGGTATCCGTGAGTTCGATGCCCTCCCGTTCGGCGATGGCCTCGGCCACGCATTCGTCCCAATCATTGGGGTTGAGCAGGTAGCCCTCTTCGTCGGTTTCGATGGTTTTGTCGCCCAGTTTCATGTTCATTGCGCTGTTCCTCCGTTCGGGTTCGTATTGGCATGTACCATGGAAAGGCTCATTCCCCCCGAGCGCCGGCCGGATCGACGGGTATCAGCTTATTGAGGACCTCAACCACGCCGTTCACATACCAGGCATCGTATTCGGCCATGCGTTTCTGGGCGCCGGTGGGAATGCCCCCGGAGAGCGTGACCACGGCATGGTGACAGGCCACTGCCATATCGTTGTGATCGATCATGGGGTCTTTCTCCAGCACCAATTCCACCGCGTCCAGGATCTCGCCATCATTGTCTTCCTCCGGGGGGTCGACACGCAGATCATTCTTGACATCCGTGGAACCGGGCACCCACCAGGCGAGCACCTCGGCCAGGCGCCGGTGCGAGAGGCTGCGCACCACACCACCCAGGACGACCCGATTGTCCTCCTCCACCGTGGCGATGATCTCGCCGGCCGCATTCGCCGGGTCGCGCGCCACCTCCTGTTCATCCTTGTGATTCACCGTCACGATCTTGTAATCGCAGAAAACGGGTTCTTCATACAAGGCATCACGTACATGCTGCAGGCATTGGTCCTGACCCATGGGTTCGGCCATCCGCACCCGCAGTTGGTCGATGACCTCGCGTACGCCGTCGACTTTGGATATGGCGATGAGCGCCCGGCGTTTCTCGATGATGTCCGCCACGGCGCCACCCAGGGTCACGACATCGCCTTCCACCTCGATATGAAACTCATCGTGATGGGTATTGACGTGGGGGTCGACTTCCAGTGCTGCGCGGATTCTTTTTATCAGTGCCTGGTTTTGGGTCATGGATCGGTACTCCTGGGTTGGGTTGCGTATACTGGCAAGGTGGGGTGCATGGCGCGGGAATCAAGGTCTCTTCACCCGTTTGGACACAAAGAATGGCGATGACCGATATCGAACTCTTCAGCCGCCTGGGCATGGCGCTTGCCGCAGGTATGCTGATTGGCTTGGAGCGGGGCTGGCATGAGCGCGTGGCGGACCGCGCCCACGGCGAGCAGGTGGCGGGTATCCGGACCTTTGGCATCATTGCCCTGCTTGGCGCGGTGACTCTGCTGGTGGGTGCGGGGGCGCTGGTACTATCCGGTCTCGTCTTTCTCGGTCTGGCGATGGTGCTCGGGGTGAACCACGTCCTGGCGGTGCAGGCCGACCGTGATTTCGGGATCACCACAGTGATCGCCGGATTGGTCACCTATGTTCTCGGCGCGGTGGCCATGAAGGGGTACCTGAACGTCGCCGCGTCCGTGGCGGTGGTGATGGCCACGATACTCAGCCTGAAGCCCGTGCTGCACCGTTGGGAGGCGCGTCTCGACCGCAAGGAGTTGTTCGCGACTTTCCAGCTTTTACTCATCTCGGTGGTGATGCTGCCGGTGTTGCCGGATCGCGGCTTCGGTCCCTGGTCGGCGCTCAATCCCTATGAACTCTGGTGGATGGTGGTCCTCATCGCCGCCATCTCCTATGTGGGTTATTTCGGGGTGAAGATCGCCGGACCTTCGCGCGGTCTGGGGATTACGGGACTGCTGGGCGGCATGGTCTCTTCCACCGCCGTCGCCCTCGACTTCTCCCGCCTGGCCCGTGAGGAGAGCGGAATGCACCGGTACCTGGCAATGGGTATCCTGGTGGCCTGCGCCACCATGTTTCCTCGCATCCTGCTGGTCTCGGTGTTGATCCACCCGCCCACTGCCCTGGCCATGACCCCCTCTCTGGGCGCCATGGCGCTGTTCTGCTACGCCTGGGCCATCGTATTGTGGCGCCGCGCCGGCGCCAGCCATCCCGATGTGGAGGCGACAGGACTGCGCAACCCCTTCGAGATCCGCATGGCGCTGGCCTTCGGGCTGCTTCTCGCCGTCATCGTCGTGTTGAGCCATGCCCTCAAGCAGTGGCTGGGAGACGCGGGCGTCTATCTGCTTGCCGCGGTGTCCGGATTGAGCGACGTGGATGCGATCAACGTCTCGTTGTCGCGCATGGCCGGGGGCGAGGGGTTGGCGGTGAGCGTCGCGGCCCATGGCGTGATCGTGGCGGCGATGGTGAATACCTTGGTCAAGGCCGGCATCACCGCGGTGCTGGGTGGCCGGCGCTTTGCCCTGGAGACGGGTGTCCCGCTGTTGATCGCCCTTGGCGTGGGGGCGCTGGTACTGGTGATGGCCTGATGGAACTACAGGCGCCCCTCCACGGAGAGATGGCGGTCGCTGATCTCTTGAACCCGCAGATGTCCGAGCCCGTGGCGGCGCAACTGCGCCTCCACCTCCGCCGGTTCATAAGCGGCGAACAGAGAGTTGCGGAAGTCGTTGCGCAGCACCTCCGGAGCATCGGCGGCATAGGTGGCCACCAGCGCATCGACAGCGTCCGCGTCGGCAGGGCGCGCCAGATCCATGACCAGGACGGTGGCGCCGGGGCGGGCGCAGTGTCTCAGGGTCCGCCACATCACATCGGGGTCGGACAAATGGTGCAGCAGGCTGTTGGAGAGCAGGATGTCGAAGCCCTCCCGCGGCAAGCTGGAAGAGGGCAGGCGCAGGCATTCCAGCCGGATGCGGCCGCGCAGATCCGGATCCCCCTCCAAGGCGCAGCGGGCATGGCTCAGCATGGCCTCGGCGCCGTCGATGGCGGTGATATGGCAGTCGGGGTAGCGCCGGGCGAAGGCGAGGGTGATATCGCCCGGTCCACATCCCAGGTCCAATACCCGCGCGCCAGTGGGCGGTGATGGATCAAGGCGGGCAAAGCGATCCAGGAAGAGCCCATTGGCCTCACTGAAATCGGCCTCGGCATAGGCATGCGCCTGGGCCGGATCGTCCATCAGCTCGGGTTCCGGAACGCGCCTCACGGTAACAGCGACTCGCCCGCGTAGAGGTCCTCGATGCGTTCCCGCTGGCGTACGACGATCATCCGGTCACGGTCCACCATCACCTCCGCCGCCCGCGGCCGCGAGTTGTAGTTGGAACTCATGGTGAAGCCATAGGCGCCGCTGGAACGTACTGCCAGCAGATCGCCGGGGCGCAATGCAAGCTCGCGGTCCTTGCCAAGAAAGTCGCCGGTCTCGCAGACCGGCCCTACGATGTCGTACAGCAGACGGGGCGCCTCGCTGCCGAGTTCCACCGGCACGATCTCCTGGGTCGCCTGATAGAGGGCCGGCCGCAGCAGGTCGTTCATGGCGGCGTCGACGATGGCGAAGTTCTTGTGTGGCGTGGGCTTCAAATACTCCACGCGGGTGAGCAGCACGCCTGCGTTGCCGGCGATGGCGCGGCCTGGCTCGATGAGGATTTCGCACGGCAGGCTGCCCAGCCGGTCGTGGATGGCAACGGCATAGGCGGTCGGGTCCGGCGGCACCTCGTCGGTATAGCGGATGCCGAGCCCGCCGCCGAGATCCAGGTGACGGATGGTGATGCCCATGCGTTCCAGATCGGCCGCCAGATCCATGACCCGCCCCAGGGCATCGAGGAAAGGGGCGTTCTCGGTGAGTTGGGAGCCGATATGGCAGTCGATGCCCTCGATGCGGATGTTCGACATCCCGGCGGCGCGCCGATACACCTCGCGCGCCGCATGGATATCGATGCCGAATTTGTTCTCCCTCAGCCCGGTGGAGATGTAGGGATGAGTGCCGGCGTCCACGTCCGGGTTGACCCGCAGCGAGACCGGCGCCTGGGTGCGGAGTCCCTTGGCCACTTCGTTCAGCCGTTCCAGTTCCGCCTCCGATTCCACGTTGAAGCAGCGTATCCCCGCCTCCAGGGCGCGACGCATCTCGTCCGCGCGCTTGCCCACGCCGGAAAAGACCACCTTGGCAGGATCGCCACCCGCCGCCAGCACCCGCTCCAGCTCCCCCACCGAGACGATATCGAACCCTGAACCGAGCCGTGCCAGAACGTTCAGCACCGCCAGATTGGAGTTGGCCTTCACCGCAAAGCAGATCAGATGGGCACGCGCGCCGAAGGCCCGGTCGAAGGCATGCCAGTGGCGCTCCAAGGTAGCGCGGGAATAGATATAGCAGGGGGTGCCATGCGCCTCGGCGATGGCGGTCAGCGGCACCTCTTCGGCGTGCAGGGTATCGTCCAGATAGTTGAAATAGTCCATTTCAGCGCGTCTGCTCCTTTTTGTCGGGGTGTTTGTCGGGGAGATAGAGATCGCCCTTCTGGCCGCAGGCGGCAAGGGTGAGGGAGGCTCCCAGCAGCAGGAGAGTCAGCAGACGCAGCGGAAAGGCGGGTGGAGACACAGGCATGCACCAAAGGGGTCTGTTTGCAGAAAGGGACATCGGTCCGGCGAAACGTTTGGCGCAAGTATAAACGTTAAGAGACTATCTGAGTACCAGGGCCTGCAAGGGGCTGTCGTCTGGCAAGGGGGTGGAAAGCACCAGCGGCGCGGGCCGATGGGCGGGTTCCCGGAGGTCGTCGAGCAGTTCTTCGAGTTGGTGGAAACGCAGCCAGAAGTGGCCGCGGCCGCCCCACTGGATCAGGTAGAAGGCATCGCCGATCTCGCAGACGAAGCGGCTTCCGCTGTCCCGCATGAAGGCCGCAGCCGCCTGAGTGAAGAGTGCCGTCACGCGTTGACCGATCAGCGGCCCCTTGAGCGACGAGAAACAGTGGGCGGATATCCTGGGGGACGGCGCGTCGGCCCGCGGATCCAGCGTGGTGAGGGTATTGCATAGCGCGTCCAGCAGACCCTCGGTCCCTTCATAGCGTCGCACCAGCCATTCCCCCCAACTGGTCAGGGTGAGTTGTTCGAGACTGTGTACCAGGTTGGTATGGCTCGAACTGAAGCTCAGGGGATCGCAGCGGTTGCTGGTGAGCTGCTTGTCCTCGCGGACCAGCGTTTCCATCGGGTCGTGGCCGATGTTGACGAAAAGGGCGCAGGCGCACAGGTGCGGCGGCTGTTCCAGCTCGGCCGCGGTGTTCCCGCCGCCGTTCGGGGTCGGCAGGATTTCGGCCAAGGTCCGCTGCAGGGCGTGCAACTCGGTCGCGCCGGGACCGCGTTCCGGCGGACGTATGACGAAACGGGTCTTGCTGCTGGCCACCGTGTTGAGATGACACCAGGCCAGCGTTTCGATGAGTCCGGTGAAGACCCTGAGGGGGGTGGCGTCGGTGACCTGATCCCCATCGAGCTTTCCCGGGTAGAGCCGCCAAAGGTCATCTTCCCCAGGCGCCAGGGTGAGCTCTGGCGCATGCAGGTTGCCGGAGATACCAGGGTTGATGAGGTCCACCTTGCCGCGACGTTGTTCAAGGGTGGTGTAGAGCCTGCGGCCGAGCAGGCCGAGACGCCGCCGCGCCGTGCCCTGGCGGTCATCCAGAGTGCGGGCGAATGCCTGCAAGAGGCGATAACCATTGGAGATCTCCTGGCCCAGGTTGTTGTGTTCCCCCAGCACGCGGTGGATCTTCCAGTGCGGACGGGCATCGAGCAAGGCAAGCCGTCTGCCATCCCAACCCCAGGATTGCACCAGCGCCGCCATGGTGTCCTCGCGCCAGCCACGGCGGCCGGGCTGGCTCAGGCGCACGCCGCTTCGAAAATAGAGGGCGCGGCGCAGCAGCTCCAGGCGATGGGGCTGGCCGAGGGCTTCGAGTTGGGTCTCCAGGCAGCGGTAGAGCAGCAGACTGGGGTCCAGGTCATCCACCTGGCCGTCGCCGCTGTAGACCGCCCGTTTCATCTCTCTGGCGGGCCATTGGGGATGTGGGGCATCGCGCAGCCAGGTGCTGGCGAGCAGGAGTTCGGGCAGGGCCTCGTAGGGCCGGTCGACGGCCGTGTCGAGGGCCTGCAGCGCGGTGTGGAACAGGGCCTCCGGGGGACAGGATTCGAGGCTGCCAAAGTCGAGGCAATCCTCAGGCGAAACGAACCGGTGTTCGATCAGCATCCGGGTGTAGTCATCGTACTCCGCATCGTGCTCCGGCGGAACGAACCACCACAGCGGTGGCCGTCCCGCCAGTAGCAGGCCGTTGCGATAGAACGTCTCTGGCAGCGGAAGGGCCGGTTGTCGCGCGTCGCGGAGTTCGGCGGGATGCAGCGTCCGTATGCGCACTTCCATTTGCAGTTCGTGGCCCCATTCACCGATACGGGCGCATTTCTGTTTCAGCTCATCCAGCGCTGTTGCATCGACTTCCGGCGCGTGGCACAGCCAAAGGTCGAGCCGCTGCGGGTGGGATTCGCCAATACTGCCGTTGCCGCTGATCAGATAGAGGGCGTGGATCAACGGCCGTTTCAGCGCCTGGCGGCGGTAGCGGAAGGTGTGGCTCAGGTGCTGGGCGGCGTCCAGGGTATCGCGCGAGGGATGATATCCGTCGATGCCCGAGGCGGTTTCGGTGGAGACGAAGCCGGGCAACAAGGGGTGGTTGATGTGGAACAACAACGGCAGGAGGCGGACCAGGATCCGCTGGCGGGACGGCAAGTCGTCAAGGATCCGTTGCAGACGCGCGTTCTGGAGCGTGGAGAAACGTCGCCGGATGGCGTCGAGTTCCTTGCGGCCTATGCCGTCCTCCAGGGTAAGGGCTTGGGCCATGCGCCGGTCAGGCGGTGGGAGCCGCCAGCATCTGGTCCAGTGCCCGCTGGATCAGGCGCCGCGGATCGTCGCCCTTTTCCCAAGAGGCGAATCCAGCCTGGGTGGAGAGCGCAAGGGAAACGCCCTGCCGGGTCTCGATGGCGGTGATCGATTCCTGGACCCCGATCAGGACATCGTTGCCGGCCTCCCTGCGCGTCTCTGGCAGGATGATGAGGAAATGCTCATCGTCGTAGCGGCCGATGATGTCCGCCCAGCGCAGGCGGTCGCGCAGCGTCTGGCTGACGGCCAGCATCGCCTCGTCCGACAACGGCGTGTCGTTGGCTTCACGGACCCGCATGAGGATGATCATCAGCGGGTTCTGGTAGCGGCGGCTGCGTGTCACCTGTTCCTCGAGGGCATGCACCAGCGCCCGGCGGTTGAGCACCCCGGTCACCGGATCGCGGGTGGAGAGCGCCTCCACCCGGGCCCGCAGCTCGTCACGCTGCCGCTGCAGCTCCACCTGGGCGGTGATCTCCTGATAGAAATGGAGGTGGACGGGTGCATGCTCGCGGGTCCGGGCCTCGGCCGTCGTGCACTTCAGCCAGCGTTCTTCCCCGTTGTCGTCGTTGATCTGCACCAGCGGGTCACCGTCGAACAGCGCCACATGGTCGGGCAGGCGCGTCCGGTCCGCATGGATCAGGGACTCGCGCTGCATGCCAAGCATTGTTGCCAGTGCCCTGTTGGCCCAAAGGGCGCGTCGCTCCCGGTCGAGTACCAGCACCCCGCTGGGGCACTGGTCGAGCCAGTCGATATCGAAGATTTCGAGGCGTTCGGTTTGATCTGACATGGTCGTTCCAGTGGGTTTCTCTATTAGGTCTCTCTATATTGTCGGTCTCAAAACGAGATTATTGACCCGGCAACAACACTGTATAGCGTATCCGGCCGTATTTGCCCGCCTATTCCTCGTACTCCGAGGCCCGCCGTGCGTCGCCGTAGACCTTGTCCTTCGGATAACGCTTTGCATTGATGGCGATCTTGCGCTCCACGGCGTCGAGCAGGTCGATGTCGAGGCGTTCGGCAAAGCGCAGAAGATAGATGAGCACGTCTGCCGCTTCCATCGCCACCGCCTCCTTCTTTTCGGGGGGCAATTGGTACGCCTCCGTCTCGCCGAGCCACTGGAAATGCTCCACCAGTTCTGCGCATTCCGCGATCAGGGCCATGGAGAGGTTCTTCGGCGAATGGAACTGTTCCCAGTCGCGCTCGCGGGCGAATTCCCGCAATTGGTCGCTCAGTCGGTAGAAACGTTCTTTTGACATGGTGTGCCTCTCCGTCAATACCACAGGCCGGTCCGGTGCCAGCGTGGGGGAATGGGTTGCCTGGCCAGCGGTGAGCCGTGGGCGGGGGGCGTCTCCGGATCGAGCTGCCGGGGCTTGAATTCGCGTTCCTCCTTGAGTTCCATCAGGCGGCGGATGCGTTCCCGGGTTGGCGGATGCGTGCGCAGCAGCGAAGGGTCGGGCAGGCGTTGGCCGGGGAGGAACATGCTCTCCAGGATATGGCCCTGAAAGCGCTCCATCTTCTCCAGTGCGGCTGCGAGTGCATCCGGGTCGCCCGTCAGTTCGGCGGCGCCCAGGTCGGCATCGTATTCACGGCTGCGTGACAGCGCCAGTTGGGCCAGGGCGCTCAGCGTCGGCGCGAAGATCAACACCAGGATGGGGAGCCAGCTGATGTGGTAGTTGCTCAACATCAGCAGCGGCAGGTTGACCAGCAGCAGCATCTGGCCAAGCAGCGAGAAGGTACTGGTCAGGCGGCTGGTGAGATCGGCGAAGGCCATGATCCGGGTGTCGTTGTTGACCACATGGCTGAGTTCGTGGGCCACCACTGCGCTCACCTCGCGCAGGCTGAGGCGCCGCAACAGTCCGTCCGAAAGCGCCACCGCCGCATTGCCGGGCCTGCCGGTACTGAAGGCGTTCATGACGTCGCTGGGGATATAATAGAGGGCGGGAGGCCGTTTCAATCCCGCCCGGCGGGCGAGCGCCCGCACCGTTTCGTGGAGCCGGGGGGCCGCGTCGGGCGGCAGGGGTTCCGCATTGAACATGCGCATGACCAGGGCGGGCGAGAGGGCAGGGCTGAACACGTAGCCGACCAGCACCATCGCCAGCGCCAGCCAGGCCATCGTTTCTCCCCCCAGCACCCAGGCGAGATAGGCGCAAAGGGCCGACATCACTCCCACAAGAAGGATGGATTGCAAGGTATTGCGCAGTTTGTGGGCGGCGATGCGGGACGGGGTCACGGTCTCTCCGTTGAAGGCAACTGGCAGAGAGTATAAAGCCTGCGCGCCCGGAGGTCGCGTCGCCGTTGCAAGGCCGGATGTGGGCGACGCGGAATCGCATTCAGTCAGGAGCGCGGGGCGAAAGGGGCAGGGGGGGCTCGGGCAGGGCACGGAGGTCGACGGGGCCATCCCACAGGGCGCGCATCGTCGCCGTGCCCCGTTGCAGCTCACCGCTGCTCCAGAACAGGGTTTCGCCCTCGCCTCCAGGGGCGGGATCTCCGAGGCGCAACACCTCGCACAGACGCCGCGCCACTGCCTCGCCCGTGTCGATCAGGGTGACCCCCCTCCCCGCAATCTCCTCGATCATGGGCCGAAGAAAGGGGTAGTGGGTGCAGCCGAGCACGAGTGTATCCACACCTCGCTGCAGCAGAGGCTGCAGATAGCGGCTGAGCAGGCGGCGGGTCTTGAGGCTGGTGAGTTCCCCCCGCTCCACTTGCTCCACCAGGCCAGGGCACGGTTGTGTGAGCACCCGCCGCCGATCGTCGAAGCGGCGCAACAGGGCGGCGAAACGGGCGCTGGCGAGGGTTCCGCTGGTGGCGAGCACCCCCACCGCCCCCGAATGGGTGGCGGAGACCCCGGGCTTGATGGCGGGCTCCATGCCCACCACCGGGAGGGTGAGCCGATGGCGCAAGGGAATAACGGCGGCGGCGGTGGCGGTGTTGCAGGCCACCACCAATGCGTCGATCCCCTGGTTCAGCAGGAAATCGGCGATATGAAAGGCGCGTTGGCGGATGAAGGACCGGCTGCGCTCGCCGTAGGGGGCGTGGCGGGAGTCGGCCACGTAGAGCAGCCGCGCCGCTGGCATCTGGCGGCGGATCTCGCGCAGCACCGAGAGGCCCCCCACGCCGGAGTCGAAGACCCCGACACTGACCGCTTCAGTCATCGACCCGCTGGCGGGCCCGGGCGATGGCGGCGCGCACCTGGCCGGGAGCCGTGCCACCCAGGTGATTGCGGGCGGCCACCGATCCCTCCAGGGTCAGCACCTCAAACACCTCCGTGTCGATCGCCTCGGAGAACCGGCGCAGCTCCTCCAGCGTCAAATCCGCCAGATCCTTTTCCTGATCGATGCAATAGGCCACGGCCTTGCCCACCACCTCGTGGGCGTCGCGGAAGGGGGTTCCCTTCCGCACCAGGTAGTCGGCCAGATCGGTGGCGGTGGCGAAACCCTTGAGGGCGGCGGTGCGCATCATGTCGGGACGGCAGGTGATGGCGGGCACCATGTCGGCGAAGATCTTGAGCGACCCGCGCAGGCTGTCCACGGTGTCGAACAATGGCTCCTTGTCCTCCTGGTTGTCCTTGTTGTAGGCCAGTGGCTGGGCCTTCATCAGGGTGAGCAGGGCCATCAGGTGGCCGAACACCCGCCCGCTCTTGCCGCGTACCAGTTCCGGCACGTCGGGGTTCTTCTTCTGCGGCATGATGGAGGAGCCGGTGCAGAACGCGTCCGCAAGTTCGATGAAGCCGAACTGGGCGGAGGACCAGATCACCAGTTCCTCCGACATGCGCGACAGATGCATCATGACCAGCGCGGCGGCGGAGGTGAACTCGATGGCGAAATCGCGGTCGCTCACCGCGTCGAGGGAGTTCTCCATCGGTGCGTCGAAACCGAGCAGCTCCGCGGTGTATGCGCGGTCGATGGGGAAGGTGGTGCCGGCCAGCGCCGCCGCACCCAGTGGCATCCGGTTGAGCCGCCGGCGGCAGTCGGCCATTCGGCCGTGGTCGCGGTCGAGCATCTCGAACCAGGCCATCATATGGTGACCGAAGGTGATGGGCTGCGCCGTTTGCAGGTGGGTGAATCCGGGCATCACCGTTTCTGCCTCGCGCTCCGCCAGATTCAGCAGCGCGCGTTGAAGGCGGCGGAGCTCCGCGGCGATGGCGTCGATCTCGTCGCGCAGCCAGAGACGGATGTCGGTGGCCACCTGGTCGTTGCGCGAACGGCCGGTATGCAACTTTTTGCCCGCCTCGCCGATATCTCCCGTGAGCGCCGACTCGATGTTCATATGGACATCCTCCAGCGTCACCGACCAGGCGAAGTCACCGGCCTCGATGCGGTCGCGGATACGCTCCAATCCGGCCACGATGAGGTCGCGCTCCGCCTCGCTGAGGATGCCGCAACGGGCCAGCATGGTGGCATGGGCGATGGAGCCGGCGATATCCTGCCGGTAGAGACGCCGGTCGAAGCCCACCGAGGCGGTGAACGCCTCCACGAAGGCATCGGTGGGCGCATTGAACCGGCCCGACCAGGGCTTTGCGGGGGGCTGTTGTTCGCTCATGGGACGGGGTTCCTGCTGGACATGGATCGAGTGGCGCATTATAGCAATAAGGCGATGAACGCAGTGCAGAAGCAACAAATCGAGTCACCGAAGGCGGGGCTGGTGCCGGACCTGTGCCGGTTGCCGGTACTGTTCGCCGTGGTGGTGGGGGCGGAGCTGCTGGCCATTGTGCTCACCCTCGGTGGGGGCCGGCCCTTCGACCGCTTCTGGCAGGACCTCAGCCTTCTCTCCCTGTACGTGCAGTGGATCGCCCTCGGCAGCGCCGGTGTCCTCTGTCTGCTACGCGGCTGGTTGCGCCGGCAGGGCGTGGCGTGGGCGGCACTGGTGGCCTGGTCGGTGGTGTTGGCGGTGACTGCGGCGGTGAGCGAGGCCGTCCACTATCTCGGTGTCTATCAGGGCCTGTCGCGTTTTGATCTGTTGCTGCGCAGCCTTGGCGTGAGCGCCGTGGTGGGGGTGTTCTTGGTCCACTACTTCCATCTCCACTACCGCTGGCGGCGTCAACTCATGGCGGAGCACGAGGCGCGCTTGCAGGCGCTGCAGTCGCGTATCCGCCCCCATTTCCTCTTCAACAGCATGAACACCATCGCCAGCCTGACCCGCACCGATCCGGCGTTGGCGGAAGAGGTGACCCAGGATCTCGCCGATCTCTTTCGCACCTCCCTGAGTGATGCCCGCCGCCGCGCCACCCTGGGCGATGAACTGGACCTTGCACGCGGTTACCTCAACATCGAGCGCCAGCGTCTTGGCGATCGCCTGGAGGTGGTGTGGGAGGTGGACGGCCTGCCCCCGGAGGCGGTGCTGCCGCCACTCATCATGCAGCCGTTGCTGGAGAATGCCGTTTATCATGGCATCGAGCCCAGCGCCGCGCCGGGCCGCATCACGCTCAGCGGCCGCTACCACAAGGGACGGGTCAGTCTCGCTATCCGCAACACCCTGCCCGAGGGCGGGGCGGAGCGCCAACGTCCTGGTAACCGCATGGCGCTCGACAACATCCGCCAGCGTCTGGCCGCCATGTTCGATGACAACGCCTCGCTGGTGGAGAGTTCGGCGGATGGGGAATATCAGGTTCGGCTCGTGTTTCCCCATCCCTGGAGGGCAGTATGAACATCCTCATCGCGGACGATGAACGGCTGGCGCGGGAACGCCTGGCGGAGATGGTGGAGGCGTTGGAGGGCGACTATCGGGTGGCGGGTCTGGCGTCCAATGGCGAGGAGGCGGTGGCGGCGTGCCTGACGGGGACAGTGGATCTGGTGCTGATGGACATTCGCATGCCCGGCATGGACGGCATGGAGGCGGCGGCGCGGTTGGCGGAGATGGCCGCCCCGCCCGCAGTGATCTTCGTCACCGCCTACGACGAGCACGCGCTGGAGGCCTTCGAGCATCAGGCGGTGGACTACCTGCTGAAGCCGGTGCGCCGCGAGCGCCTCGCGCGCGCGCTGGCCCGCGCCACTGTGCCCAACCGCGCCCAACTGGCAAAGATACCGGACGGCGAGCCGGAACGGCGCACCCACCTCAGCGCCTCCACCTCCAGCGGTGTTCGCCGCCTTCCGGTGGAGGCGGTGCTCTGCTTCCGCGCCGACAGCAAATATGTGGCAGCCTGCCATGCGGGGGGCGAACTGTTGTTGGAGGAGCCGCTCAAGGCGTTGGAGGAAGAGTTCGGTGACCTCTTCATCCGCATCCACCGCAGCGTTCTCGCCGCCCGCCGCCATGTGGAGGGCATGGAGAAGGCGGAAGAGGGGTGGCGGCTGCGCGTCCGCGGCCTGGCCGAGGGCCTGCCCATCAGCCGCCGCCACCTGCCCACCGTGCGCCGCTGGTTGCGCGACGGGCGGCGCGGCTGACCGGGATGCCGCACACGACAGTCGCCGGGTCGGCCCGTGGTGGGGTTGGAGAGTCCCGCTTGGGGACGCAATGCGGGCTCAGTCGATGGTCAGTACGAGCTTGCCCTGCACATGTCCTGCCTCGATGCGGCGATGCGCCTCCGCCGCCTGCTCCAGCGGGAAAGTCTCGGTGACCTCGATGCGCAACCGCCCTGAGTTCGCCAACTCGGCGCAGCGGCGCAGGATCTCGCCCTGGTGCTCCCGCGCCTCGGCCAGATCGTCGCGGAGCATGGGCGTCAGCATCAGCTCGAAGCCGATGCGCAGGTTGCGGTTGCGCGCCTCTTTCCAGCCCATCTCCGGCCCGGGGTCGAGCAGGGTCACCAGATCGCCGTAGTGAGCCACCGCCGCCTGGGTGCGGGCGAACACTGCCGGCCCCACGGTGTCCAGCGCCACATCCGCGCCACGACCCGCGGTCCATTCCATCACCGCCTCGACGAAGTCGCCTTTCTCGTAGTCGATGGCGCGTTCGGCGCCCAGAGAGGTAACGAAGGCCGCTTTCCCGGCGCTGCTCACCGTGGCCGCCACGCGGGCCCCGGCCCAGCGGGCGAGCTGGACCGCCACGTGGCCGACCCCGCCGGCGCCGGCATGGATCAGCGCCGTCTGGCCGGTACCCAGCCGGGCGCGGTCGAACAGCGCTTCCCAGGCGGTAATCAATACCAGCGGCCCGGCCGCCGCTTGCATGAAATCCATCGACGCCGGCTTCGGCTGGGCGATGCGCTCC
The DNA here is from genome assembly GCA_026983675.1 of Sedimenticola sp. Taxonomy (GTDB): domain Bacteria; phylum Pseudomonadota; class Gammaproteobacteria; order Chromatiales; family Chromatiaceae; genus JALSTP01. The sequence goes on from JALSTP010000075.1 coordinate 55,897, forward strand.
TCCAGCACCGCGTACTCGGCATAGGCGCCTGGCTCCCGCCCCAGACCGCCGTGGCAGAACCAGACCGCATCGCCGGGCTGGTAGCGGGTGACGCCGTCGCCCACAGCCACCACCTCGCCGGCGCCGTCGCAACCGAGCACGGCGGGCAGGGCATCGTCGAAGAAGAGGCCGCGGGCGCGCAGCTTGGTGTCGATGGGGTTGACCCCAGCCGCGCGCAGGCGCACCTTGATCTGGGTCGGGGTCTTGATCTCCGGTTCCGGCAGGTCGACGGCTTCGAGCACCTCCGGACCGCCGGCGCGGGTCATCACTATGGCTTTCATTGCGCAATACTCCTCTGCTGGGGAGGGCGTCGTAGAGCGACACCCTCCCGGGGGATCAGGTGCAACTGTCCGATATTCTAGCCCGGATTATTCATGAATCGCCGCGATGATTGCGCAGAGAATTGCCCGCACAGGGGATTTTCCGACCGAGTGGAATACGGGCTGTATTGCCGAGGAAGGAAAATTCCCTGTGTGGACAAGGATCAAGCAAGGGCGCGAGCGACTTCATGAATAATCCGGGCTAGCCCGCATTGCACACCACCGTTCATGGCGCGCCGATGAAAGGGTCTTGATGTTATCGAACCGGCACGATAGCGTTGGGGCTGGTGGTGTGTGGCCGGGCCTCCATGCCCATCGGGAATCGGCATGGCTTACCGGACGGGATGGAGAAGGAGACGGGTGTGAACAGCAAGTTGGTGCGTATTGTTGCGGGGGTGCTGATCGTTGCAGCGGCCGCCTATTTTGGCGAGCAGCGGGTTGGCGGTCGCGGCGATGCGCCGGCCGCGCGGCCGGCGGCCACCCTCAATCCGGCGATCGGCAGATCCACCGCCAGGACCGAGGCGCCGGCGCGGCTGCAGAAAGGCTGGAGCCGGACCCGCCCCGAGATCAACCTGACCCATGTCTTCTTCGGTGAGATCAACCGCAAGGGCAAACCGGTCGGTTTCCATTCGCGGCCTGGTGGACACGATCCCGCAAGCGCGCGGGTGGTGCGTATCCGGTCGGGTCCGAACAGGACCGGTGTCTATACCGCCGAGGTGGAGATCCGCGACCCCCGCAGTGGCGAATGGAAACGTAAGTTCTCCAGTATCTTCCCCGACCGGATGAACCAGCGGCAGGTGATCGACGCCATTCTGCACGCGTACAATAATCGCAAGAAGGGCCGGGACACGCCTTGGGAGGGCCCCTCTGGGGAGGGCTTCCGTATCCAGGGCTATGTCAGCCGCAAGGGCGGCATCAATACGGCCTTCCCGGTCTACCAGAGGGACAGATGATGGTGCATTTCGAGTTCTATCGTGACGAGGAGGGCCTGCCCCGGGTGCGCGCGCCGAAGGGACATGAACTGGCGGCGACGTTTCTGGAGACCGATATGCAGGGCGATACGGCGTTGGCGGACGAGATCCTGGAGGGCGTGGCCTCCATTGCGGGGCGCGAGGCCGACCGCGGGGTCTTCGTGGGCAATGCCCACGTGGTGGAGGTGCGGCCCGACGAAGTCTGCATCGAGAGCGAGTTTGACGAGGACGCCGATATCTACCGGATGCCCACCGAGGCATTCACCCATTTACTGAAGCGCTGGCGGCGCTTCATTGATTGAGGAGGCAGAGCGATGGCGGAAAAGCGAATACTCATGCTGGTCGGTGACTATGTGGAGGACTACGAGGCCATGGTGCCGTACCAGATGCTGCTCATGGTGGGGCATCGGGTGGACACCATCTGTCCAGGCAAAAAGCCGGGTGAGACGGTGCGCACCGCGGTCCACGACTTCGAGGGCGACCAGACCTACAGCGAGAAGCCCGGCCACAACTTTCACATCAACGAGGCCTTCGATCAGGTCGATCCGGATACCTACGACGCACTGGTGATCCCCGGTGGCCGGGCGCCGGAATACCTCCGGCTCGACCCGCGCGTGATCGAGATCGTGCAGCACTTCGCCAGACACGACAAACCCATCGCTGCCATCTGCCATGGCCAGCAGATCCTGGTGGCGGCCGGGGTGCTGGAAGGGCGGGAGTGTACCTCCTATCCGGCCGTCCGGCCCGATGTGGAACGGGCGGGGGCGCGCTGGTGCGAAGTGAACGAGACCTACTCCAATGCCTGCGTGGACGGGAATCTTGTCACCGCCCCGGCATGGCCCGCCCACCCCGAATGGATGGGGCGGTTCCTGAGGGTACTGGGCAGCCGGATCGAGGCCTGAAGCCATGGCTGGAGAGGCCGGCCGATTCACCATCACCCTGGAACAGACGGAACGCTATCGGTTCGACGTCCGCTTCGATCTGCCGGAGGCGGCGGACCTGCTGCTGGACGAGCCACCGCCGCTGGGGGAATCGGCCGGGCCCAATGCCGCCCGGCTGGTGGCCGCGGCGGCGGCCAACTGTCTCAGTGCCAGCCTCCTGTACTGTATCGCCCGGGACGACGTGCCCGCCGGCAGCGTCCGCGCCGAGGCGGAGTGCCGGCTGGTGCGCAACGAAAGGTCGCGGCTGCGCATCGGCGGCGTGCGCGTACGGATTACCGTGGGCGACGAATTGCGGGCCTCCGTCCGCAGCAAACGCTGTCTCGACTTGTTCGAGGATTTCTGCGTGGTCACCGCCAGCCTGCGCGACGGCATTCCGGTGACGGTGGAGGTGGCGGACTCGTCGGGTGAGCTTCTGCATCGGGGAGAATAGGCCCCTTCGTCATGCACTCGAGGATGGTCCCCTATGAGAACCGGTACGGCACGGCTTCCTCTCCACGGCGGCAAGGCCCCGCCCTGGTTGTTTCAGCGCATGGTCCGACTGGCGCGCGAGGTGGTGATCCACATCGTCGAGGAGTATGGTTCCGCAGAGGTCCTGGCGCGCCTCTCCGATCCCTACTGGTTCCAGGCCTTCGGCTGCGTGCTGGGTTTCGACTGGCACTCCAGCGGGGTGACCACCACCACCTGTGGCGCCGTCAAGGCGGGCATCAAGGGACTGGAGTCGGACCTCGGCCTCTATGCCGCCGGTGGCAAGGGCGCCGCCTCCCGTCGCACTCCGGCCGAGATCGAGGCCCACTGCGAGCGGCTGGGTCATGATCCCGCCGCGCTGGTAAAGGCCTCGCGGCTCTCCGCCAAGGTGGACAACAGCGCAGTGCAGGACGGCTACCAGCTCTACCATCACTGTCTCTTCTTCACCCGCGACCTGGACTGGTGCGTGGTGCAGCAAGGGATGAACGACGCCGATGGCACTGCTCGCCGTTACCATTGGCTCGGCAGCGGGGTGGAAAGCTTCGTCAACGAGCCTCATGCGGCGGTCTGCTGCGACCGGCGCCGGCCAGCGCTCAACCTGGTCGCGGAGGAGAGCGGCGATGCGCGGGCGGCGATGACCGAACTCGCCGCCCGGCCAAACCGGGAGCTGTCACAGGTGGTGGCGCGTCTGCCGGAACTGGTGTTGCCGCGCCGCCATCCGGTGCGGCCGGAGGATGTGAATCCCCGCCATCTCCACCGCATCCTGCTCAAAACCTACGAACGGGCGCCGGCCGATTTCGAAGCCCTGCTTGGGATCCAGGGTGTCGGCCCCAAGGCCCTGCGGGCGCTCAGTCTGGTGGCCGAGCTGATCTACGGCCAGCCCGCCAGCACCCGAGACCCGGCCCGCTTCTCCTTTGCCCATGGTGGCAAGGACGGGACCCCCTATCCCGTTGACCGCACGGGATATGATCGTACCATCGAGGCCCTGAAGCGGGCAGTGGATCGCGCCACGGTGGACCGCAGTGACCGGATCCGGGCCTTGAAGCGGCTTGCGCGTTTTCGGCCAGCGCCATGAAAGTTTGCGTGCGCCGGCATTGTGGCGGTATGCGGGCTTCTCTATAGTGGGCATGCAACCGGGCTAAGGGGCGCCGCTCCCGTCTCGGTGGCGCATTCAGGTTCCATTGATCCTTTATGGTATGAGGTGTGTGCATATGTCAGTGGCAAAAGTGACGGAGATCCTGGCGGAGTCGGACAAGAGTTTCGACGATGCGGTGAAACAAGGCATTAAGCGGGCCAACAAGACCCTGAAAAACGTGAAGAACGCCTGGGTCTCGGACCATAGCGTGAGCGTGGGCAACGACGGCAAGATCAGCAATTACCGGGTGCGGATGAAGGTGACCTTCGTTTTGAAAGACTGAACGGAGATCACACCGCCGTTTCTGGCTGTACGGTCCCCGCCATGGATCGAAGTGGTCCGTTCAGTTATGGCATAGTAGCGCGTTACGGTTGTGGGCGTGCCGTAAAGAATTCCGTTCCCAGGTCGAAAAACTTGATGGGACGAGGCGTGCGTGATCAGCTGACGCCCCCTTGCTGATTGGTTGTCAAGGGGAGCGTTCACCGTGGCTTATTGCCCGTATTGCGGTGGGTTGCCGGACGATGCGCCGGTGGTCCTCCCTGCTCGAATCAATGATGGGTTGGTTATCTAAAGGTACAAACGTAATGGTGGATACTGCAAGGACCGAAAACACGGTCACGATCAGGCCCCCTTCCGGTTGGGAGTGGATCGATTTCAAGGAGTTGTTCGCCTATCGGGACCTGTTCTATTTCCTGGTATGGCGGGACATCAAGATCCTCTATGCGCAGACGATCATGGGCTTCTCCTGGGCCATCTTCAACCCCCTGATCCAGATCGTGATCTTCTCCATCGTGTTTGGTCGGGTGGCCAAGCTGGATACCGGCGGCATCCCCTATGTCCTGTTTTCCACCGTGGCGATCATTCCCTGGACCTACATGTCCGAGTCCATGCGAGCCTCCAGTCAAAGCCTGGTACAGGGACAGGCGGTACTGGGCAAGATCTATTTTCCGCGGGTGCTCTATCCCATCACACCGATCCTGGCGAAACTGGTGGATTTTGGCATTTCGCTCGTACTGCTGTTGCTGATCATGGTCTGGTACAGGGTGATGCCGACCTGGAACGTCCTGCTGTTGCCGGTCCTCATCGTCATGATGATGGCGGTGCCGGCAGGCATGGGGCTCTGGTTGTCGGCGCTGGCGATCCGTTTTCGGGACGTGAAGTTTGCCATGCCCTTCGTGATTCGCATGCTGATCTATTCGGCGCCAGTGCTCTATTCGGCGACCTCCATCAGCCCGGAATACCGGATTCTCTACGCCCTGAATCCCATCGTCGGCGTTATCGAAGGATTTCGTTCCGCCCTGTTGGGGACGCCAATCATGTGGGATTCCCTGCTCGTGGGGGTCATCATGAGCGGCCTGTTACTGTTCTCCGGCATGCTCTATTTCAAGAAGATGGAACGGGTGTTCGTGGACGTGATCTAACCGTCGGCGTGCCGGCGCCGGAATCCGAGTTCAACTAGACAGTGCGGGGACGGCCTAAGTCCCGCCCAAGGTGGAAACAACTATGAGCAGCAAGGGACCCGTCATCAGGGTCGATAACGTCAGCAAGATCTACCGCGTCGGCGTTCAGGACAGCGCTAGCGAAAACATGGTGGGGGCGTTTCTGGACTTCATCAGGAGCCCGCTGAAGAACTACCGCAAGTATCGTTCGCTGTACGATTTCTCTGATGTCCTCGACGACGGTAGTGGCGGGGAGGACAGCAACGTCCTGTGGGCGCTCAGGGATGTTTCCTTCGAGGTCGAGCAAGGCGATGTGGTCGGCGTGATCGGCATGAATGGCGCCGGCAAATCCACCCTGCTGAAACTGCTGTCGCGCATTACCCCGCCGACCCGGGGCGAGATCCAGATCCGGGGCCGGGTGGGCAGTCTGCTGGAGGTGGGGACCGGATTTCATCCCGAACTGACCGGCCGCGAGAACATCTATCTCAACGGCACCATCCTGGGGATGAGAAAGAAAGAGGTGGATCGCAAGTTCGATGAGATCATCGACTTTGCCGCCGTGGACAAGTTTCTCGATACCCCCGTAAAGCGCTATTCCAGTGGGATGCGGGTGCGTCTGGCATTTGCCGTCGCGGCCCATCTGGAGCCGGAGATCCTGATTGTCGACGAGGTGTTGGCGGTGGGAGACTATGAATTTCAGCGCAAGTGCATCAACAAGATGCAGGATGTGAGTGGAGAAGGCCGCACCGTGCTGTTCGTTTCTCACAACATGCCGTCGGTGGCGCGCCTGTGCGACCGGGGCATTCTGCTGAACAAGGGCCAAGTGGTGCAGGACGGCAAGGTGGAGGAGATCATCTCTGCCTATCTCAGCAGCGGCAGCGGTGTCACCTCGGAACGCACCTGGGATGAGGCCGAGGCGCCCGGTGGCAACATTGCGCGGCTACGGGCCGTGCGCGTGCTCGACAAGGACGGTACCCTGGCCGAGGCGGTCGAGATTACCGACCCGGTGACCGTCGAAATGGAATACGAGCTGCTCGAATCCGGTCACGAGGTGGTGCCCAACGTCCATTTCCACAACGAACAGGGCATCAATGTCTTCATGACCGTGGACAACGACAAGGAGTGGAGCGGCCGGCCGCGACCCGCCGGGTATTACAAAAGCACCATCACCATTCCCGGCAACCTGTTGTCCGAAGGCATGCTCTATGTCACGCCCTCGCTGATCGGCCTTCAGGAGAAACGCGGCGAGTTCCTGGTACGGCAGGCGATTGCGTTTCAGGTCGTGGACCATATGCTCGAGGGGAGTGCGAGGGCAGGCTACACTTTGCAGTTCCATGGGGTTATGCGACCGTTGGTGCCATGGCGTACCGTGAAGTATGAAAACGAGCACCGGAGCCAGGCGGGCTGAGAGAGCGGCAACCATGGCGGTTTCTCTTCTGGACCGAATCGGCAGGCGGCTGGCGGGCATGATCGACCGCGTGCAGACCCCTGAACCCCTGGTGGCGCTTACCTTCGACGATGGCCCCGATCCCGCCTCCACCCCTGCCGTGCTCGACCTGTTGCGGCGCCACCACGCCAGGGCGACCTTTTTCTGCGTGGGTGAACGCGCGGCGGCGCACCCCGAGCTGACCAGGCGGATGGCCGAAGACGGGCATGTTATTGGCAACCACAGCTGGAGCCATGAACGCTTTCCCCTCATGACCGCAGCCCAGCGCGTGGAGCAGCTTGCGCGGGCGGCGGCGCACCTTCCCCGGCAACCGGTCAGACTGTTTCGTCCTCCCTACGGCGATTACTCCCTTGGCAGCGCCTTCGACGTATGGCGCAAAGGCTATCAGGCGATTGCCTGGGATGTCCTCGTCCGCGACTGGTGCGAGCGGGATGCGGGCCGCATGCGGGCGGTGCTGGAAGAGAAGGTGCGGCCCGGGTCCATCGTACTGCTGCACGACGCCCTGTACAAATTCACCGCCGATGACTATCCGCCCCGTGATGCGATGCTTGGCGCACTGGATGACTGGCTGGACCACAATGGGACCCGTTACCGTTTCGTCACGGTTCCCGAACTGCTGGCGGCCTCCCGGCGCTACGTCCGCCGCTCCATCCGGCGGATCCCGCCGGCGCAAGGAGCGAGGGCGTGACCGACAGAGTGGACGTGAGTGTCGTGGTGCCGGCATACAACGAAGGCCGGACAATCGGGGAGAACCTGCAGGCGCTGGCCGAACAGACCTTCCGGGGCGACTGGGAGGTCATCGTCGCCGACAACGGTTCGACCGACGACACTCGTGAGATCGTACGCCGATTCATGCAGCGATTTCCCCGCCTGCGTCTGATCGAGGCCGACGGGCGGCAGGGGGCGGCCCATGCGCGCAATCGCGGCGTGGAGGTGGCGCGAGGGGACTGCATCCTGTTCGTGGACGCGGACGACGTGCCGGGAGTGGGCTGGGTGGCGGCCCTGCGCGAGGCGCTCGACGAATACGATCTGGTGGCCAGTCGCTGGGAATGCGAGCGCCTCAACCCGCCGGGAGAAGGTGACAGACGGATCCGTGGCTGTGCGCAGGCGGAGGGCCTGCAGCAATACCGTTATCCGCCCTATCTGCCCCACTCGGGGGGATGTGGGCTGGGCGTGCGGCGCAAGATCCACGAAGAAGTGGGCGGGTTCGACGAATCCATGCGTCTGCTGGAGGACACCGACTACTGTTGGCGTATCCAGCTCACCGGACACAGTTTCGGCTTTGCGGACAAGGGTGTCGTCCACATCCGTTTTCCCGATGATCCGAGAGGCGCGCTGCGGCAGGCCCGCACCTGGGGCGAGTTCAACGTGTTGCTCTACAAGAAGTACCGGCCACAGGGCATGCCGAAACTCAATGTGAAGGAGGGCCTCCGCGCGTGGATGCGACTGATCCGTCGTCTGCCGCGCCTGCGTCACGCCGACGTGCGTCCGGCCCTGCTCTGGCAACTCAACTGGCGCTATGGCCGTTTGAAGGGCTGTATCAAACACCGCGTGCTCGCCTTGTGACCGAACCCCACATCGACGTGGTTTCAGACACCAACCGCGCTGTATTTTCGCCTCCCGACCAAATGGTTGCCACCAGTGGATCCGCTCAGGCCAAGGCCCCCTGATGTTCGATATTGAAGGTCTTGAGTACGATATTGAACGCCCGGTTATTGGCGGCAAGGGTCACCACGTCGAACAGCTCCTGGTCGTTCCAGCCAGCGGTGCGCGCAGTGTCCAGATCCGCTTCGTCCACGGATGCCGCGTCATCGAGGGCCTTCAGCGCCAGAAGCAGCAGCGGAATCTCGTTCGGTTCCAAAGGCGCTGCCGCGGGGTTTTCGCGGGCGGCCCGGATCGCGTCGAGATCCAGACCCATGGCGGAGAGAAACCCCTCGTTGAGATCGATGCAGAACCTGCAATTCGCCCGGGACGAACCCAGATAGCGGATCATCGCCAGCAGCTCCTGGCGCAGCGTTGGGTGTTCCCGGAAATAACCCACTCCGGCGACGAAATTCTCCAGCAGGGGCGGACTGATGCTGTAAAGCCGCAGTCCGTCGGGCACGAAACCCAGGGAGGCCGCGACTGCGTTCAGGATGCCGTCGACGCGGGCCTTGTCATCGGCGGGAGGGGTGGGGTTTAGTAAGGGCGGTTTGTCGTTCACGGGGTTGCTCCTCTTGTAAAAAAACGGGTCGGTCGGTCTATTTTTGGAGAAAAAATCAGCCCTTCAGATATTGTCGGATGAAGCGGACGGCGTCGGCCACGGCCTTCGGCCGCTGTGCCGCCTTATCGAGCAGGATCGCGCCCTCCATCAACGCCAGGATCATCCCTGCCGTGCGGTCGGGATCGACCGAGGGGCCAACCTCACCGGCGGCGGCCGCCTGTTCGATCAGATCGCGAAACAGAATCCGGTAGCGCTGAAAGATCTCCTGCACCTTCTTTCGCATCCGCTCGCTCTCCGCGCTCATCTCCAGGGTGAAATTGCCGAAATAACAGCCGCAGATACGGCCCGCCTTGTGCTGTACTTTCTGCCGGCCCGCCATGTGGTCAAGAATGGCCAGCAGTTTCGCCCGCGGTGAGCGCCGGCTTTTCAATGCCTTGCCGGCCATCTCATCGGCGCCTTTCTCGAAATGCCAGTCCAGCGTGGCAAGGGCCAGCGCCTCCTTGCTCTCGAAATGGTAATAGAAGTTGCCCTTGGTGACGCCGGCTTCACGGATGATCCGGTCCAGCCCCGTGGCGTTGTAGCCATGGAGATAGAACAATTCATCGGCCGCGCGCAGTATCCTCTCGCGCGTGGCTTGCGCCTTGGGGGAACGGGCCATAACAAAACCGACCGGTTAGTATAATTACTCAGGATAGACGCTGACGCCAACCTCGTCAAGATCAATTACGGCAAAAGGGGACTACGCATCCCGGCAACTGGGGGACAATTCCGAGACCAGCCTTGAGGCATCGCACTTGAAGGCAATGAAATCGGACGTCGTTGCGCCCTCGATCCGCCATGCTTTGCCGGTAAGGGGACATTTTCGTGAGAGATCCTGCTTGCGTGACCAGTGTCGGTCGTTCATAAGAAAGTAATAGGTTGGTGTCCCTGTCAGTGTCTCGATACGGTGGCACAGGTCGCGCCCGATCGAGGAGAGCGTCGACCGGGGATCCTGCATCTGTCGCAACGCAAATTGCTCGCCCACCGTCCCGTTCAGCCACAGTCCGTAGAGCCGCCGATAGCTGTATTCCCAAGTTCTGACGTTGTCATAGCTATCGCCATCGGGGTCCGTGGGCGGGATGAGGTAGAGTGGTACCGGCCTGAACGTGTCGCCACAGATGAGTGGTGAAAACCATCCAGAGCGCAGGATATAGAAACTCGACCGGCGCGGCACCTCATAGGCGCCTTCCTGCGGCTCCATCCCGGCTTCCTCGAAGGTGATCCCGCCCCCGGTGATGGCCTCCAGTCTTGCCCTTTGTTGCCGGGCATACTTCATGGGAGTCTTGATAAACAACGCCTCCCGTTCCGGACAGACCACCGTGACCCGCAGGGTCGTGTCCTTCCAGACAAACACATAGTCATCATTGGTGATCTGCCCCGCGGAGTGCAGGCAGACCAGCCAGGACCACAGGGCATGCTCCACCTCCGAGTCCTCGTAGCCGCAACGCGATAGATCGAGCGTGATGTCGAATACGGGCATCATTTGGCGAATCCAATCATTACCGGGGACATGATATTATTAACCCGGCAACAATATATATCGCATTCAGGGCTTCAGGCAGGCGCCCCTTGGATGCGTGCCGCCGCAACCCGGACTCAAGGGTCGGCCCGCCGCCGCACGGTCGCTCAGCGAACGGCGTCCCCCTTGCCGGCGAGGTAACGGCCGTATTCGGCATCGACCTTCTGAATGTGGTGCACCAGCCAGTTCACCAGATAGTGGAAAAACTCGGAACCGATGGCCAGGGGATAGCGCTCGAAATCGACCAGGAAGGACTCTGTCTTCTCGATGAACCCCTGATGCAGCGCCATGTGCCGCTCCAGGTCAGGATATCCGTTGCGCCGCATGAGGTCCTCTTCATCGGTAAAATGGACCTCCGTATAGGTCTTCATGTCCAGCAGCGCCTGTACGATAGCCACCGTATCGCCCTGCTCAATCCCCTCGTGAATACGATTGATCAGATCGATCAGATACTGATGCTGCTTGTCGATGAAATCGACCCCCACCGACATCGAAGCGCGCCAGCTCACCACCCCCTCGCGGGGCAGGGCTTCACGCAACACCACCTTGCGTGCCGTGGGTTCCGGATCGTGATCGTTGTAGATCAGCCGGATCTCCAGCATCTCCCGCAGTCCCCCGGTGAACGCCTCCACCAGAGCAGGATCGAAGTGACTCCCGGAATTCTCCTGGATGAAAGCGATGGCATCCTCCACCGGCCAGGCCGACTTGTAAGGCCTTTCCGAGGTCAACGCATCGAACACATCGGCCAGCGCGCAAATACGCGCAAACAGGGGGATCTCCTCCCCCTTCAACCCACGCGGATAGCCGCTGCCATCCCACTTCTCGTGATGGCACCAGGCGATGTCGCGGCTGGCCCGCAGCAGTTCGTGGGTGCCGGAGAGGATATTCGCGCCGATCTCCGCATGCCGTTGCATGATCGCCCACTCCTCGGCAGTGAGCTTGCCGGGCTTCAGAAGTATCTCGTCCGGAATCCCCACCTTGCCGATATCGTGCATGGGCGCCGCCAGTTCCAGCAGCTTCAGATCCTCCTGTCCCAGACCCACCCGTCTGCCGATGCACAACGCATACTGGGTCATTCGCTTGATGTGCGCGCCGGTCTCATTGTCGCGGAACTCCGAAGCGGCCACCAGCTTGTGCAGCATATCCATCTGCGCCTGCTGCAGGCGAATGGCGTTGACCTCCGCCTTGAGCTTGAGATCGCGGCTCAAAATCACGTTGGAAAGCGCGTGTCCCAGCATCTCCATGAACTGAAGCTCTTGAGAATGGGGCGTATGGCCATGCTCCAGGTAGAGCACCACGACACCAATCACATCGCCGTTGGGGTCGGTGAGGGGCAGATTGTAGTGACCGTGATCCTCCATGCCATCGAAACGAATATCGTGATCGTGGTCCACGCAGTTCCGAAACAGAACACGCTTCGACTCGGCCGCCCGGCCGCAGAGACAACAACCGAAAGGCACTTTCGCACATTTGTCGAGCAATGGCGCCGAAAGCTCGTGCTGCGCCACCATCACCAGCTCGCGCTGACCGTTGGTGACGAAGATCGCCCCCTTGTTCGCCGCCCTCAGCCAGGAAATGGACACGAGAACATCCAGAATCTCCTGCAGTTGGCGCCGAAAACCGACCGGCTTGAGTGCAATCTCCAGGATTGCCGAAATTGCGTCCCTGACTTCCCATTCCACAGAACGAGGATGGACGGAAACCTGATTTATCCCTGTTGTAGCAAACGACCCCATTACACGCAAAAACTCCTGACGAAGATGAATCACCCCATACAAGCACTCCATCGGCCAAAACCGGCCAAACTTGACCCCGCCAGAGACAGGCTAAAGGAGGGGCCTGCCGGGTTGATCCCGGTTCATCCCCACAGGCGTGGGGAACGCTAATACAGGCAATTCAAAATATGGTGCCATCACGGTTCATCCCCACAGGCGTGGGGAACGCAATTACATTCCAGACGCTTGTGACTTTATAATCGGTTCATCCCCACAGGCGTGGGGAACGCCGCCCCGTCGTCTTCTCT
>JALSTP010000076.1 GCA_026983675.1 Sedimenticola sp.
CTCCAATGATCCATAACAATCCGCCAGGAGTCCGCCCAATGAACACCAAGATCCTGCTCGACGAGGCCGATATCCCCACCCACTGGTACAACGTGGTGGCCGACATGCCCAATCCCCCCGCCCCACCCCTCGGCCCGGACGGCAAGCCGGTGGGACCGGACGCGCTCGCGGCGATATTTCCCGACGCCCTGATCGAGCAGGAGGTGAGCGCCGAACGTTGGATCCCGATCCCCGATGAGGTCCGTCAGGCGTTGGCTCTGTGGCGTCCCTCGCCCCTCTATCGCGCCCATCGGCTGGAGCAGGCCCTCGGCACCCCGGCGAAGATCTTCTACAAGAACGAATCGGTAAGCCCCGCCGGCTCCCACAAGCCCAACACCGCCGTGCCCCAGGCCTGGTACAACCGCGAGGCGGGCATCCGGCGCCTGAGCACCGAGACCGGCGCCGGCCAGTGGGGCTGCGCGCTGTCGCTGGCGGGGCAGATGTTCGGCCTCGATGTACGCGTCTACATGGTCAAGGTGAGCTATGAGCAAAAACCCTATCGCCGCACCATGATGCAGACCTGGGGCGCGGAGGTCTTCGCCAGCCCCACCGACATGACCGAATCGGGCCGCAAGGTCCTCGCCGAGCACCCCGAGTCACCCGGTTCCCTCGGCATCGCCATCTCCGAGGCGGCGGAGGAGGCGGCGGGGCGCGACGACACCAATTACGCCCTTGGGTCGGTGCTCAACCACGTGCTGCTACACCAGACCATCATCGGCCAGGAGGCGCGCAAGCAGCTGGAAAAGGTGGGCGAATACCCGGACGAGGTGCATGCCCCCTGCGGTGGCGGCTCCAACTTCGGCGGCGTGGCCTTTCCCTTCTTCGCCGACAAGGCGGCGGGCAGGGAGGTGCGCCTGCTGGCGGTGGAACCCAGCTCCTGCCCCACCCTTACAAAGGGCAGATACGCCTACGATTTCGGTGACGCCATCGGCCTCACCCCGCTGTTGAAGATGTTCACCCTCGGCCACGACTTCGTGCCGCCCGGCATCCACGCCGGCGGACTGCGCTACCACGGCGACTCGCCGCTGGTGAGTCAGTTGCATCAGGAGGGGCTGGTGGACGCGGTGGCCATCCCGCAACTCGAGACCTTCGAGGCCGGACTGCTGTTTGCCCGCACCGAGGGCATCATCCCCGCGCCGGAATCCACCCACGCCATCGCCTCGACGATACGCTCAGCCCAGGCGTGCAAAGAGAGCGGCGAGGCAAAGACGATCCTCTTCAACCTCTCGGGGCATGGCCATTTCGACATGGCGGCCTACGAGCACTATCTGGCCGGCGACCTGCACAACTACGACCTGCCGAAGGAGGCCATCGAGGAAGCCCTTTCCCATCTGCCCAAGGTGGGTTGAACGGCGATGGAACACTGCGGTCAAAGCTGCGTCGGGCGCAGTTGGAAAACGGATCGGACACGATGGTAAAGAACGTCACACTCAAAGAGGCCTGGGCCGGCGAGGCGAACTGTCTCACCTGCTCGTTGCGTGAGAGCGTCCTGTTCAGCGGCCTGCAGGAAAAGGACTTCGAGCGCATCCATCAGCCCATCGATCAATTCGTGCTGCCGCCCGGCTCCGTCCTCTATCGCGCCGGCAGCCCCGGCACCCACATGTTCACCGTACGCAGTGGCGTGGTGAAGCTGGTGCAATATCTGCCGGATGGCGGCCAGCGCATCGTGCGCCTGGCGCGCTCCAGCGATGTACTGGGGCTCGAAGCCCTGGTGGCCGAGGAATACCAGCACGACGCGGTGGTGCTGCACGAGACCGAGGTATGCCGTTTCCCGGTCAAGGTGGTGGCCCGGCTGGCGGAAGAGAATCCCCGGCTGCACCAGGAACTGATGTCCCGCTGGCAGCGGGCGCTGAGCGAGGCGGATGCCTGGCTCACCGAACTCTCCACCGGCTCCGCCCGCCAGCGGGTCTCGCGCCTGTTGCTGCGCTTGGTGCGTAACGAGGAGAGCGCCGAATGTGAACTCTTCAGCCGCGAGGACATGGGCGCCATGCTCGGCATCACCACCGAAACCACCAGCCGCACCATCGCCGAATTCAAGCGTCAGAGCCTGCTGGTGGAGACATCCCCCAACCGCTTTCTGCTCGATATCAGGAACCTGGAGCGGATCGCCGAAGACTGACTGAACCCGCCTTGAACGACGCCGGCGACAAGCCGGCAATTTGAACCACAGGATAACGACCATCATGCTTACCGGCTTTGTTTTCGAAAACCGGCGACTCCAGCAAAGCCCTCTCGACAAGGACGCGCCACTGCCAAATGCATGGGTCTGGGTCGACTTGGTCTCCCCCACTGCCGAAGAGCGGCTGCTGGTGGAAAGCAGTTATGACCAGCAACTGCCTTCCACGGAGGAACTGGAGGAGATCGAAGACACCGCCCGTTTCTACACCGACGAACGCGGTCTGCATATCCACTCCTATTTCATCGACGATGCCGACCTGGCATTTCAGGAAGATGCCGAGCAGCCACCGAAAAAGGTGACCGCCTCATTTACCGTCAACAACGGCAGACTCTTTACCGTACACGAGGTGGATCTGGCCGACTTCCGGATGTTCCGGCTGCGTGCCCGCCGCCGGCGCGGGATCGGCGAGGACGGCCTGGCGGTGATGCTGGGCCTGTTCGAGACCAAGGTCGACCTGCTGGCCGATCTGCTGGAGGAACTCTACAACAAACTGGAAGAGGCCTCCTGCAAGGTATTCTCCGAAGACGAGCAGGACATGGACAACCTGCTTGGCCTGATCACCCGATTCGAGGACCTGAACGGCAAGATCCGCCTGGTATTGCTCGACACCCAACGCGCAGTGCGGTTCCTGCTGCGCCATGCCCATCTCGATGAGCAGGGCCACCAAACCGCCCTCGAACTGCTGCGGGACATCGACTCCCTGATGCCCCACACCGGCTATCTGTTCGAAAAGGTCAACTTTCTCATGGATGCCGCCACCGGCATGATCAACGTGGAACAGAACCGCATCATCAAGGTGATGACCCTTGCCTCGGTGGTCTTCCTCCCCCCTACCCTCATCGCCAGCATCTATGGCATGAACTTCCGCCTGATGCCGGAACTCGGCTGGCCGGCCGGCTACCCATTGGCGCTCGGCGCCATGGTGCTCAGCGCCATCGCCCCCTACTGGCTGTTCAAGCACAAAGGATGGTTGTAACCCGCACCGGTTGCCCCCATACAGGGAACATGCCTTTTATACCGGAGCCAGACAACAATGAAAAAACAGATCGTCTACCGCAATATCAGCAAAGAGGCCAAAAAGTCCCTGAGCGCCCTGTTCGAGGAACGGCTGTCCTCACTGCAGCCCCTGCTGAACGGTTTCGAAGAAGACGACCTGTTCCTGCGCGCCGCCGTTCAGAGTCACGGCACACAGGTCCTGTACCGCGTCGCGCTGGAACTCTATCTGCCGCACAAGACCCTGACCGCCCACGAAGAAGGGCCGAATGTGGAGACCGTGATCCGCGACGCCTTTGCGGAAATCCGCCGACAGATCAAAAAACACAAGAGCTTCCTCAAGAACGAACCCCTCTGGCGGCGTAAAAAACGCCGCCAGCAGCTACGCGCCGACCTCAAGGCGGGGGAGAAGGCGCAGGAGCAGGAGCGGCGCAAGCTCTACTTCGACCTGATCCAGTCCCATCTTGGTGCCCTCTACAAAAACGCGCAGCGCGAGATTGCCTATCTCCAGGCCGCGGGGGATCTGATCGAAAACGACATCACCCCGGACGAGCTGGTCGACGCGGTGGTGGTGAGAGGCTACACCCGTTTCGAGGATCGCGACTCCGCCATCCAGATCGACCGTTGGCTCTACCAGATCATGCTCGAAGTGCTGGAAGAGGAAGTGGCGCGCAGCCGGGCACAGATGGATCTCACTCTCCCCACGGAGGCATCACCACCTCTCGCCCCCAGCGACACCCTGGATGAGGAAGAAACGGAGATGTTCGAGTACTACCTGCCGGACGAGCAGGTCCGGTTGGAAGACCTGATCCCGAAACCGGGTGTGCAGACGCCGGAACAGGCGGTAGTGCGCTGGGAACAGCAGACCACTGTACATCAGGTCCTGGCCATGATGCCGCGACTGTGGCGTCAGTCCGTGGTACTCACGGACATCGACGGCCTGAGTGCGGACGAAACCTGTGAGATGCTCGGCATCGAACCCCGCAAGCTGGAGGAGATCCGGCACTGCGCCGAGGCATTCCTCCGCCAGACCCTCATGGAAATGGGCTACACCGACATAGA
This sequence comes from Sedimenticola sp., assembly GCA_026983675.1. Lineage (GTDB taxonomy): Bacteria > Pseudomonadota > Gammaproteobacteria > Chromatiales > Chromatiaceae > JALSTP01. Next base: position 4,274 of record JALSTP010000076.1, read on the forward strand.
AGAAAAGGCCCCCTCCCTGAGCGGCCTGCTGGGCGAACTCGCCCCGGTGGAGATGCCGGAAGATCTGGGCAGCGAACTTCAGAAGAAGTTTGTCCCTGAAACGCCGTAAATGCATGGACACGGTCGACGCCCTGCCCAGTATGCCGATCGAGTGAGGGCCGGCCAGAATGCGCCATCGGGCCGTCGCTACGAACGCTTCACCGGCTATTAACCCGGCAACAATCTATATCGTATTCAGCCGTGGCCTGTCTTTGAATATCATAGGGTTAGGGGTTTCAGGCAGGCACTGGACCTACGTTCCAGCGCGCTGGACAGGATGTCCAAGTCTCGCGAGTGCATGGATGCACTGGAGCGACCTTGGCAAGGGAATGACCCTTGCCTGCGCACTGCGCCTTGTTCCGGCGCCTGCCTGAAGCCCTGAATGCGATATATAGTGTTGCCGGGTTAATAAAAACCGGATGGATCGGTCCGGGGGCCGATTATCCCCTCTCCCAAGACTGGGAGAGGGCCAGGGTGAGGGTTCAAACACCCACCTCCGCGCGCGTTCCACCCCTCAAGGGGCGAGTGAGTAAAAAACGCATTGCCGCCTGAAGGCGTCGGAGTTACGAGTCCCCTGCCGGGAACCATGAATACGAAGGGGGCGGGGAGTGCAGGTTCCGCCTTCACCTTTTCGCTGCATGGGGCATTGAAATATATCAATGCCCGTCATTCATGGCTCCCCTACCATCTCCCTTGTGGATCAACCACCTGACAGGGATCTCCGCGTATCGCTGCGCCCGGATTATTCATGAATCGCCGCGATGATTGCGCAGAGCATTGTCCGCACAGGGGATTTTCCGACCGAGCGGAATACGGGCTGTATTGCCGAGGAAGAAAAATTCCCTATGTGGACAAGGATCAAGCAAGGGCGCGAGCGACTTCATGAATAATCCGGGCCAGGGCGCGGCATCCTGCTGGGTATCGAGGATCGAAGCGAAGATCACGGAGATTCGCAGACGATCAGCGTCGAATCCCACAGGCCCCCAACCCACAAGGCACAACCGACACGAGGAAAAGCGCATGAAGCAACGGCTGACAGAAGAGCGCTACCCAACCTTCGTTCTGGAGATCGGCAAGGACGAGGCCCGCTTCGACGACGTGGACGCCATCATCGAGTACCTGCGCGGACAGATCGAAAACCATCCCGTGGCGCGATTCATCGCCGTGTTTGACCACTACGCCCATACCGCAGACCTTCCTGAAGGCCGAATCAGCGACGAGATCCTCGCCGCCAAGAACATCGTCTTCTGTTTCGGCATCACCCTCCCCGACCCGCCGGTGCTGGCGCTGCGCCCGCGTTCCATCGGCATCGCCGAACTCCCCGACCGCTTTGTCCTCAGTTTTCTGGAAGCCCCCATGCCCGTCGCCAATGTGGCCATGGAGGGCTGGGTGCGCGCCATTCGGGATACCGAATCCTCCCGGGCCAGAGCCGGCTGAGTCACTACATTGCCAATTCCAGATCCTCACTCACCGCATCGATGCCCGCGCGGGCGCAGGACTCGTCGGTCTTGCCGGAAGGGGCGCCGCTGACGCCCACGGCGCCGAGCAGTTGACCACCCGCCTGGATGGGCAGGCCGCCGGCAGACATCACCAGCCCCTTCACCCGGCCAATGGGGGTGTTGGCGCGATCGCCGAGGGCGGAGGTGGCGGCATTGAAATTAGCGGCAGTGAAGGCCTTTTGGCGGCTGATGGCGAGGGTAATGGGCGCGGCGATAGTATCGCGCAGGGCGACCTGGACGAGTCCGTTGCGGTCCACCACGGTGACGCCGATCTGGACACCCTCCTTACGGCACGCCTCCACGGCCGCCCGGGCAATACGTTGGGCGGTGTCGAGCTGGAGACGGGAGACGGTAATCGCTGGGGGCGCCTCTTCCGCCAGCAATGGGGCCGACACGAACAGGGACAATAGGGATACAGCGGACAATTTCAGCATGGCATGGGGCTCCTCATTTTCAGATGGACGCCGGGTTTCAGCCGGGGGGACCGAAGCGGGTCTCTACGTACTCTTCCACGATCTGCTGAAACTGCTCGGCGATCCCCTCGCCCTTCAGCGTGATGCGCTTTTCACCGTCGATGAAGACGGGCGCGGAGGGCTGCTCACCGGTGCCCGGCAGGCTGATGCCGATGTCGGCGTGGCGGCTTTCACCGGGACCATTGACCACGCACCCCATCACCGCCACGGAGAGGGTCTCCACACCCGGGTACCGGCCCCGCCAGTGGGGCATCTGCGCGCGCAGGTAGCCCTCGATCTGCTGGGCGAGACGCTGGAAGAAGGTACTGGTGGTGCGGCCGCAACCGGGGCAGGCAATCACGGTGGGAGCGAAACTGCGCAATTCCAGCGCCTGAAGGATCTCCTGCGCCACCTTGACCTCACGCGTCCTCTCGCCACCAGGCTCCGGTGTGAGAGAGACGCGAATGGTGTCGCCGATACCCTCCTGAAGCAATACCGCCAACGCTGCGGTGGAGAACACCACGCCGCGGTCGCCCATGCCCGCCTCGGTGAGCCCAAGATGGAGGGCATAATCGGAGCGCGCAGCGAGCAGCCGGTAAACGGCAATCAGATCCTGTACCCCACTCATCTTGCAGGAGAGCACGATACGGTCGCGCCCCAGACCCACTGCCTCCGCCTGCGCGGCACTCTCCAGCGCGGAGGCGACCATGATCTCGCGGGTGATGGCCTCGCTCTCCAGCGGCGCGTCGGCGCGAGCGTTCTCGTCCATCATGCGGGCCACCAGGCCCTTGTCGAGACTGCCCCAGTTGACGCCGATGCGCACCGCCTTGCCGAGCCGGGCCGCGGTTTCGATCATGCCGGCGAATTGGGCGTCACGGGTCTCTCCACTGCCCACGTTGCCGGGGTTGATGCGGTACTTGGCCAATGCCTCGGCACAGGCAGGATGCTCGGTCAGCAAACGGTGGCCGTTGAAGTGGAAGTCCCCCACCAGCGGCACGTCGAGGCCACGGGCGTCGAGGGCATCGCGGATTCGCGGCACCGCCTCCGCCGAGGCCGGGTTGTTGACGGTGATGCGCACCAGCTCGGAGCCGGCCCGCGCCAGCGCCTCCACCTGATCGGCCGTGGCCTGCGCGTCGGCGGTGTCGGTGTTGGTCATGGACTGCACGACCACCGGCGCACCGCCGCCGATGACCACATCACCCACGCGCACGGCAACCGTGGTATGACGGGGGATTGGCGTATCGATCATGGATTCATTGTAGCCGATGCGGGCGCCTCCCCCACGGTTACTTTAGCTTGCCGATACCCAGCATCTTGAGGATGTATTTCTCGTAGATGGGCTCGGAGGTGCCCTTCTTCATCTTGCGGATGAAATATTTTTCGAAGGCGATCTTGGCCATGTGCACCCACTTGCCTTTCTTGAACCAGGCCACGTTGCGCGGCGGGATCTGCGGCAGGGCGACGAAGGCGGCCCCGGTGTCGCCCATATCCGCCAGACAAATGGCGTTCCAGGTGGCATTGGTGGAGGGCTCCTTGCCCGCCAGTTCGTCGGCGATGTTGTGCACGATGGCGGTCACCATGGACTCGATCATGTAACCGGTCTTGGGCGCGCCGGTGGGCACTGGGGTGGCCTCCACCGGCGGGATGGCGATACATACGCCGGCGCCGAAGATGTTGGGATGAGTGGGGTTGCGCTGGTGCGAATCCACCAGCACGAAGCCGCGCGGATTGCACAGCCCCTCCACCTCGGCCACCGCATCCACGCCCTTGAAGGCGGGCAACATCATGGAGAACTTGAAGTCCAGCTCGTGGGTCTTGACCAATTGGTCGGCATCGTTGTACTCCTCCACGTGCATCTTGCCCGCTTCCACCTTGACCACCTTGGCGTTGGTGATCCAGTTGATGTGGTGGTTGCGCAGGTCGCTTTCGAGGAATCCCTTGGAGTCGCCCACCCCACCCAGACCCAGATGGCCGATATAGGGTTCGGAGGTGACGAAGGTCATGGGTACCCGGTCACGCATCTTGCGCTTGCGCAGGTCGGCGTCAACGATGAAGGCGAACTCATAAGCCGGCCCGAAACACGAGGCAAAGGGCATGGCGCCTATGATGACGTGGCCGGGATCGTCCAGCAGATTCTTGTAGCCTTCATAGGTCTCCAGCGCGTGATCGACGGTGCAGACGGAGTGCGTGTGCTTGCCGGGGCCGGAGCCCTCCACTTCGTCGAAGGAGAGCTTGGGGCCGGTGGCGATCACCAGATAGTCGTAAGAGAGGGTATCCCCTCCGTCCAGCTCAAGCCGGTTGTTTTCGGCGTCGATCTTGTCCACCCGCTTGGCGATGAAGTTGATGCCCTTTTTCTCCACATGCGGCCGGAGGTCGAAGGTGACGCTGGCGCGGTCGCGCCAGCCGACGGCCACCCACGGGTTGGAGGGAACGAACTGGAAATACTCCCGTTCGTTGATGATCGTCACCTCATGCTCCGCGCCCAGTTCGGACCGAAGCTCATAGGCACAGGGGAGACCGCCGGTACCTGCACCCAAAACAACAACATGCGCCATTGTGCCACTCCTCTCGAATATTGTCGGGCGCCGGCCAAGCCAGTGCCACTTTGTGAAATACGAAAGGGGGAAGTATACAAGAAAACCCCGTGCGATTCTGTCCCTGTCTCAATGGAAATCCCGCGACCGGGTCATCAGTCCACCGAGCAGATGCGAGTGGTCATAGAGCCTGCGCGCCACCACATGCACCACCTCGCCCTCCCGTTGCACGTCCCCCACCACCCCCAGCAGGCGGGCGCGCAACAGCACCGCCCGCTGGCGTTCCGCCACCCGCTGCCACACCACCAGGTTGATCTGCCCCGTCTCGTCCTCCAGGGTCATGAAGGTGACGTTGTGGGCCGACGCCGGCCGTTGGCGATTGATCACCAGCCCGCCGGTGCGTACCCAGACCCCGTGGGGACGACCATTCGCCTCGGCGGCGGTGAGCAACCCCCGGCGCTGCAGATGTCCCCGCAACAACGCCAGCGGATGACGGCCGAGGGTGAGGCCGGTGCTGGCATAATCGGCCACGATCCCCTCCCCTTCGGTGGGCGGACGCAGCAGGGGCACGGCCGGCTCCGCCGTCGGTTCCGGAAAGAGCGGCAGCGGCGCCTGCACCCCCGCCACCGCCCACGCCGCCTGGTGGCGATTGCCAGCCAGCCCTTTGAGGGCGTCGGCGGAGGTCAGCGCCGCCAGATCCTTTTTGTTCAGATTGGCGCGACGGGCCAAATCCCCCACCGAACCGAAGGGGGCCTCCGCCCGCGCCGCCAACAGCCGTTCCGCTCCCAGCCGGGAAAGCCCTTTCACTTGTTGCAACCCGAGGCGCAGGACGGGACGGCGCGCACGCCCCTCCCCGCCGCAGTGTCCTTCACCTGCTTCGAGCCGGGACGCCCAGCCACTTCGGCGCACGTCCACCGGTCGCACCTCCACCCCTGCCCGCCGCGCCGCCTGGATGAGCTGGGCCGGGGCGTAGAACCCCATCGGCTGACTGTCCAGCAGGGCGGCGAAGAAGGCCGCCGGATGGTGACATTTGAGCCAGGCGGAGACGTACACCAGCAGGGCGAAGCTGGCAGCGTGGGATTCGGGAAAGCCGTATTCGCCGAAACCGAGGATCTGTTGATAGATACGCCGGGCGAAGGACTCTTCATAACCCCGCGCCATCATGCCCCCGATGAGCCGCTGCTCGAACTGCTCCAGGGCGCCACGACGGCGCCAGGCGGCGATGGAGCGGCGCAGCCGGTCCGCTTCGCCAGCGCTGAAACCGGCCGCCACCTGAGCCACCTTGATCACCTGTTCCTGAAAGATGGGCACGCCAAGGGTGCGCCCCAGCACTGCTTCCACCTCCGACGAGGGGTACGCCACCGGCTCCCGCCCCTGCCGCCGGCGCAGGTAGGGATGCACCATGTCACCCTGGATGGGACCGGGTCGGACGATGGCCACCTCGATCACCAGGTCGTAGAAACAGGCCGGGCGCAACCGCGGCAGCATGGACATCTGGGCGCGGGACTCGATCTGGAACACCCCCACGGTGTCGGCGCACTGGATCATGCGGTACACCGCCGGGTCCTCTGGCGGCACATCGGCCATGCCCATGCGGATGCCATGGAAATCGCCGATGTGTGCGAACGCCCGGCGGATGGCGCTCAGCATGCCCAGCGCCAGGCAGTCCACCTTGAGCAGTCCCAGCGCCTCCAGATCATCCTTGTCCCACTGGATCAGGGTGCGCCCCGGCATGGCGGCATTCTCCACCGGCGCCAGTTCGGTGAGGAGGCCGCGGGCGATGACGAAACCGCCCACGTGTTGGGAGAGGTGACGCGGAAAGCCCATGAGTTCCGCCACCCGCGCCATCAGCCGCCGGATCACCGGATTTTCCGGGTCGAAGCCCGCCTCCATCAACCGCTCCGGCCGCACCTCCCGCCCATCCCAGCCACTGATGCTCTTGGCCAGCCGGTCCACCTGATCCAGGGTCAGCCCCAGCGCCTTGCCCACGTCGCGCAGGGCGCTGCGTGGCCGGTAACTGATCACCGTGGCCGCCAGCGCCGCCCGCTCGCGGCCGTATTTTTCATAGATGTACTGGATCACCTCCTCGCGGCGGTGGTGCTCGAAATCCACATCGATATCCGGCGGTTCGCCACGCTCCTTCGAGATGAAACGCTCGAACAACATCTCCATGCGCGCCGGGTCCACCTCGGTGATGCCCAGGGCGTAACAGACCGCCGAATTGGCCGCCGAACCCCGCCCCTGGCAGAGGATGCCCCGCGAGCGGGCGAAACGCACAATGTCGTGCACGGTGAGAAAATAGGGTGCGTACCGCAGCTCCACGATCAGCGCCAGTTCATGCTCGATCAGCGTGCGCACCTTCGCCGGTATTCCCGCCGGCCAGCGCCGCCGCGCTCCCGCCTCCACCAGCGCCCGCAGGTGCGCATCGGGCGTGACGCCGGGCGGCGCCAATTCGTCCGGATACTCGTAGCGCAACGTGTCGAGAGAGAAGGCACAACGCCTGGCGATGCGCAGCGTCTCCGCCAACAGCGGCGGGGGATAGAGCCGCGCCAGCGCCTCCCGCGGCCGCAAGTGGCGCTCGGCGTTGGGTTCCAGCGCCAGGCCCACCTCCGCCAAGGGGGTGCGCAGACGGATGGCGGTGAGGGTGTCCTGCAGGGCCTTGCGCCCGGCCACATGCATCCACACCCCGCCCGCCGCCGTCAACGGCAGCCCCAGGCGCGTCCCCAACCGCTGCGCCCGGGCCAGGATGCGCCCGTCCTCCCCCCGCCGCAACTGGGCCACGCCGATCCACAGCCGGTCCGGGAAGCGGTCCTTCAGCCAGCGCCCCTCTTCCGCCGCCCGCGCCTCGTCTCCTGACGGCAACCAGAGGGCGAGGCACCCTGCCAGCCCCCCGTTCAGATCGGCCCGCGTCAGTCGGCACTCCCCCTTCTCCGCCCGCAGCCGGCCCTGGCTGATCAGCGCTGAGAGCCGCCCGTAGCCGGCCCGGTCCTGCGCCAGCAGCACCAGCCGGGGGCCCGCCTCCAGGGTGACCTCGCTGCCTACAATCAGGTGCAGGCCACACGCCTGCGCCTCCTGATGGGCGCGCACTACCCCGGCCAGGGAGCAGACGTCAGTGAGCGCCAGCGCCGCATAGCCCAGATCATGGGCGCGCCGCACCAGTTCCTCCGGGTGGGAGGCGCCGTGCAAAAAGGTGAAGTTGGAGCGCGTATGCAGCTCCGCGTAGGCCGGGGGCACCATGGGACTCCAATACTGTTTTTTTATACAGTATACCGAAAGGCGGCCATAAAAAAAGCCCGGCGAACCGGGCTTTGGATGGAGTGCCGCAGGGTATATGGGGCTACAGGTCGAGTATCGAGATCGAAACCGTACGGCGTTTGCTGCCCCCCGCATAGCGCGGTTTCCACTTCTTGCCCTGCAGTGCCGCAACCATCGGTGCGTTCTTCGCCGCCTTGGCCAGCTTCAGCGGAGTCTTGCCCCGTTTGTCCTTGACCTTCACCTTGGCCCCCTTCTTGATCAGGAACCGGGCCACCTCCGGCCTGCCGGCGCGCGCCATCAGGTGCAGCGGGGTGCGCCCGTACTTGTCCCTGGCGTTGACCTTCGCCCCTTTGCTGACAAGCAGCTTGAACATGCTGAGCTTGGTGCCGGCGTTACCGGCGGCCACATGCAGAGCCGTCATGCCCTCGGTGTCCTTCTTGTTGACCTTGGCCCCCCGCTTGATCAACAGTGCTGCCTCTTTCTCGCGATTGTACATAACCGCAAGCTGCAGCGGAGTGAAGCCGTTTTCATTGGGCCGGTTCAAGGCCTTTCGTTTGCTCTTCTTGATCAGGGCAATGGCCTTGCCATGCTTGCCGGCGACCAATGCATTGTGAAGCGCCCCCGCCATCACCGGGCCGGTCGCCAGCGTCGCCGCCAACGCGACTGCCGCAATCATCTTCGATCCCATCATCGTCCGTTCCTCTTGTGCTGTTGGTACCCTCTTTTTATTGGCCAACAGCGGAAATTGTTGAGGTAGGGAAGAAAAATTGTGTGAATGGAATCACAAAATCAAAAAGCCTCTCGCGGAACTATACTTAATTATTAACCCCGGGCTTCGTTGGCGACAGTACGGCCTGAACCCAACCCGGTTCGAAGCGTCGGGTTTTGGCCCCATTGTCTCCGAGGAAGCACATCATGAAGATCCATTCATCCCTCTCGACCGCCTTGCTCACCGCCGTTGTCTTTGCGCTGCCTGTGTGGGCCGGCCCCTCTTCGGGACCGGGCATGCGGAGCTTGTCTTCGTTCTTCAGTTTCTATGTAGAACGCGAGGCAATGCGGCAGGGTTATGTCATCAGAATCCATGTGCGCGGAGTACCCACCACGGCCATTCAGGTCACCCCCCGTCCGGGCCGGCTTATCATTCATTTTGGCAATCGGAGCTACAGATCCTCGCAGGGCGGGCCAGGCCCCCGGGAATTCGGCATGTCGTCCAGCCATTTCTTCCAGACGGTGCCACTACCGCCCGATGCGGATCTCGCCCATATGCAGCGGTCTGAAAGGGCCGGGCTGATTACTCTCGTTGTCCCTCGGCGGATACTGCCCGGATCCCGCCCCCTGTGGTAGGATCGTGATCCGTGCTCGGCATATGCCCATCGGCCGGCCCTGCCGTTTCCCGCCCTACACCGACATAGGGTGTTCTTCATGGAAGCGCCGAGGTCGTGAACCTGGAAACCATAACAGGAGGTCCGCATATGGTCTATCGACTTTGCTTTTCCGCCCTGGTCGCGCTGACCCTTCTCACGGGTTGCGAATCCCCGTCCAAACGCGAGCGTGGCGCCATCATTGGCGGTATCGCCGGCAGCGTCATTGGCAAACAGATCGGCAAGGGTTCGGGCAACACCATGGCAACCCTGGCGGGCGCCCTCATTGGCGCCTACATCGGCGCGCGCATTGGGGAGGATCTGGACAGACAGGACCAGGAGCAGGCCAACGAGGCACTGGAGAAGACCCCCACCCGAAAGGCCCACAAATGGAAGAATCCCGATACCGGCAACGAGTATGAGGTCATTCCCGTCAAGACCTACGAGACCGCCAACGGCCCCTGCCGGGACTTTGTCACTCACGCAATCATCGATGGCAAAAAGGAAACCGTGCAGGGCACAGCGTGCCGCCAACCGGACGGCACATGGCGGACGCTGAAAACCCTGTAGGATCTCCTAGGAGTCTGTCGGATTTAGGATTATTAACCCGGCAGACTCCTAGCCCGGACTATTCATGAAGTCGCTCGCGTCCTTGCTTGATCCTTGTCCACACAGGGAATTTTCCTTCCTCGGCAATACAGCCCGTATTCCACTCAGTCGGAAAATCCCCTGTGCGGACAATTCTCTGCGCAATCATCGCGGCGATTCATGAATAATCCGGGCTAGCTAGCGGGTCACCGGCCTTTCTTGAAGACCGGAAGCCCCCCCTCCGGGAATTCGTCGAGTTCCACCTGTTCGATCTTCTCAAACCGTCCGGTGATGCGCCGCGCGGAGATACCCACTTCGTCCGCGTCCTTATGCGCCTGACGGATGTGTCCCGCCAGCCGGTCCATGCGCTCCTGAAAACGCCCGAAGTCTTTGGACAGTGCATGGAGATGCTGCTGTATGATGTCGACCTGCTCACGGGTCGCTGCGTCCTTCAGCACCGCTCTGGCCGTGGTGAGAATCGCCATCATGGTGGTGGGCGACACCATCCAGACCCGCCGCCGATAGGCCCGCTCCACAAGTTCCGGGAACCGCGCATGGATCTCGGCGAACACCGCCTCCGCCGGGATGAACATCATCGCCCCGTCGGCAGTCTCCCCCTCGACGATATACTTACCGGCAATATCCTCTATATGCCTGCGGATATCCTTGCGAAAGGCCCCCGCGGCGCGATTCCTCTCCGCGGCGGGCAGATCCACGTCCGTCATGCGCCGATAGCTCTCCAGGGGGAACTTGGCGTCCACCGCCACACTACCCGTGGGTTGCGGCATGAACAGCATGCAATCGGCCCGCGTCCCGTTGGCCAATGTATGCTGCAAGGCAAAGCTACGTTCCGGCATCACGTTGCGCACCAACGCCGCCAGTTGCACCTCGCCAAACGCCCCCCTTGAACGCTTGTCGGAGAGCACCTCCTGCAAACTGACCACATTGCTCGACAACTCGGTGATACGCTTCTGCGCCTCGTCGATACGGGTCAGGTGATTGAGGACCTGGGTGAAGGTCGCGGTGGTCTTCTCGAACCCCTCGTTCAACCGCTTGTCCACTTGGCCGCTGATCTCGCGCAGGCGTTCCTCGGTGGTCCGGGTCAGCCCTTCCACGCGCGCCCCCAGGGTCTCGGCATGACGCGCAAGCGCCTCATTGACCTGCCGGCGTACGTCCGCCATGCCCGTCTGGAGGGCCGTCTGCTGGCTTTGCAGCACATGACGCTGGTGCTCATCGAAGGCCTCGCGGTAGCGCCCCAGGTGTTCCGACACCGCATCCCGCAGCGTAACAAGACGCTCCTGCTGCGCCGCCTGTCCGTCGGCCAGCGTCTCCATGATGCCCTTCTGCAGCCCATCCACCCGCGTGAGCAGGTCGATGCGCAAACGCCCGCTCTCTTCCGTCAGATCACGTTGCATCTCCCCGAATCGCCGCTCCAGCGCCTGATAGAGACGCGAAAAACGTACCAGCAGTTGCTGCTGCAGGCCATGCAGCATCTTCTGTTGGGTCCGGGTCTGCTCGGCGATGCGCATCGTCAGGGCGTTGTGGAGTTCCGAAAGCGCCCGTAACTGCGCGCGTTCGCGATCCCGCATCTCCCCCCGCATCTGCGCCATCATCCAGATGCTTGCACCCACCAGCACGAGCATGAGGAGACCGAAGATCCCCAATAGAGCGAAGAGCATGCTATACGTCATGATGCTGATTCTAGAAGAACCGGGGGCTCATTCCGTGAGTCCGCAGGTAAAGGACGAGGGCTCCGTATTTTTACTTTATTTACTTGTCAAACACCGCATCCGGCCAGTACCCTTCCCATTGGACTGCCCCGACAGACACACCAGGATATCCCATGAAACTGATTGCCCTCCTCATCGTGGCCGCCTTGATCGTGGGCGCCTTTTTCTATTTCGAAAAGACTCGCAGCGATGCCCTGGCCAGGGTCGCGAACGAGATCGGTTTCCGATTCAAGGCGGGTCAGCAGACCCTGCCCCCGGCGCTCGACAAGGTGGGTTTCTATCTGTTCTCTCAGGGCAGCCGTCAGATCACGAACCTGATGCAGGGCCACAAAGGGGATGCGGATATTGCCGTATTCGGCTATTTCTATGATGCTGGCGTCGGCATGGAAGGCCAGCGCGAACTGCCCAACTCAAACGACGACGGGGAGATACAGCGGCGCGGTCAAAGCGTGGTCTGGATTCATTCCGAATCACTGCGGCTGCCCGATTTCGACCTGACGCCCGTCAGGGGCGCCATCCGGCGTGTCGCCCAGGAAAACCACCTGCAACGCGTCACCTTCGACGGCAATCGGGCCTTCGATGAAAAATATATCCTGACCGCACGAGATCCCGCAGCGATACGCGCGCTATTCAACGACGACGTTCAGGCATTCCTCGTTGAACGTCCCGCGTTCACCTTCGAGAGCCGGGGCAACGACATTCTGCTCTATCGGGATCAGGAGCGCGTGGCCCCGGCAAGGATTCCGGACCTGCTCAACCTTGCCGAGGCATTCGTAGACCGGCTTTCCAACGCAAAAAAGCCGGCGGACTGATGGGGTGGGCCCTCTGCGCCCACCCCGGTTTTGGCAACGAAATCGTCACCAGTTCAAGGTCCCCTCTTCCACGTTCGGAATGGGACTGCCGTAGGCGTCCCCCGTCCCTGGAAACGGGTGATGGCGGCTGCCGTCGGTACCCATCAACTCCGTATTGTTGAAAACACTGCCGCCGTATGTATCGCCCACGCCCGGTTGCTGCGCGGTGTGCAACATCGCGCTGGCGCCCGATCCACCGTACAGATCGGGGTTCTCGTTGAATGGCGCGCGGTCTTCGAAAAAGGCGCTTGCCGAGGCAATACCGGAAGCGGTCATTATTAACCCGGCAACAATATATATCGCATTCAGCCGTGGCGTGCCGGTTCGCAGCAAGGCGCCCCATCGCCGCTGTAGCCACCCTACAGCAAGATGGGGCAACGCAGTCTGCGGGCCGGCACGCCA
>JALSTP010000077.1 GCA_026983675.1 Sedimenticola sp.
CCTGAAGCTCCTGACATGATGACATTCAATGACAGGCGGCGGCTGAGTACACTATATATCGTTGCCGGGTTAATCTTGACCCTGTCGGGACATGCGGGCGCCACTGAACTGAATGAAGGAACATTGGAAGGCATCTACCCGGAGCGCCATGAGATCGTCATCGATGATGGATCGGCGCGAATCGGCAGCGGCGCGATCGTGCATCTCTCCAAACACCGCCGTGGGACCCTTGCCGATCTGCGGCCTGGCGCCCGTGTGCGTTTCTCGTTCAGCGCCTCACCCGAGAAACCGGGAGGGATGCCGCGCATCAGCGAAATCTGGGTGTTGGGAAAGAGCGCCCCTCCAAGCCGGGAATGACCGACCGGCGGACTCTGAGCCATTGTCTGTTGATTGATTTAAGGAACGACCCATGAAAAACCGCTCGCAGCGAGGACTGACACTCATCGAACTGCTGGTGGTGGTGGCCATCATCGCCATCCTCGCCACCATCGGCTATCCAGCCTACACCAAGTACATGCAGAAGGCCCGCCGGGCCGACGCCCAAGCGCTGCTGATGGAAATGGGGCAGTTCATGGAGCGCTACTACGCCCAGAACGGCAGCTATACCGGCGCCACGCTCCCCAACCTGTCCAACCGCAAGATCAGCACCTATTACACGATCTCGCTTGCTGCCGCCCCCACCGCCAATGCCTTCCTGCTTCAGGCAGTACCCGCCGACAGCGGCGCCGATTGTGGCACGCTGACCTTGAATCAGGCCGGCGTGCGTGGACATGGGAGCGGGTCAGGGTGCAGTTGGTAGCCCGGGATGGCGCGCCACGCCGGATACGGCGGGAGCCGCCGGAGCGACGGAATATTATTAACCCGGCAACACTACATATCGTTGCCGGATTAAGGGAATGTACTCAGGTCTGGAGACAAAACCCACCTTCCCACCAAAGATGCTAGAATAGCCCTTCGTCGAACCGTCTGCCGAACGGCGGTTGATCACGGTTATTCGATCCATGGCGCTTTTCGTATCGAGGCGGTGGCGCAATGCGCTGTTGGATCCATTGACGGGAAGGTCAATATGAAGCGTTCTCTCTCCAGGCGTAAACTCCTCCCGATGCTGCTGCTAACCCTGTCGGGCAGTCTGATCCAGGCCGCCCCCGGCAATCTTGCCCAAACCCCTCTTACGTTGGCCTGTGATGGCCGCGAGACCGCTACTTCGGTCACCAGCACCTCCACCCGCCGAGAGGCCGATACCCGCCTGTTCCAGGCCCGTTTCAATCCGGCGCGATGGAGTGGTGATCTCGAGGCATTAAAGCTCAACGCGGATGCTTCGACATCCCGGCAATGGTCGGCGGCCGAAATCCTGGACCGGCGCAACCTCGACACGGCCCCCCGCAACATCGTCACCTTCAATGGAACGAGCGGAATCCCTTTCAGTGGCAGCCACTGGGACGACCTCTCCGCCAGACAGCGGGCGGACCTGTGCGCCATAGGGCGCGACTGGACGGTACCGGAAAGCGCCCCGCCGGCGCGGCTCCCCGGATGGGCGGACGGTTGCTACCGGGACGCCGATGGAACTATCGCGGGGGACACCACGGTTGCAAAATCGCTCATCGGCTGGCTGGCGGGTGAGCGGGACAATGAAGGCGAGGCGCCCGGGAATTTTCGCCGGCGCGATTCCCGTCTGGGCGATATTGTGCATTCGTCGCCCCTGTTCGTGGGCAAGCCCCGCGCCCGTTACCCCGACAACATTGAAAGCACACCCTATTCCACCTTCGTAAGCGCCAACGCCAACCGTAAAGGCATGGTTTATGTGGGGGCAAACGATGGCATGCTACACGCCTTCGCGGCAGACAGCGGTATCGAAACCTTCGCCTACATCCCGGCCGCCCTGTTCACCGCGAGCGAGAAACAGGGGCTGCACTACCTGGCCGAACAGCAGCCCCCCAATACCTACACCCACCACTACTATGTGGACCTCAGTCCCGCCTCCGCCGATGTATTCTTCGCCGACGCGTGGCATACGGTGCTCGTTGGGGGACTGCGCGCCGGTGGCAAATCGGTATTCGCCCTGGATATCACAGACCCCGATGCAGAGGCCAGCAGCCGGCCGATGTGGGAATTCACCCACGCCGACCTGGGCCATACCTTCAGCGAGATCGCCATCGGCCGCATGAACGATGGTCACTGGGCCGCCCTGTTCGGCAATGGCTACAATAACGATCCCGACGGCTCCGGCACGGCGCAACTGTTCATCGTCGATATTGCGAACGGACGGCTCATCCGCCGGATCGATACGGGTCAGGGCAGCATCGCCAACCGCAGCTGTGGTGACGACGCAAGCGACTGCAATGGCCTCTCCTCGCCCCGGGTTGCAGACCTGGACGGCAACGGCACCATCGACCGCGTCTATGCCGGCGATCTCCATGGACGCCTGTGGGTCTTCAACGTAGCGGCCAGTCAGGCACAGGCATGGAGCATCGGCCATCATCACACGCCCCTCTTCCGCGCCTGCCGGGGGAACACCTGTACCGCCGCCAACCGGCAACCCATCACCGTCCGCCCCGCCATTGCCCGCCATCCCACCCGGCAAGGCGGTGAGACCTCTCCCAACATCATGGTCTATTTCGGCACCGGCCAATATCTGACATCGGACGACAACAGCACGACGGCAACCCAAAGCATCTATGGTGTCTGGGATACCGGTGATGGCGCCACCACGCTGGATCGCGGCGACCTGGTGGCCCAAACCGTCACCGAGGATACCCTGAACAACGCGGGTGAGCCCACCGAAGTCCGCACCCTGAGCGACAACCCAATCGACTACAGTGGGTCGCCGCCTCGCCAATACGGCTGGTATATCGATCTACCCACGCCAAAAGAGCGGGTCATCGCCGCGCCCTATACGCTGGGCAAGGTGGTCTGGTTCAACACCTTTATCCCCGAAATCCGCGACTGCAATGCCAACGGCGGCTGGCTGATGGGCATCAGTCTGCTCACCGGCGGCGAACCCGTCTTTCCAGTGGTGGATGTGAACGGAGACGGCACCTTCGACGCCCGGGACATGAAAGACGGTAGCCCCGTCGCGGGGGTCAAGGTCGAGGGCATGCCCGGCGAGTCCCTGTTCCTGGCCAACCTTCGCATCACCTCCACGCCCGACAGCCCCAACATGATGCGCGTGGAAAAGGTCCAGCCACTGCCGCCCTCCATACCGGGCCGCATGTCCTGGACCCACCTGCGGCGCCGGTAACCGTTCTCTACGAGATGGACGATTGCCTGATCATCGGCGGTGGCATCATCGGCATGCTGACTGCACGGCAACTTGCCAATGCCGGCATGACGGTCACCCTGCTCGAAAAAGGCCGTACCGGCCGGGAATCCTCCTGGGCTGGAGGGGGAATCATCTCGCCCCTGTATCCTTGGCGCTATCCCGAGCCCGTCACCGCGCTCGCCGCCTGGAGCCAAGCCCACTACAAGGCACTCGCCCATGCCCTCTTCGAGGAGAGCGGCATCGATCCGGAATATGTCCCCAGCGGCCTGCTCATGCTTGATGTAGAAGACCGCGAGCAAGCGATCGAATGGTCCCGGAGACATCAAATCTCTCTGCAGGCACCTGAAGCAGAGGCGCTGCCACACATGGAGCCAGCCCTGTCACCACAACACGGCACTTCACTCTGGATGCCCCAGGTGGCGCAGATCCGCAACCCCCGGTTGGCAAAAGCACTACACGCCGCGCT
>JALSTP010000078.1 GCA_026983675.1 Sedimenticola sp.
ATGGCCGGCCGCTGGCAGGTCTCGGCGGCGGTTATGCTGGTGGCGGCGGTTTTATCGTTATTGGTGGGGCTGCGCTGGATCTCCCCGGCCCTGCGCCGCTGGCTGCGACAGCTGTGGCTTCTGCACCGCCTCCGCCGCGCCTGCCGGCGCAACGACGCCCAGTCGGCACGCCTGGCCTTGCGGGCGTATGCGCGGGAACAGTGGGGCGTCCCGCTGGATCCGGGCGAGATCGCCGAACGCGTGCGCCAGCCACGGTTGTCGGCCGCGTTATGGACGCTCGACCGCACCCTGTACCACTCTCCTCCCCCCGAATGGAAGGGCCGCCCCCTGCTGCACACGCTCCCGGCGCTCACGCGCCGACAGCACGCATCCTCCCGTCAAAGGATTCCGCCTCCGCTCAACCCCTGAGCCTGCTTATTAACCCGGCAACAATATATATCGCATTCAGGGCTTCAGGCAGGTGCCGGAACAAGGCGCAGTGCGAAGGCAAGGGGCATTCCCTTGCCAAGGTCGCTCCAGTGCATCCATGCACTCACGACACTTGGACATCCTGTCCAGCGCGCTGGAACGCAGGTCCGGCGCCTGCCTGAAGCCCCTAACCCTATGATATTCAAAGACAGGCCGCGGCTGAATACGATATATATTGTTGCCGGGTTAATAACGTTTGAATGTAACGAAACGGTTGTTTTCGTATCGTTTCGTCTGTCCTGTGGCGTGACATTCCCATGGAAAAATGCGCACGAATCGCCTTACTCCATTGTTTTCCATGAATATTGCTGATGTTGCCACCACACTGGCACGACGAATGCAACATACAGGGCAAGCGATGATGTCAAGCGCTTCCAACGACCCAGGAGATCGATCATGAAAAAACTCATAGCCATATTCGGCCTGACACTGCTGGCCTCTTCCGCATCGGCACACCACAGCGCGCTGGGCGGCAATCCCGACCTGTACCAAAGCCCGCTGCTCGACCATGACAAAGGCGAAACGGTACATGCGGTACAACGCGGCATTGGCGACGACTATGCCAGTCAGTTCATCCGGCAACCGGCGGATCACAGCGACAAGCCCCAATCGTTCCGTTCTTCAGAAAAATATGATCCGGACGGCAACCGGGATGCCTTTGCCTACTGACCCCGCCCTCCATCTCTTTCGGATTCTCATCACCACGCCCCGGTGGAACCGCCGGGGCGTCTGCTTTTATATGTTTACCGGGCAACAATATATCGTTGCTGGGTGATTAGAGACAGAGCCACTGGCGGATGGCATACTGCGGGCTCCAATCCGCACGGGTTTCCACGCCATGCACCGACTGCTCCTCAACCGGGACATCTACCGCGAATTGATCCAGTCCCAAGTCCCCTTGGCCCGGCAATATCTCTGGATCGTGACCGCAGACATCAAGGATCTGCATGTCGAGGTGTCACGTTCGTTCGTGCCTTTCCTGGAGGTGCTGTCCGGGCTGGTGCAACGGGGTGTGGCGGTCCGGCTGATCCATGCCAAGGAACCCGGGCCGCGTTTTCGGGAGGATTTCGACCGTTATCAGGCCTTGGTGCGGGGCGAGCTGTTCGAACGCATCCTCTGCCCCAGGGTGCACACAAAGGCGATTGTCATCGACGGACGTCTCGCCTTCGTCGGCTCCGCCAACCTGACCGGCGCCGGCATGGGCGGCAAGCACGACGACAAACGCAACTTCGAAGCGGGCTTCCTGTTCGACGACCGCACCGATATTCAGGCACTGTGCGACTGGATCGACAGCCTGTATCTCGGTAACCTCTGCCAGACCTGCCGGCGCCGGGAGTACTGCCCCGACCCCATCGCCGATCACCTTTGAGAAACCGGACACAAGCCATCTCATGAATGTATCCGCTATCGTTCGTGGCACCATCCTCGTCATTCTGCTGGCAGCAGTTGGATTGCTGACGGCCTGGTTCATTGGGGCCGGGAAGGCCACCACGCCACAGGTGATTACGGTAACCGCGCTCTGGGTCTTGCCGGGTTTCCTGACCGGGAAGCAGGTGGACGAAGCCGGAACGCTGCATGGCCTGCTTGCCGGTCTGGCAGGGGGCGCGGTGCTCTACCTCCTCCTTCCCCTCATCAGCGGTCTCGAATCCGCACCGTCCTTTCTGGCACCGCTGTCGACCGAGGGCCGGCCGCTGCTGCTCATTCTGGCCGGCTGGTGGGGGGCATTCGGTGGTCTGGTCGCCGATAACCGCCGCTTGATCCGCGCCCGGCGCGCGGCCCGGCAGGGACGGAAACAAAACGATTGAGAAAACGTGACGGCTTCGTCAAAAGCGGCAGGCCATCGCAACTTTCCCTTCATCCAGTCGTCATCAGGGAAACGTTACTGCAAAAGGTGACCAAGATGTCCACGACGAATCCCTCTTCGCGCCTCCTGACATTGTCCATCTTTCTTCTGCTGGGCCTCGGCGCTTGCAACGTACAGAATACTGCGCCCAATGGTCAGGGGAACCCCACCGCATCGCACGGCGCACCCGCACCGTCGGAAGGCGGGACCGGAGCGCCACCGGCCGGCAGTCCGCCGCCCGCCACCCATGACTGCATGTCGGATATCGACCGGGAGATGCTCGACCAGATCAACCAGGCCCGGTCGGCCTCCCGCCAATGCGGCACCCAGCAATTTCCCGCCGCGCCGGCGCTGCGCTGGAGCTGCACCCTGGCCGAGGTGGCCCTGGACCACAGCCGGGATATGGGGGATCACAACTTTTTCAGTCATACGGGATCCGATGGCCTCTCGCCCTCGCAACGCGTGACCAATGGAGGTTATCTCTGGCGCGCCACGGGTGAGAACATCGCCGCCGGACCCGATACGGTCAGCGAGGTCATGGCAGGCTGGTTGTCGAGCCCCGGGCACTGTGCCAATATTATGAGTGACAACTATACGGAAGTGGGGGCCGCCCGTTATCGCAACGACGGTTCCGACTACCGCATCTACTGGACCCAGGAGTTCGCCACCCCGCGATGACGGAGAACGTGCTCCAACCGGCCTTGGTACGGCAGATGGATATCACGACCCTTGCTCTCATCGGCATCCCGATTCTGGCGGTGATCGCCCTGTATGTGGCGGGCCGGCGAATCAACGGCCAACACCAGACGGTCAATCACATTCCCGGCCGAATATGCGCCACCTGTGGCAATCTGGGCAATCAACACGTCTGCAAAGAGTGTAACGGCAAGGATCGCTGGACCACCCGGTGAAGCAGGTGCACGTTCTGCCTGGCCATGAGCGCCGTGCACGCGCCGGGGATTCGCCCGTGTCCGGGCGATGATTGCACAGAGAATTGTCCGCACAGGGGATTTTCCGACCGAGTGGAATACGGGCTGTATTGCCGAGGAAGAAAAATTCCCTGTGTGAACAAGGATCAAGCAAGGGCGCAAGCGACTTCATGAATAATCCGGGCTAGGAGTCTGTCGGATTTAGGATTAATCTACTAGGCAACTGCTCCATGCGTTGCTCTACCTCCTGCATCCATGCAGTCGTGCGCTGGTGGGAAAGCAGTCCATTTTTCCTCGATTTTTCGTTGCGTAGACCCACTATGCGCCTCAAAATCGAGAAAAACTGGCCTCGTTTTCCCACCATGCTCGCGACGATCACCTAAACCCGACAGACTCCTAGCCCGGATTATTCATGAGTGCCTTTATGGTGGATAATTCTCTTGCCAAAAATGCAATGCGCGACACAAACAGCCGCTTG
>JALSTP010000079.1 GCA_026983675.1 Sedimenticola sp.
CCATTTTTCCTCGATTTTTCGTTGCATAGGCCCACTATGCGCCTCAAAATCGAGAAAAACTGGCCTCGCTTTCCCACCATGCTCGCGACGATCACCTAAACCCGACAGACTCCTAGCTCGCTCGATTATAACGCCCTGTATCGAGTGCAGACATTATCCATTATCCCGAGAAAATTACTAGGAAATCACAGAGCAGCTCCGCGCCGCGCCCGCAAGACGCCTTTCATACCCCCATGGCAACCCTATAAATTACTTTAACTATCCAATAGTTTTTTATATTTTTTATATTGTTATCAAACATATCTAATCTTGAGATGAAGAATTGTGTCGCTGCGCCGCCGTGAGAATCCCGCGGAGAATATTGATCTCATCGTGGTCGGGCCGCGCCCGGTTGAACAGCCTGCGCAGCCGTCTCATCAGCTTTTTCGACTGACGGTGGTCGGTAAACCCGATATCCTCCAGCGCCTGTGCAAGATGCTGGTGAAACCCCTCCATCTGATCCGCCGTCGCCACATCCCGCCGCTCGCGCTCTATCACGCCGTCTTCATGCTGGTGGGCCCGATAAACCTCATAACCGAGTACCTGAACAGCAGCCGCCAGATTGAGTGAACTGTATTCTGCATTGGTCGGGATATGCACCAGATAGTGACACCGATCAAGTTCCTCATTGGTAAGACCGGAGTGTTCCCGGCCAAATACCAGGGCAACCTCCCCCTCGGTCGATTCGAATTCCAACAACCGGCCACAGGCCTCCGGGTCGAGTTCCGGCCATTCCACGGAACGCCGACGCGCCGAACTCCCCACCACCAACCGACATCCTTCCAGCGCCTCATCCAGGGACTCGCACACCTGCGCAGAAGCGAGTACGTCATCGGCGCCGGACGCGCGGGCGGTGGCATCGGCATGGGGATAGATCTTCGGCGCCACCAGCACCAATCGCGTCAGGCACATGTTTTTCATCGCCCGCGCCGCGGCACCGATATTGCCGGGATGCGTCGTCCCGACCAGGACAATACGGATATTGGACAGCATGCAGCCAAGGGTACCTGATCACTCCGGGTGAACAAAATCCCCCACACTCGACAAATATCCTTTCACTCCAGAACGGCTTGTTGTATGGTTGCCCCCCATGCATCCCATGATCAACATCGCCGTTCGCGCCGCACGCAGTGCAGGCAGGGTGTTACTGCGCTATTTCGACCGCGTCGAGACCTTGACAGTGAACAGCAAGGGCGCGAATGACTTCGTTACGGAAGTGGACCGCCATGCGGAACAGGCCATCATCGACGTGCTGCGGGACAAATACCCTCAACACGCGATCCTCGCCGAAGAGAGCGGTCACCATAAGGGGGGAAGTGACGAGTACCAGTGGGTCATCGACCCCCTCGACGGCACCACCAATTATCTGCACGGTTTTCCTCAGTTCTCCATCTCCATCGCTCTGAAGTACCAGGGGAGACTGGAGCACGCCGTGGTCTATGACCCGCTACGGGAGGAGCTGTTTACCGCCACCCGGGGATCTGGCGCACTGCTCAATGACCGCAAGATCCGGGTGACGGCGCGCAAGGGGCTTGAAGGTGCTTTGGTCGGAACCGGCTTCCCCTACCGCGACCACCGCCATCTCGACGCCTATCTGGATATGTTCAGGACCATCCTCACGCAGACTGCGGGGATTCGCCGTCCGGGGTCCGCCGCGCTGGACCTGGCCTACGTGGCTGCCGGCCGTTTCGACGGATTCTGGGAGCTTGGTCTGGCCGAGTGGGATCTTGCAGCCGGCGCCCTGCTGGTCAAGGAAGCCGGGGGCATCGTCACCGACATCGATGGCAGCGACGGCTATCTCCAGACCGGAAACATCATCGCCGGCGGCATCAAACACCACCATGCCCTGCTACGCGCCGTCCAACCCTACCTCGATAACGGGCTGCGCGCCTGAGACCCTTTTCTCAAAACTGCCGCTGCCCCGGGATTTCTATTCTTAATTCGCCGGTTTTTCGGCTTTTTGCGTCAAGATCCCCGCACCTGTTCCGCTAGCGAGACTGTATCGCGGATGCCTCCGGGCACCAATGAAATGCTGACGAACAGGGGCGGTTACAATGAAAAAAATGACACTCGACGACCACGCACTGGAAATGATCATGCGCGATGTACTCGACGGCATGGCCGACTTCTCGTTACACGCAGCCTACAGCGCCAATAATTTTGGCATGGAGATCCTGGCGGTGGAACCTGCGGACCAAACATGCGCGGAACGCGCCACCGTCGATGACAAACCCCTCGCCGATGTGATATTCCCCCCCCAGTTCTGGAAAGCTGCAGGTTGATCCGCTCCGTCCTCAAGGACGGCCATCGAGTTCCGCCCCCTCCTTCTTCACCGGCATCAGATCGGCCTTGCTGACCCCCAACGCCACGACGGCGGCGCTCGCCACATAGATAGAAGAGTAGGTTCCCACGACCACGCCCAGAATGAGGGCCAATGCAAAACCGTGGATGATCTCGCCCCCGACAAAGAAAAGGGCCAACAGCACGAGCAAGGTCGTCAATGACGTAATCAAGGTACGGGACAGCGTCTCATTGATGGAGATATTGATGATCTCGATGACTGACCCTTTACGGATCTTGCGGAAATTCTCGCGGATCCGGTCGAACACGACGATGGTGTCGTTCAACGAGTAGCCGATGACGGCGAGCACTGCTGCCAAAACCGAAAGATCAAACTCGATCTGGAACAGGGAAAAGAATCCGATGGTGATGATGACATCGTGTACCAGGGCGATGACGGACCCGAGCGCAAAACGGTATTCGAAACGCAGGGCCACATAGATCAGAATGCCGATCAACGCATAGAGCATGGCGAGGCCACCGTCCTCGGTCAGCTCATCACCTACCTGGGGCCCCACGAACTCCACCCGCCTCAAGTCCACTTTCTCGTCGCCAGCGGCCTTTGACAGCTCTGCATAGACCCGATCGCTCAGCTTGGCGCTTCCCACACCCTCTTGAGGCGCCAACCGCAACAACACATCCTTCGATGTTCCGAAATACTGGACCACCGCATCCTCGAATCCCGCTTTGGCCAAGACGTTCCGCACCTTGCCGAGATCCACGGGTTTTTCGTAACCCAACTCGATCAAGGTACCGCCGGTAAAATCGATTCCCCACTTCAGCCCCTGAGCAAACAAAGAGACGATGGAGATCACGATCAGCGTCATCGAAAACACAAACGCAACCTTGCGCTTACCCATAAAGTCGATAGAGGTCTTTTTACTAATCTGCATAAGCAGTCCCGTTGATCCTGATAGCTAGGAGTCTGTCTGATTTAGGATTAATCTACTCGGCAACTGCTCCATGCGTTGCTCTACCTCCTGCATCCATGCAGTCGTGCGCTGGTGGGAAAGCGGTCCATTTTTCCTCGATTTTTCGTTGCATAGGCCCACTATGCGCCTCAAAATCGAGAAAAACTGGCCTCGTTTTCCCACCATGCTCGCGACGATCACCTAAACCCGACAGACTCCTAGGGGGCATAAAAAAAGCCCCCTTGCGGGGGCTTGCAGCATCGGCTGCCAGGTCCTTCTGCTGTTTTTTGTTGTCTATTGTTTTTGTTGTTCAGTTGCCCGAGTTGTAGCCAAAGGCGCCGGTATCCGG
>JALSTP010000080.1 GCA_026983675.1 Sedimenticola sp.
GGACCGCGTGATGGGCGGTCATGGCCCGGCCCGACTCGGTGACCAGGTGGGGGTGGGGCAGGTCCGCCTCGGCGCAGATCTCGGCGAAGGCGCGTACCAGGCTGTGGGCGTATTCCTCCAGGGTGTAGTTGACCGAACAGAAATCGTCGGAACGGGTACCCTCGTAATCGATGCCGAGGCCGCCGCCGGCGTCCACGACGGTGATCGGCGCCCCCAGGCGGTGGAGTTCGGCATAGTAACGTCCGGCCTCGCGCAGGGCCTTCTTGAGCTCTTGGATGTCGGTCACCTGGGAGCCGACGTGGAAATGCATCAGGGTTAGCCGATCGAGGCGGCCGCAGCGCTTCAGGGTATCCAGCAGCGCCAGCACGCCGGCCGGGGTGAGGCCGAACTTCGCCTTTTCGCCGCCGCTGTTCTGCCACTTGCCGGAAGTGACCGAAGCCAACCGCAGGCGGATGCCGAGACGCGGTTCGATGCCCAGATTTTCGCTTTCCGCCAGGACCAGGTCCAGCTCCGATGGCTTTTCCACCACGATGTGGACGTCCAGTCCCAGGCGGCGGCCGATCAGGGCCAGGCGCAGATAGGCGCGATCCTTGTAGCCGTTGCAGATCACCAGCGTGTCCCGGGGGGCCAAGGCCAGCAGCGCCAGCAGTTCCGGCTTGCTGCCGGCTTCGAGGCCGATCCGGGGTACGGGGGCGTGGACGATGGCCTCCACCACGCTGCGCTGCTGGTTGACCTTGATGGGGTAGACCGGGGTGTATCGGCCCCGGTAGCCGTGTTCGCCGCAGGCGGCGTGGAAGGCTTCGGAGAGACGCGCGACCCGGTCGCGGAGGATGTCGGTGAAGCGTACCAGCACCGGCAGGGCCAGTCCCTCGCGATCGACGGCGGCGGCGATCTCGGTCAGCGGGATTTCGCCCCGGGCCGGATCGCGCCAGGGGCGGGCGACCAGGCGGCCTTGGGCATCGATGTCGAAGTAGCCGTCGCCCCAGTGGGGGACGGCGTAGGTTTCGCGGGCGTCCTGAAGGGTCCAGTCCATGGGTGCTACCGGAGACAAAAGCCTATTATAATTGGCCGGATCATCATTACCGAGACCATCATGAACGAAGCACGCGCAAAGGAAATCGTCCTGACCGGCATCACCACCACCGGCACCCCTCACCTGGGCAACTACGTCGGCGCCATCCGTCCGGCCATCGAGGCCAGCCGTGACCCCGACGTCCAGCCGTTCTACTTTCTCGCCGATTACCACGCCCTGATCAAGTGCCAGGAGCCCGAGCGCATCCACCGCTCCACCCTGGAGATCGCCGCCACCTGGCTGGCTTTGGGGCTGGACACCGACAACGCGGTGTTCTACCGCCAGTCGGACGTGCCGGAGATCACCGAGCTGACCTGGATTCTCAGCTGTGTCACCTCCAAGGGGCTGATGAACCGGGCCCACGCCTACAAGGCGGCGGTGGCGGAAAATCAGGAAAAAGGGGAGAAGGACCCGGACAAGGGCGTCACCATGGGGCTGTACTGCTATCCCATCCTCATGGCCGCCGACATTCTCTTGTTCCGGGCCAACAAGGTGCCGGTGGGCAAGGACCAGATCCAGCACCTGGAGATGGCCCGTGACATCGCCGCCCGCTTCAATCATATCTATGGCGAGCATTTCGTCCTGCCCGAGGCGGTGGTCCGCGAGGAGACCGCGGTGCTTCAGGGCCTCGACGGCCGCAAGATGAGCAAGAGCTACGACAACACCATTCCCATCTTCGCCCCGGAAAAGAAACTGCGCAAACTGATCATGAAGATCAAGACCAACTCCCTGCCGCCGGAGGCCCCCAAGGACCCGGACACCTGCACTCTGTTCAGCATCTACCGGGCCTTCGCCACCCCCGAGGAAGTGGAAGCCCTGCGCCGCCGCTATGCTGAAGGGATCGCCTGGGGGGAGATGAAGCAGTTCCTGTTCGAGTATCTCAACGGATTGTTCCAAGAGGCCAGGGCTCGTTACGAGGACCTGCTTCAGCATCCGGAGGTCATCGAGGGCGAACTGCGCAAGGGGGCCGAACGCGCCCGCCGAGTGGCCCGTCCCTTCATGGCGGAGATCCGCAGGGCGGTCGGAATTTATCCACTGGCCGAACGGTAGGGTGGCAAAAAAAGACCCGCCACAGGGCGGGTCGAGCTCACATCCAAAGTAGGACAGGAGGTCTAACGCTACTAGAGGAGGAGGAAAAACTCAGCGCTGTTGCTGATAGTTGTGAATGCAAAAGCGCACTGTGAGCACCACGGTCAAAACCAGTGCGGTCAAGAGAACGAGTTCCAACAGGGTGATCATGGCCGGTTTCCGTAAAGCTGCTGCCTTTGTGAAAGCGAATATAATTATATAGCGGGCCGATCTGTTTACAATAGGTTGTTCAACAAATAATAAAAAACCTTTTATTTCTTTATAAGAAATGAATAGAGGTCACACTCGCTGCCGTCCGGGTTGACTGCTGATGCCGTTGGCGATGATGTGGGCGCTGCGCAGGGGTTCGGGAACATTGCTGTAGATCGCGCTGTTTCGCACCACCGCCAAGGCGGTGGCGTAATCGATGCCGGCCCGTTGGATGAAGACGCTGCCGGCCGCTTCGACCGGCCCTGCCTTTCGGATCAAACGCCATTTTCGCCGTCCGCCTTTCACTTTTTCCAGCAGCGCCCGGCGGATGGCGTCGAGATCCGGCCGTTTCCGGCACACCACGAGCACCGGCAGGTTCAGCGCTTGGTGCAAACGGTGGATGTCCACCACGTTGAATCCCGCCAGGGCGATGCCTTGGAGCATGATCAACTGCAGATGGCAGTGAAAGCGGGAGCCCTGGACCGCCCCGATGAGGCGCTCGGTGGCGTTGGCGCCGTCGCGGCGGATGCGGGTGCAAAGAACGCCGTCGAGGCGGGCCGCGGTGTAGATCGCCCCGACCACGGTGACATCGCCCCGGTGGCCTTTGGGGAAAGGGGTGTCGTCAAATCCGACGATGTGGGTGGGGCAGGACACGATCCGTTTCGCGGGGGCAAAGGCGGTAAAATACCCGATCCGAGGATGAGGAGGAAAGCCATGGCTGCAAGACCATCGATCAAATTGGCCTGGTCGTTGTTACCCTGGGCTCTGGTGGCAAGTGTCGGGACCGGGCTGGCCGAGCCGGTGGAGACGGGGCGGGAAACCCCGAAGAACCCGGCGCTCGAGGTATCCGCGGGGGCGGAATCGCAGGCCGAAAGCGAAGCGACTCCCGTTATCGAGAAGCTGAACCAGGCCCTACTGGATGCGATGAAACGGGCCGATGAGTTGGGGTATCGAGGACGTTACCGGTTGCTGGAACCGGTCGTTCAGGAGGCGTTTGATTTTCGGGCCATTTCCCGTTATGTGCTGGGTTCCCACTGGAAGCGGCTGTCTCCGGAGCAGCAGGAACGTTTCGTCGAGAAGATGACCCGCTACGGTATCGCCACCTATGCAGCCCAGTTCGACGACTACGGGGGGGAGCGGTTCGAAATCCTCTCCGAGAAACCGTTTCGCGGGCGCTTCCGGGTGGTGAAGGCGAAGTTGCGATCTCCCGAGGAGGAGGACGTCGAATTCGTCTACATTTTGCGCCGTACCGGGGACGGCTGGAAAATCGTCG
>JALSTP010000081.1 GCA_026983675.1 Sedimenticola sp.
ACTTCTTCTCCACCTCGCCTGCCTTTTTGGCCGGAGCCGCCACGGCGGGAGCAGACCCCTCGGCTGCTCCATTGGCGGCAGGCACTTGCGGAACGGCGCTGGGCGCCACCGGCGGTGGCACCGCCTTTTTCTGCTGTTCGGCGGGCACCACCGAATCCATCAACCCGGGTGCCTCGACGCTTTTGCTGGCGAAATACGCAAGGGTCATACTGGTGAGAAAAAATAGTGTAGCCAAAAGCGCGGTGGCCCGCGTCAGGAACGAGGCCGCCCCACGCGCACCAAATACGGTGGCGGAGGCGCCACTGCCAAAGGCGGCGCCAGCATCCGCGCCCTTGCCATGTTGAATCAGGATAAGACCAATCAGCGCAATGGCAAGAAAGAGATGAAACACGACAAGGAGAGTTTGCATAATCGATTGTGCCCGGGAGTCAGTTCGCTGCCTTGCAGATAGCAAGAAAATCCGCCGCCTTAAGGGAGGCCCCGCCAATCAACCCACCATCGATATCTTCCTTGGACATCAGCTCCGCGGCATTCTCCGGTTTCATGCTGCCACCGTACAGGATACGGACCTTCGCCGCCACCGCCGGGCTTGCCTCCTCCACACGGCGGCGGATAAAGGCATGCACCTCCTGCGCCTGCTCCGGCGTTGCCGTCTTTCCGGTACCAATGGCCCAGACTGGTTCGTAGGCAATGACACCCTCACCAAGCATCTCCACGCCACAGTGCGCGATCACGGCGTCCACCTGGCGTCCAACGACTGCCTCCGTCACATTGGACTCCCGCTCTTCCAGGGTCTCGCCAACACAGAAGATAGGGACCAGACCGGCCTTGCGCGCCGCAGCGAACTTCTCGGCCACGAGGGCATCCGTCTCGTGGTGATAACTGCGTCGCTCGGAATGACCCACGATGACATATCTACACCCGTAGTCGGCCAACATAGACCCCGCAATCTCACCCGTATAGGCGCCGGACTCGTGCACCGAAAGATCCTGCCCTCCCCAGGCCACGGCCGTGCCCTGCAAGCGCGCCTGCGCCTCCGGAACGAAGACAAAAGGGGGACAAACGGCCACCTCGGCAACCTTCACCTCATCAAGCCCCGCCTTGATTCCATCGAGCAATTCCGCCACGCTGGCGCGCGACCCATTCATCTTCCAATTCCCGGCAACCAGTGGCTGACGCATTGTCATCTCCTGCTAAATTTCAGGCGCGGTAGTCTACCGGGCCAAGGGCTTTAAATCAACTTGGGTTACGTCTCGACGGTGATCATTGGTAAACAGATTTACCCTGATGACGGATAGGGGTCCGACCGGACACTCCGGGATAGCGATAGCGACCCCTGACGTCAGGGTGCAGCAACGCCGCGGCGCCCCCACCAATATCCACATCCCCCAACTATAGAGCAGACCGTGAGTTTACGGAGTGAACCGTCAGGCACGTTGCATAACCTGTTCAACGACGCCCGCCAACTGATTGGCCAGTTTGACGACCTGATGCTGATCATGCCCCTCCACCATCACCCTGATGAGGGGTTCCGTCCCCGAAAGACGCAACAATACCCGGCCCTTCCCCGCCAGTTCATGTTCCGCCTCCGAGACAGCCTTCTTCAAAGGCGCCGATGTATTGATATCCACTGGCGATGAAAGACGAATATTCACGAGCTCCTGCGGATATTTGCTCATGCCGGACCTCAGTTCACGCAGCCGCCGCCCCGTGGTGTACATCTCGGCAAGTACCTGTAGCGCGGTGATGATACCGTCTCCCGTAGTGGTCCGATCCATACAGATGACATGGCCCGACGGCTCTCCACCCAGCACGCCCCGCGTTGCCGCCAGGCGCTCGATAATGTGACGGTCACCCACGGGCGTCCGTTCGAAGCCGACACCGAGGGAAGAGAGCGCATGCTCCAATCCCAGGTTGCTCATCACCGTTCCGACCACCGGACCGTTCAACTTGCCGGTTTCGTGCCGCCCCCGGGCGATGATGTAGATGATCTCGTCACCATCGACCAGGTCACCTTCGTGATCGACCATGATCAGCCGGTCACCGTCGCCATCGAACGCAATACCGAGATCCGCTCCCTGCGCCACGACCTCGGCCTGGAGCTTCTCTGGATGGGTCGAGCCTATAGCGTCATTGATATTGAGGCCATCCGGTTCCGCGCCAATGGTCGAGACCTCCGCCCCAAGTTCCGACATCACATGGGGAGCAATGTGATAAGTGGCGCCATTGGCGCAATCCAGCACGATCTTCATGCCGCTGAAGTCCATCGTCATGGGGATGGTGCTCTTGCAGAACTCGATGTAACGCCCTGTCGCATCTGTAACCCGATAGGCCTTCCCCAATTCCGTGGAACCAACGGTGGTCATCTTGCGGTCGAGTTCCGCCTCAATCGCAAGCTCCACGTCGTCCGGCAACTTGCTTCCTTCCCCGGAAAAAAATTTGATGCCATTGTCGTAGTGGGGGTTGTGGGAAGCACTGATGACAACCCCCGCCTGGGCGTGAAGGGTACGGGTCAGATAGGCGATCCCCGGTGTCGGCATCGGCCCAAGCAGATGGATGTCGACACCTGCCGCGACGAGCCCTGCTTCCAGCGCCGACTCGAACATGTATCCCGAAATACGGGTATCCTTGCCGATCAGAACCTTGCTGCCCGGCGTCTTGCCGAGAATCCGGCCCGCCGCCCATCCCAGTTTGAGTACAAACTCGGGATTGATCTTGTCTTCGCCAACCCTTCCCCGAATGCCATCTGTCCCGAAATATCTATGCCCCATCTATACTCCCCTGCCTTAACATTCACTCGAGCACCGCCGCCGCCACCTTGAGCGCGTCCAACGTTGGCCCTACATCGTGTGTGCGAACCACAATCGCCCCTTTCATCACGGCCACGACCGCCGCGGCGACACTGCCAAAGACCCGCTCATCGAGCGGGCGGTCGAGCAACTGGCCGATCATCGATTTACGCGACATCCCCACCAGCACGGGCAGTCCCAAGGAGACGATGTCGTCGAGGTGCTTCAACAAGGCGATATTGTGCGCCAATCGCTTGCCAAAACCAAAACCGGGATCGACGAGGAGATTATGCCTGGGGATGCCCGCCGCAAGACAGGCCTCGACGCGCCCGCTGAGAAATCCGGCCACGGTCTTGACCACGTCAGTATAGACAGGCGCCTTTTGCATGGTGTCCGGTGTCCCTTGCATATGCATCAGACAGACCGGTACGCCGAGTTCAGCTGCCGTCTCCAGGGCCCCCTCTTCCCGCAACGCAGCCACATCGTTGATCATGCCGGCGCCCGCAGCGACCGCCTCGCGCATGACCTTGGCCTTACGGGTATCGACCGAGACTGGCACCGATATTTCTTTGGTGAGCCGCTCGATCACCGGCACCACACGCTTCAACTCCTCGTCGACAGACACGGGGTCCGCGCCGGGCCGGGTCGACTCACCCCCTATATCGATGATCGACGCCCCTTCCTCCACCATCCGGCGCCCACGCGCCACGGCAGCATCAATGGTGACATGACGCCCCCCGTCGGAGAAAGAGTCCGGGGTGACATTGAGTATTCCCATCACCCGGGGCTGGGAAAGATCGAGACAATCACCCGCGCAATCGATGGTCAACCGTTTCATTCCCACCACCAAAAAAACGCAGCGCGGCAGCGCTGCGTCGGATGTTATTAACCCGGCAACAATATATGTCGCATTCAGGGCTTCAGGCAGGCGCTGGAACGCAGGTCCGGCGCCTGCCTGAAGTCCCTAACCCTATGATATTCAAAGACAGGCCGCGGCTGAATACGATATATAGTGTTGCCGGGTTAATATCTACCACCCCTGCTCAGTGTTGCTTGGCGGGCCCGCCAATCGGCTTCTCACCTTCGGACTCGCCCTTTACAGGCATCTCGTCGGTGTCCGACACGGTGGCCGTGCCAGACCCCGAACTGGACTCCGGCTCATCCCAATCCTTCGGAGGCCTCGGCACCTTGCCTGACATGATATCGTCGATCTGATCGCTATCGATGGTTTCGTATTTGATCAAGGCCTCGGCCATCAGTTGCAACTTGTCCTGGTTCTCCTCCAGGATATGCCGGGCACGGGCATAGTTACGATCGATGAATACCCGCACCTCTTCATCGATGGTGCGGGCGGTCTCGTCGGAAACCGCCTTGTGCTGGGTCACCGAACGGCCCAGAAAGACCTCCTCTTCCTCCTCGGAATAGAGCAACGGCCCCAGCTTCTCAGAGAGGCCCCACTTGGTCACCATGTTGCGGGCAATCGTGGTCGCGCGCTGAATATCGTTGGAAGCACCCGTGGTGACATGCTCCGGCCCAAAGATCATCTCCTCGGCGATGCGTCCGCCAAACAGGCTGGAGATCTGGCTCTCCAGATGTTCCTTGCTCTGGCTGTAGCGGTCCTCTTCGGGCAAGAACATGGTGACACCCAGCGCCCGTCCACGCGGAATGATACTCACCTTGTATACCGGATCGTGCGATGGCACCAAGCGCCCTACGATGGCATGCCCCGCTTCGTGATAAGCGGTCAGCTTCTTCTCGTCCTCGCTCATCACCATGGACTTGCGCTCGGCGCCCATCATGATCTTGTCCTTGGCCTTTTCCATCTCCTCCATGGTCACCTCGCGCTTGCCGGCACGGGCGGCAAACAGGGCGGCTTCATTGACCAGATTGGCCAGATCGGCGCCGGAGAACCCGGGAGTACCGCGGGCAATGATGGAAGGCTTGACATCGTCCGCCGCCGCCACCTTGCGCAGATGAACCTTCAGGATCTGCTCACGGCCGCGCACGTCGGGCAACGGCACCACCACCTGCCGGTCGAAACGGCCAGGTCGCAGCAGCGCGGGGTCGAGCACATCGGGCCGGTTGGTGGCCGCAATGACAATGACGCCTTCGTTGCCCTCGAATCCGTCCATCTCCACCAGCAATTGGTTGAGGGTCTGCTCGCGCTCGTCATGACCACCGCCCAGACCCGCGCCGCGGTGACGTCCCACGGCATCGATCTCGTCGATGAAGATGATACAGGGCGCATGCTTCTTGGCCTGCTCGAACATGTCACGCACACGGGAGGCGCCAACACCCACGAACATCTCCACGAAGTCGGAACCGGAGATGGTGAAAAACGGCACCTTGGCCTCGCCGGCAATGGCCTTTGCCAGCAGCGTCTTGCCGGTGCCGGGCGACCCCACCATCAACACGCCACGGGGAATCTTGCCACCGAGTTTCTGGAATTTGGAGGGGTCACGAAGGAACTCCACCAATTCCGCCACCTCCTCCTTGGCCTCTTCCACGCCGGCCACATCGTTGAAGGTGACCTTGACCTGATCCTCACCCAGCATGCGCGCGCGGCTCTTGCCAAAGGACATGGCGCCGCGGCCGCCACCACCGCCCTGCATCTGGCGCATGAAGAAGATCCACAGGCCGATAAGGATGAACAGCGGGAACCAGTTGATCAGGATCTGCATCAGCACCGAGGGCTTCTCCGGCGGCGCCGCCACGATCTCGACCTTGTTGTTCAGCAGGTCACCCACCAGTCCGTCGTCTCCAGGACTGAATGTGTTGAAGCGTTGCCCACCCACGGTGACGCCGCTGATGGCGCGACCGGTAATGGTCACCTCCTTGACCTGCCCCTGCCTCACCTCATCAATGAATTCGGAGTAGGGAATCGTGTGGAACTTGGGCTGAGTGGTGGAAAAGTTGTTGAACACCGTCATCAGCACGATGGCGATCACCACCCAGAGAATTACGTTTTTTGCCATGTCATTCAAGGTCAATACCCTCGACTCGGAATCCCCTTTGTATATACGGGAAATTCGGTTCGTTACAACGAGTTACTAACTCTATTATAGTTTACGTCCCTGCGCCACCAGATAGACTTCTCGGCTTCGAGGCCGGGAAGCTTTAGGTTTTCGGGTCACAACCCTGGAAAAGCGGCTTCGGAGCGAGCGGACAAAGGCATCAAACCCTTCACCCTGAAAGGTTTTTACAATCATTCCCCCGCCTGGACGGAGAGCATCGCCGGCAAAGTCCAGCGCCAGCTCGGACAGATACATCGCCCGCGGCTGATCCACCGCGGCCATGCCGCTTATATTGGGGGCCATATCCGAAATTACAAGATCCACGGATTGACCGGCCAACACCCCCTTCAACGCATCCAAGGGCGCCGGATCGCGGAAGTCTCCCTGAATGAACTCCACCCCCGGCAGGGGCGCCATCGGCAGAATATCCAGCGCCACGACACACCCCTTGCGGCCCACGAGGCGACGCGCGACCTGTGACCACCCCCCCGGCGCCGCCCCCAGATCGACGACGCACATGCCTGGCTTGATGAGTTTGTCTTTTTCTTGAATTTCCAGTAGCTTGAAGGCCGCTCTTGAACGGAACCCTTCCTTTTGGGCACGTTTCACGTAGTCGTCATTGAAATGTCTGTCGAGCCAACGCCGACTGCTCTTGGAACGCGCCATGATGGTATTTTGGATCCCGATCGAAGGCCGAAGTTTCCCCCACCCGGGCGCAAGGTGCAACCACACATCGCCATTTTTCATTCAGGGCTGTTAGAATCCGCGATCCGGATTCCTGCACGGTGCAAACACTATGAGCGACGACATTCTCTGTGAACACAAACCCTCCCCCGCCAAGCTCGACGTCCTGGGCGTCTACGACTGGCCCATCTGGAAGAAAGAGGTCTCCAGTTTCCCTTGGACCTATGATGCGCCCGAGACCTGCTACATCTTGCGTGGCCGCTTCATCGTCACACCGGAAGGGGGAGCGCCGCAGGAATTCAAGCGCGGCGACCTGATCACCTTCCCTGCCGGCCTCACCTGCACCTGGGAAATCCTTGAGGACGTGGAGAAGCACTACACCTTCGGCTGATCGCCCATGAGCCGCGCCACGCCCAAGCACACCCCCGTGATGCAGCAGTATCTGCGCATCAAGGCGGAACATCCGGGCATGCTGGTGTTCTACCGGATGGGGGACTTCTACGAGCTTTTCTACGACGATGCGGAGAAGGCCGCGCGGTTGCTCGATATTACGCTGACGCAACGGGGCCAATCCGCCGGCCAGCCGATACCCATGGCGGGGGTTCCCTACCATGCAGCCGAGGGCTATCTGGCCAAGCTGGTGCGCCTGGGCGAATCCGTGGCAATCTGCGAGCAGATCGGCGATCCCGCCACCAGCAAGGGGCCGGTGGAACGCAAGGTGGTGCGCATCGTCACGCCGGGGACGGTCACCGACGAGGCTTTGCTCGACGAACGCCGTGACAATCTGATTGCCGCAGTGTCCCGCGAAAGGAATCAGTACGGCCTGGCGGCCCTCGACCTCACCAGTGGACGCTTCAGCATCATCCGTCTCGAGGGCGACGAGGCCCTGCTCGGTGAACTCGAGCGCGTGCGACCCGCCGAACTGCTTGTGGCCGAAGACGCTTCCCTGCCCGCACCGTTGAAGGGACGGCCCGGGCTTACCCGCCGCCCGGCCTGGCACTTCGATCCCGACACGGCGGAACAACTCCTCACCGCCCAGTTCGGTACCCGGGATCTGGCGGGCTTCGGCTGTGCCGAAGAGCCCCTGCCCGTGGCCGCCGCTGGCTGCCTGTTGCAGTATGTGCAGGAGACCCAGCGCAATGCCCTGCCCCATATCCGTGGCCTGACCCTGGAGCGCCGTGAAGAGGCAGTGATCATCGACGCCGCCACCCGCCGCAACCTGGAGATCGACCAGAGCCAGAGCGGCCAGACCGAACACACCCTTTGCGGCGTGCTCGACCGTACCGCGACCGCCATGGGCGGCAGGCTGCTGCGCCGCTGGCTCAACCGCCCCCTGCGGGACATAGAACGGGTACGGGAGCGCCATGCCGCCATAGGCGAGTTGCTCGAACGCCACGCCTGGTCCGAGATACTGGATACCTTGCGCGGGGTTGGCGACATCGAACGCATCCTCGCCCGCGTCGCCTTGCGCAGCGCCCGCCCCCGCGATCTGGCGGTACTGCGCGACACCCTCCGGCAGTTGCCCCCATTGCAAGAGATACTCGCGCCGTTGGCAGACCCTCTGCTCCGCCGCACCGCCAATGAGATCGGAACACATCCCGCGGTCTTCGATCTTCTGGAGTCGGCCATCGTCGACAACCCGCCGGTGCTGATCCGCGACGGTGGCGTGCTGGCTGAAGGTTACGACGA
Source organism: Sedimenticola sp. (assembly GCA_026983675.1). Classification (GTDB taxonomy): domain Bacteria; phylum Pseudomonadota; class Gammaproteobacteria; order Chromatiales; family Chromatiaceae; genus JALSTP01. The sequence continues at coordinate 8,177 of JALSTP010000081.1, forward strand.
GGAACTGGACCAACTGCGCAATCTGTCGAAGAACGCCGACCGCTTCCTGCTCGATCTCGAACAGCGGGAACGCGAACGCACCGGCATCGCCGGTCTGAAGGTGGGTTACAACCGGGTGCATGGTTACTATATCGAGATCGGACGCAGCCATTCCGACGCCGTGCCCGACGACTATGTGCGTCGCCAGACACTGAAGGCCGCCGAACGCTTCATTACGCCGGAACTGAAAAAATTCGAGGACCAGGTATTAAGTGCGCGGGAGCGTTCCCTGGCGCGCGAAAAAATGCTCTATGACCGACTGTTCGACCGTCTTGCACCGGATATTCCGGCACTTCAGACGTGCGCTGCGGCCCTGGCCACGCTGGACGTCCTCGCCAATCTTGCCGAACGGGCCGAGCACCTCGACCTCACGCCACCGACACTGGAGACGCGTCCCGGGATCCATATCGAGAGCGGCCGCCACCCCGTGGTGGAACGGGTCAGCGATACCCCTTTTGTGGCCAACAGCGTTCGCTTCGACGACGACCGCCGCACGCTGATCATCACCGGCCCCAACATGGGCGGAAAATCCACCTTCATGCGCCAGTGCGCCCTGATCGTCCTCATGGCCTACGCGGGCTGCTTCGTGCCTGCCGCTTCCGCCACCATCGGCCCGGTGGACCGTATCTTTTCGCGCATTGGCGCCTCTGACGACCTTGCCGGGGGGCGCTCCACCTTCATGGTGGAGATGGAGGAGACCGCCAATATCCTGCACAACGCCACCTCCGATTCGCTGGTGCTGATGGACGAAATAGGCCGCGGCACCAGCACCTTCGATGGCCTGTCGCTGGCCTGGTCCTGCGCCGTGGAACTGGCGACCCGTATCCACGCCTTCACCCTCTTCGCCACCCATTACTTCGAACTCACCACCCTGGCGGGCGAGTACCCGGGGATCGCCAACATTCACCTCGACGCAGTGGAGCACGGTGACAGCATCGTGTTTCTGCACGCCGTGCGCGAAGGGCCGGCCAACCAGAGTTACGGCCTCCAGGTGGCAGCGCTGGCGGGAATCCCCGGTGTTGTCATCGACCGCGCGCGCCGGCGCCTGGGGGAACTGGAGAACCACGCGCAACAACACAGCCAGCAACAGATCGACCAACTGCCGCTGTTCCCCCCTCAGGAACCGGAGCCCGTACTGGCACAGTTGCGCAGCATCGATCCCGACAACCTTACGCCGCGTCAGGCACTGGATCTTCTCTACCGTTTGAAGAGTGAAGCCGACGGAATGGGGGGTCAATAAGGCCCCGTCTCTGCAGAACGAAGGCGCGAACAGGATTCGCGAAGAACTCAACCCGCCTGATCGTTTTCGGCGGCCTGTTCGGATGGAATGAGGACTCTCAGCCTGTAGCCACCAAATTCGACGATGTCGCCGTCGTGCAGTTGGGCGCCGCCGGCATCCAACAACCGATCATTGATAACCGGCACGGTGGCGCCCCCCAGACGCAGCAACCAGTAGCCGGTGGCGCGGCGCGATATCACCATCATCTCACCGCCCGGATCGCTTATCGAATAGAAGTTCTCGTCGATCGGGCGGGTCATGCCCCGCCCCGGACCACGCAACACGCGGATGAAAGCGGCGCCAGGACCAGGGCCGGCTGTCGCCGCCTCCAGCGGGCCCTCGAGCGCTTCGGCGCCGGGGGCTTCCTCTCCCCGGCCCTCGTCCCCGTGTAACAGAGAGAGACGCAGGCAGGTATGGCCAATGTAGAATTCATCGCCATCGCGCAAACGCCGCGTACGGATACGGCGGCCGTTGAGGTAGGTGCCGTTCTTACTGCCTAAGTCCTCCAGCACATAGTCCCCTTCGCGCTCGGCGATGCGCAAGTGCCGGCGGCTGACCGCGGAGTCGAACAGGCGGACGTCCGCTTTCCGGCTGCGCCCCACCACAAATTCGGGCTTGCGCACCACCAGATCTTTTTCCGCGCCTCCCACGGCGACAACCTTCAGTCGCACTCCGGTTATGTCACTCAATGTCTGGTCCCGTCCCAATGTAGCCGACGCGCCAGCACCAGGGTCACATTGTCGTTGCCCCCCCGGTAACACGCCATTTCCAACAACCGATCCGCGAGACGCTCCAGGTCATCCCGGCCCTTCTCCATTTCGACCTGCAGCAGCCGCTCATCCAACATATTATACAAACCGTCACTGCAGAACAGATAGACATCCCCCTGTAATATCGGGGTTGATGCGACATCCACTTCCACCTGGGCATCGGTCCCCAGCGCCCGCGTCAGCACATTTTCCGATACCCCTGCCTGGCGCGCGTCCTCGAGGGTATCGAAAACCCCCTCGTCCAACACCTCCTGGATGAGCGAATGATCCCGCGTTAAACGCTCCAGGCGTCCATGGCGTAGACGGTAGAGACGGGAATCCCCCACATGGGCAAAACTCAGATGGCGCGGCCGCAACAAACCGATGACAATGGTGGTCCCCATGCCGCGGAAATCCCGCACCTCGCGGGCTGCATTGCGGATCGACCTGTTGGCCGCCCGGACGGCATCCCTGAGCAAGGCCTCATCGCTCTCCGCCGACGGTTCCGCATCCGCCGCCCTGGCGGCCAGGTGATGAAACGCACCTTCCACCGCCAATTGACTGGCCACCTCGCCCGCTGCCGCGCCGCCCATGCCATCCGCGAGCAGCACCAACCCCAGCGGAATGTGAATGGCCACGGCATCCTCGTTTGCCTGCCGCACCAGTCCGGTATCCGTCCGATCCACGATTTCGAAGAGTTCCGCCGCCATCCTCAACCCCCCGGTTCCGACACCTTTTCCCGGTCACTTCATGCTGTTGGCGGTGCTTTTTGTGTTCTGGCCTTTTTTGTCCAGATAGGCCGCCAACCGGCTCGCTGGCACATAGCCCGGCAGCATTTCGCCGTCATCCAGCACTATGGCAGGGGTTCCCCGCACGCCCATCGCCTCTCCCAGTTTCATGTGCTGGAGAACCGGATTGTCGCATTTCTTCATCTCGATCGGCTTTCCCGCCTTGGCGTCGGTCAACGCCTTCTTTCGGTCCGCCGCGCACCAGACCGCAATGGCCTTCTCATAGGACGAACTCCCCACCCCAGCGCGGGGAAAAAACATATATCGCACACGAATACCCGCCTTGTTGTACTTGGGCATCTCCTTGTGCAGTTTGGCGCAATAGGGACAGTCGATGTCGGTGAAAACCGTAATGGTATGTTTGGCATCCTTGGAGCCAAAACTGATCATCTTGTCCTCACCGACCCGCTTGATGGCGGCAAGCTTGGCCTTCTCCTCGGCCGGTTCGGTCAGATTCCTCTTGCCGGGGATGTCCACCAACGTGCCCTGCAGAAGGTATTTGCCATCGCCACTCATATACAACACCTGGGGGCCCACCATCACTTGGTACAACCCTTTAATGGGAGTAGGCTCGATGCTGTCCGGCGGAGAACCCGGCAACAGCTTCGCCAGCCCTTTCTGGATATTCTCCACGTCCCCGGCCTGCACAGTGATGGCCATCGTGAGCGCCACTGCCGCCGCCACGGAGGCTGCAATCTTCCCGCGCCCCTTCGTCGTTTTCTGTCGTTGCATGATTTCAGTCTCGAAAATTGATGTATTGAAGTGGCAAGCCGTAGTCCGAATCCCTGAGCATGGCAATCACCTTTTGCAGATCGTCCCGTTTCTTTCCTGTAACGCGGACTTTATCACCCTGTATCTGGGCCTGCACCTTGAGCTTTGCGGCCTTGATCGCCTTGACGATCTTCTTCGCCGTATCGGTATCGATTCCCTGCCGGATGAGCACCCGCTGCCGCGCCGCATTGAGGCTGGTCTCGGGCGTCCCAATCTCCAAGCAGGCAATATCGACCTTTCGTTTGACCAGCTTCTGGCGCAGAATATCCATCATCTGCTGTAATTGAAATTCCTGTTCCGCAGTCAACAACACCTCCGCATCGGTCAATTCGAACTTCGCACTCACGCCCTTGAAATCGAACCGGGCGCCCACCTCCCGGTTCGCCTGGTCCACCGCATTGCGCACCTCCTGCAGATCCACTTCAGAAACGATATCAAATGAAGGCATGGCTTACAGCTCCTCGGATGTCGTGCTTTTCAGCGGCGCAGATTAACACAAATCCCTTCATCCCCGCGGATGGTGGCGCTGGTGAAGCTCCTTGAGGCGCTCTCGGGCCACATGGGTATAGATCTGGGTGGTGGAGAGATCGGCATGGCCGAGTAACATCTGCACCACACGCAGATCGGCGCCATGATTGAGCAGATGGGTGGCGAAGGCATGGCGGACGGTATGCGGCGACAACGGCTTGTCGATGCCCGCGGCGACGGCATGGCGCCGAATCAGATACCAGAAGGTCTGGCGCGTCATGCGACAACTGCGCCGGGTGGGGAACAACGCCTCGCACAGGCGGCCTTTGAGCAACGCCTTGCGCGGTGACAACATGAATCCGGCCAGCCACTCCTGCGCCTCGTCGCCGAGCGGCACCAACCGCTCCTTGCCGCCCTTGCCCATCACCCGCACCAGCCCCTGCGTGAGACTCACCTGCTCTGGCCTCAACCCGATGAGTTCGGAGACCCGCAGACCAGTGGCGTAGAGCACCTCCAGCATGGTACGGTCCCGAAATCCCTCGGGGGTCTCGGTATCTGGCGCATGGAGCAAGGCCACCACATCCTGTTCGGTGAGCGAATGGGGCAGCGGACGACGAACCTTCGGGGCCTCGATGTGGGCCATCGGGTCCGCATCGATCCATCCCTCGCGCAGTGCATGGCGGTAGAACTGCCGCAGGCAGGAGACCACCCGCGCTGCCGTGCGCGTCTTGCGCCCCTCACGGTGCAGATGCGCCAGATAATCATGAAGATCCGCCGATCGCGCCGCCAACAGCCTCCCACCGCGCGTCTTATCCAACCACCCGGCCAATGCCCGAAGGTCACGCTGATAGGCCTGCAGGGTATTGGCGCTGAGACCGCGCTCCATCCACAGCGCATCGGCAAAACGCTCGATCAGTCCGGCGTCCTCTTCACCCATCGACGATCACCCCCTCGTGCGCCAGAAGCCAGCGTTTTCTGGCCAACAGGGGACCGCCGGTTGCACCGGCATACCCCCCCAGACCATTGGCCGACACCACCCGGTGACAGGGTACGATGACAGGACAGGGATTGCGCCGGCAGGCATTGCCCACGGCTCGTGGAGACGATCCCAGCCGGCGGGCCATCTCACCGTAACTGCACGTCGTGCCCGGCGGAATCCTGCGCAGAGCCGCCCATACCTTGCGTTGAAACAGCGTGCCCCCCAGTTCGAGGGGCACGGAGAACATAAAAGTCGGATCCTCGAAGTAACGCATGAACTCCAGACTCGCCTGCTGGAACAGCCCGTTCCTTGCCCCCTCAGCCACCGCCCTGTCCGACATAAAACGCACTGCCCGAATCGCACCATTCCCGACCTCCAGCGTCAACCTCCCGAGGGGAGACGGTATTGACCACCGCGTCACGGGCGCACCAACACGGCCACATCACCCAAGGCCCGAGCGATCTCGGCCCGGGTAGGCAACTCCGCGCGTTGCGGATCATCCTCGGCGCCATGGCAGGTCAGCCGCCGGATATCGGACCGGCTCGTGGATTCGAGCCAAAAGTGAATGCCGCGGATGAGGGTGCTCTGCCCCGCATCATCATCCATTCCCGCAATATCGAGGGCGGCATAGAGAATCACCGCCGCCCGCGTCACCACCTCCTCGCGCAGTGTCTGCAAGCGGGTCACCCTGAAATGCCCTGCGGGGATGACCTCGTTTTCCCCCGCAAGCCCGTCGATTTCCAGGTTGCAGTGGGGACGGTAGCGGTCCAGCCGCCGTCGGGATACGACGCGTCCACCCTGAATGAATACCCGACTATGCCCTACCGGAACCGTGACTGGCCGCTTCAACACCAGAACCAGCGGCTCCCCCACCGGAATATCCCCAACCACCGACCCGCTCGGGTATCGCACCGTGCAGGCGGCGAGAATGGCCGTTACAAGCAGCAGAGCAACCCCCATCACTCCTCGCAGCACCCTCGGTTTTCGCCACACCATCGCAGGCACCCCCAGAAACATCTCGCACCCTATTAGAGACCGCTGCAAATGAAAAATTATCACCTGGCGTCTCCTTTCAGCCCTGCCCTCTTTTCCACATCCTCTGTGGATAACAATGTGGAAAAGCTGATGAAACCTGTTCGAGACACCGATTACAAATACATTCTTTACAGATCGACCATTTTTTGCACAATACCCCAGACAAATCTCAAGTAGAAGAAAAAATCAAGGTTTTTTTTCGTTCACCAATAATGACAGTTCACTTTGAGTAAATCGATTTTTTTACTTATTTTTCATTTGGTTAATATTATTTTCTACAGATGAATTTAATTCTCAATACTAACCCATTGCCATCCCGTAGCAGTTGAAGTCCCCCACCTTTCACGCGACAATTGCGACTCCGATTTCACGTATTCCGCCATGCCCGAGCATCCCGCCTTTTGGAAATACACAGCCCTTGAAGAATTGACGCCCGCGCAATGGGAATCCCTCTGCGACGGCTGCGGGAAATGCTGCCTGCGAAAACTGGAGGACGAGGAGACCCGGGAGGTCTTTTACACCCGCGTGGCATGCCGCCTGCTCGACACCGACTCAGCCACCTGCACCGACTATCGCCATCGGGCGGAATGCATGCCCGACTGTGTCACCCTCACCCCGGAAGTGCTGACCGACCCGTACTGGTTGCCCGCCACCTGCGCTTATCGCCTTCTGGCCGAAGGGAAAAATCTGCCTGCATGGCATCCCCTGATTTCGGGCGATCCCCGCACTGTCACCTTCTCGGGCAACAGTGTGGCCGGACGAGTGGTGAGCGAACGGGTCGATGATGACCTCGAAGCCCACCTGATCGACTGGATCACCTCTTGAAACAACCGCTCACCCTCACCGCCTTCATGCAGGCAACCGGCGATGGTATCCACATCTACGACATGGGACGGCGCATTGGTCCGATCCCGTTGGAACGCTTCCATGCATTCGAGGCATGCCAACACCCCTGGCCGCAGCCATTGCAACAACAGGCGTGGTTCGCCACCCTGTTCCAGCCCGCCGGCGAAAACGAGCCGCTGATCTGGTTTCTGCGCCTTCCCCTCGACGAACAGGGGAAACTGATCCCCGCCGCTCGTGATGAACTCCTGCAGATCCTGCTGGCAGAAGGCCTCGAACACGGCAACAAGGCGGACAGGCCGACCGGCAGTGGAAATCCCTACAGCTTCCACCCCCGTGATGACCGCCTGGCGGTATTCCACGCCCACGCGTCCACGGATCTTGGCCACCCGCCCTCCCGCTATTACGATCACGCGCGCCAATACCTTTCCGGCAAACTGGGCTGGGACCAATGGCCATTCGTCGGCCTGCAAGGGATCGCCGACGTTGCCGCACGCCTCGACAAACAGACCGCCGACGCTTTGGCCATGGCAATCCCCAAACTCCCCCATGAACCCTTCGTTGCCCTTTGCCAGTGTCTCGAAAACAGCAACCCACCAGCGTCTGTCACCCTGGCCATCGACCAACGGCTGGCCGGAAACCTTGGAAACATCGAAGAAACGACAGCGGCGATACGTGGCACCGCCCTGAGCAACCACCCCAGCGGCCAACGTCTTGTCCAGCGGATCCTCGACGATCCGGTCGCCACGCACCCGGAGGTACTCGCCGCCCTTTCCGCCCGCGCCTGGGAACGCCTGAAGGATGCGACGGTACGCGAACGCTTTCTGGAACGACTCGCGGAAAACAGGGCCGGACAGCCTTTTTTCGACCAGTGCCTCGCCGACCTTCTTTTCTTACCCGGCATGCGCGCCCCGTTGATGGAAAGCTTGCGTAGACAGGATCGCCCTCCATCCCTTGAGCAGGCGGTCGGACGGTTCTTCCAGAACATGGTGGCTAGCCCCCCGGATTATTCATGAGTCGCCGCGATGATTGCACAGAGAATTGTCCGCACAGGGGATTTTCCGACCGAGTGGAATACGGGCTGTATTGCCGAAGAAGGAACATTACCTGTGTGGACCAGGATCAAGCAAAGGTGCGAGCAATTTCATGAATAATCCGGGCGAATCTGTCGAGTTTAGGTGATCGTCGCGAGCATGGTGGGAAAGCGGTCCATTTTTCTCGATTTTGAGGCGCATCGTGGGCCTACGCAAC
>JALSTP010000082.1 GCA_026983675.1 Sedimenticola sp.
GCTTCGACATCCCGTTGGTGGAACGCTACCTGGGTGCCTACGCTACAGACCTGGGCCTCTCCTTCGAGACATTCCTGCGTTTGGGGCATGCACCGGGCGCCTCTCCCCGAAGCCCTTTTCAGATGGCCTGGCTGGCCCTGCACGGCAGTGGACGGGTGAACGCGGTGAGCCGTCTCCACGGCGAGGTCTCCCGCGGCCTCTTCTCCCCTCTCTTTCCCCGCTGGCCCCTCGCCGAAGTGCCTGTGTGCCATGTCACCAACGGTGTCCACACCCCAAACTGGGACTCGGACGAGGCAGACCGCCTCTGGACCCGGATCTGTGGCAAGGATCGCTGGCGCGGCGAGTTGGGCGCCATGGAGGAAGCCATACGCGGCATCGGTGAGGCAGAGCTGTGGGAGATGCGCGCCCGCAACCGTCGGCAACTGATCGATTGGCTCCGGGAGCGCCATTTCGCCACCGCGGGCGATAACGTGGAGCAGATCGAACTCGACCCTAATGCCCTCACCCTGGGCTTCGCCCGGCGTTTTGCCACGTACAAGCGCCCCAACCTGCTGCTGCACGATCCCGGACGGCTGGCACGGATCCTGAGCAATGCGCATCTGCCAGTCCAGTTGGTGATCGCCGGGAAGGCGCACCCTGAGGACCACGACGGCCAGAGAATGATCGAGGCATGGATCCACTTCATTCGCGACTACGGGCTGCAACGGAAAGTCGTCTTCATCGTCGACTACGACCTGCTGTCGGCGGAACAACTGGTACAGGGGGTGGATCTATGGATCAACACCCCTCGCCGCCCATGGGAGGCGTGCGGCACCAGCGGCATGAAGGTACTGGTGAACGGCGGCCTCAACCTGTCGGAGCTGGATGGCTGGTGGGCCGAGGCCTGGACACCGGCGGTGGGCTGGGCGCTCGGCGACAGGAAGGAGCACGACGCAGACCCTTCATGGGACGCCTACGAGGCGGGAGTCCTCTACGACCTTCTGGAAAAGGAGATCATTCCACTCTTCTACCAGCGCAATCCCCATGGCGTCCCCGAGGCATGGGTGGCACGCATGCGCCAGAGCATGGCGACCCTGACGCCCCATTTCTCCACCAACCGCATGGTGCGGCAATACGTCGAAGATCACTACCTGCCCCTCGCCACATCCTGGCGCCGGCGGGCAAAAAACGGCGCTGGGCTGGCCCGGGAGATCGTTCAATGGCGGCGCACCTGCCGACACCATTGGAGCGGCATCCACTTCGGCGCGGTGGCGCGACGCACCATGGAGAACCGCCATCTCTTCGAGGCCCAAGTCTATCTGGACGACGCGCCCCCCGAGGCGGTGGCGGTGGAGATGTATGCAGACGCAACAGACGGCCATCCCCAGGAAATTCACCCCATGGAACCGGTGGAGACACTGGCGGGCGCCGTCAACGGTTATCTCTACCAGGGCGTCGTCGCCGCACAACGCCCCCTCGATCACTACACTGTGCGCATCCGGCCCTTCCATCCGGACGCCAACGTCCCCCTCGAAGAATGGCACATCCTGTGGGAACGCTGACCGAGACGACGGAGCAGACACACCGCGGCTGAATACGATATACACTGAACAATTCCCTCTTGGAGCCACCGATGAATACCGCCGAAAACGTGAACGCCGGCAAGATCCAGGGCCTCACCACCGCCGAGGCACAAAAACTTCGTGAGCAATACGGTCCCAACAAGATCGAGGCCAAGGAAAAGACCTGGTGGCAACGTCTGCTGGCCCGTTTCTGGGGACCGATCCCGTGGATGATCGAGATCGCCGCCGTCCTTTCCGCAATCGCACACCGGTGGGAGGATTTCGTCATCATCATGGTTATGCTTCTGGTGAACGCCTTCGTGGACTTTTACCAGGAATCCAAGGCGTTGAACGCCATCGATGTGTTGAAAAACAAGCTGGCGCTGAAGACCCTGGTTCTGCGTGATGGCCAGTGGCAGGTACTGGATGCCGCCGAACTGGTGCCGGGAGACATCATTAAACTCACTATCGGCAACATCGTCCCTGCCGATGTCACCCTTGTGAGCGGAGATGATTTCCTGCAGATCGACCAGTCGGCCCTCACCGGCGAATCCCTGCCGGTCGACAAACGACCGGGCGAAGACGCATACGCCAACACGATAATCAAACAGGGCGAGATGATCGCGCGCGTCAAGGCAACCGGCGTCAACACCAAATTCGGGAAAACCGTAGGACTTGTCGCCAAGGCCGAGATGGCCGAACGCAGCCACTTCAAGCAGATGGTTATCAAGGTGGGGGATTTTCTCATTCTCTTGACGCTGGTGGTCATCATCGTCATCGTGCTGTTGGGCATCTCACGGCACGAAGCGGCGGTAGATGTTCTTATATTTGCACTCGTACTGACGATCTCGGCCATTCCCGTTGCCATGCCAGCGGTCCTCACCGTCACCATGGCCATTGGCGCAACTGTATTGGCCAAGCGGCAGGCAATCGTCAGCCGGCTCGATGCGATCGAGGAATTGGCGGGCGTCGATGTACTCTGCTCCGACAAAACCGGTACGCTGACGCAGAACCGTATGAGTCTGGCAGACCCGTATGTCGACCCCCGGTTCAAAGATGAGGATTTGTTATTATATGCCGCGCTCGCCAGTCGTGAGGAGAATCATGACCCCATCGAAGCGCCCATTTTCGCTGAACTGACCAAGCGCAGTCTGCGTAACAAACTCGCCCGATTTCAGATTCAGAAATTCATCCCGTTCAATCCGGTAAGCAAATCCTCCCAAGCCCTTCTCAAAACCGATGACGGTCCCAGTCTGACCGTGGTGAAAGGCGCACCCCAAGTCATTATCGAGATGTGCAGCGCGCCGGATGTGGACAAGAAACAGGCGTATCAGAATGTACAGGCATTCGCGGAAAAAGGCTTTCGCACCCTCGGCGTCGCGATAAGACGTGGGGACGATAAATCATTTGACTTCGTCGGCCTCCTCCCTCTTTTCGATCCGCCCCGTGATGACTCGAAACACGTGGTCGCCGCTGCGAAAAAGCAGGGAATAGAGGTCAAGATGGTCACTGGCGACAACATCGCCGTTGCCAAGTATATCGCCGAATTGCTTGATATCGGCAGCAGTATCGAGGACGTTCGCGAACTCAGGGGCCAGAGCACAGCGGAATATCTTCTGCTCACCCGGCTCATCTCGAAAGCATTGGTCAAAGCACTGAAGGGTGATATCGCGGACGAGGCGGCCGAGAGGATGGCCGATACGGTAGTGAAACAAGTACGCCGGGAATTGGACAACACCCCACTGCCCGCTGGGACCGTAAAACGCCATGAATCGGACATCATCGCCCAGATCGAGAAAGCCAATGGCTTTGCACAAGTCTACCCAGAGGACAAGTACTTCATCGTCGACGAACTGCAGAAGGCGAATCATATCGTGGGCATGACGGGTGACGGGGTAAATGATGCGCCTGCCCTGAAGAAAGCAGATGCCGGTATTGCCGTCAGCGGCGCCACCGATGCGGCCCGAGCCGCTGCCGATATCATTTTGATGGCGCCGGGACTCGGCGTTATCCTCGAGGCGATTAAACAGGCCCGCATCGTCTTCGAGCGCATGCAAAGTTACACCATTTTCCGCATCGCCGAGACAATCCGTATCATCTTTTTCATGGGTCTTTCCATCGGTGTCTTCCAATTTTATCCGGTCACTGCCTTGATGATCATCGTTTTGGCGCTGCTTAATGACATCCCCATCCTTGCCATTGCATATGACAATACCAAGATTCGCGACAAGCCCATCCGATGGGACATGCGCGAAGTGCTGGTGATGGCAGGATGGCTTGGCGCCGCTGGGGTCATTTCCTCTTTCGCCCTGTTCTGGATCGTCATGGAATACATGAAACTGCCCATCGATTTCGTACAGTCGGCATTCTTCGCCAAGCTGGTTGTCGCCGGTCATGGAACCATCTACAACACCCGCATCGACGACTGGTTCTTCAAACGGCCTTACCCCTCCTGGATCCTGTTCACCTCCACCTTTTCAAGCGGGGTGCTGGGCACGATTATCGCCGTTTATGGCTTTGGTCTCATGACGCCCATTGGCTGGGAATGGGCACTGGGGATGTGGGCTTATGCACTGTCCTGGTTCGTGTTTAACGATGTGGTGAAGATGGCCGTGCTGCGCTACTACCGCAAACGCAAAGCCAATGTGATGATATAGATGACCGCATCCACCACGACGAAGAGCTCGCTACTCACGCGCAGCGTACCACCCTCCAAACGTTTTATGGCCTCCACTTGGCGGCACGGTCGGTCTTGCCGATTTCGGCCCCCGACGACACATCTGCGGCCGGCGCCTGCCTGAAGCCCTGAATGCGATATATATCATTGCCGGGTCAATATTCCGGCCCTTACCTTTCGCATTGTCAGCCCGGGGGTCGGTTTCAACGAAGAGGGGGCGAGGCCGACCTCCAGTACACAAGCAACAGATAACCGAACAACATGCCCCCAAGATGCGCGAAATGGGCCACGCCCTGCTCCGCACCCGTCACGCCAAACAGCAATTCCAACGCGCCAAAGACGATCACGAACCACTTGGCTTTCATGACCACGGGTGGGAACAGCAGCATAAGACGTTCATCCGGATAGATTACGCCAAAGGCAAGCAGGAGGCCGAAGACACCGCCCGACGCGCCAATGGTGGGATAGATCTCACCCGTGGAACCGGCGACCATGAGTTGGGTTATCCCCGCCCCGATCACGCAAACCAGATAGTACAGAAGAAAGCGGCGTGAACCCCAGGCATTTTCCATCGGAGCGCCAAAGAACCAGAGCGCATACATATTGAACAGAAGGTGCGTCCAGCTTCCGTGGAGAAAGGCGTAGCTGATAAGCTGCCAGGGCTCGAATCCCGGGAGATTCGGTCCCCTGCCATAAGCTATCGAATGAACCGTCGGCCAGAGTGCAAAATATTCGAGCAGGGCCTCCATCTTCACTTGTTCGAGGAGGAACAGACCGATATTTGCGATCAGCAGATACCTGACCACAGGCGGAAGGCCCGATGATGTCGCGTTTCTCTGTAAAACCGTCATTCAAATCCGCACACGAAAGAACATTCTGATGATCCGCATCCGGCCCTGTCCGCCTTTATCAAACGGAGGGCCGCACAGGTGTCGGTTGTCGGACCGTCGATGCGCCTCATATGGCGATGGCGCGTGGGTATTTCAATGGACCAACCGCGATAGCACAAGGCCCCAGCCAATGGTGGCCAGACCCAGTAACAGAAGAAACGAGGGCACATGAAGGATAGTCTTTCTGTCTCCCAACGCGAAGGCATAAGCGGCCTTGAGCAGATTATTGCTGCCTGCGGCCACGACGATGGCGGCAGCGAGCTGATGAGGATCCATGATCGTGTACTCACCACTGAGAATGGAGAGGACGAAAGGATCGATGTCGGTGAAGCCCACCACGAGAGACAGCACATCCAACCCATTCTGGCCGAAATGGTTGATCACCTGCTGGGTGATCACCATCATCACCACGAACAAGAGGGCAAAGAGCAGCGCAATGCCGAGTTCCAACGGGTTCGCCCGGCCCAGGTCGGGCAGTGCCTCAGTGGTCTCCTTCCCCTTTCTATCGAGAAAATAGGCATAGCCGATGGCGGCCAGACCCAACAGCATCATCGGGAGTGCGGTGTGGCGAAGCAGACCGGGATTCATAATGGCGACTAGCGCCAACAAGCGCAGGTACATCATGCCCGATGCGGCAATGATACCTGCATTGAGGGAAGCATCGGCCACTGTAATGTCACGGCTCTTACGCGCCAGCACGACAGTGGACGCCGTGCTGGAATAGAGTCCCCCCAGCAGGCCGATGACCAGATACCCCTGCTGCTGCAACAGGTATTTCTTCAGGATATAGCCGGCATAGGAGATTGCCGAGATCACGACCACCGCCATCCAGATCTTGAATGGTGTCGCCGGGATCAGCGGTGAAATCGGCCGGTCCGGAAGCAAGGGTAGAATCACGCCCGACAGTAACAGGAATTTCGCCAGTGTGAGGATCTCCTGGGGTTCCAGCTTTTCCGCAAAACGGTGCGCCGTTTTCCGGGCGCTGAGGGTAAAGACGACCGCCACGAACACCAGCACGAGGAACCAGGGCGGTTGCAGCGATACAAGAGGGCCGTAGGTATAGACGATGAGCGCAACCACCGGTTGCAGCACCCCGGCCTGCCCACCTTTCAGTTTGTGCCAGTAGAACAAGGCGAAGAACAGTAAAAGACTGACCATGCCCCCGATGTAGAGCCGGAAGGCAGGGTCCAGGATAAAGAGCACATATCCCAGGATGGCGACAAAGGTGAAGGTGCGGGTACTGCCAAGACTGATCGCGGGGATGTCCGGACTCTCCTTGCTGCGTTGAAGGATGTATTCACGGAATTCGAGACCGGTCAGAAAGCCGAACAACGCCGCCAGCACAAACCGAAACCAGATCTGCGAAAGCAGTTCTGAGGTCAAAGAGGCGTCAGGCATCGGATAGACGCTCCATGGGATCCTGCCGAAAATAGGCCTTGAGCTGTTCATGGACGGCGGGGCAATGCCGCTGGAGGATATGAGGCGCGGTGAAGAAGTATTCGCACACCACGGCAAAGAATTCCGCCGGATTGGTGGCGGCATAGGGGTTTATGGAGGGATGCCGGTGGTGTTCGAGCATCCTGACCAGGCTGCCGTAGGCCCGGCTGAGTGCCTCGGTCCACGCCTCAATGGGCATCTCCGGATGCAGTGGCGGCATGCCGTTGGCGCGGCCATTGAGCATATCGAGCTTGTGAGCAAACTCGTGGATCACCACATTTCTGCCGGGATGCCGCTTGAAACTGTCATGCGCCACATCCGGCCAGGAAAAGATCACGGGACCTTGCATCCACGACTCGCCACTGAGGATGTTTTCATCCAAGGAGACCACGCCCGATTCGTCCATCTGTTCGCGCTTGACCGTGAAGGCCCCCGGGTAGACCACAATCTCGGTCCAGCCCGCGAAGGCGTCTATACCCAGTTCGAGGATCTCCAGGCAGGCCTGGGCGGCAACCGTGATCCGCATCTCCGGGGTGACCTCCATGCCTTGCACGCCGGTGAACACCTTCTCGTGCAGGAAAAGGGTTGCCAGCTCCCGCAACCGCGCCCTCTCGAACGGAGCCAAACCCGCCAGCAAGGGCAGCCTCCCTGCCACCTGATGCCAGTCCCTATCCGGAATCGGATAGTTACGCAGTATCCGCAGTCGATGGTAACGCTCGAAGAGTCTCATCGCTTCGAGCCCGCTCACTTGGGACGAAAGACGAGCCGGCGCTGGCTGAACAGAAGTTCCGCCAGAACCACGGCGACATAGATCCACAGAATCCAGTAGAAACTCTCCCGTGACGACCGCCACAGATACGCCATCAGCGTCAGCCACGAGGCGAAGGAGAGCAACAATCCCACCAACGCTCCACCCCTGCCCCCGCCGATCTCTCTACGCAGACGCCAGGCCGAAAGATTGATGGCTGCAAAAATCAACAGGAAAGTGGAGCTGGCAAACGCGGAGATGATGGTCAGATCGGCCAAGTTGGTGAAGGCAAGTGTGCAGGCGGTGATGACGATCAAACTGACCCACGGGATATTGTTCTGTTTGCGGCGGAAACCGAAAGCCGCGGGCAAGGCATCCTCGGTGGCCATCACCATACCCAGACGCGCGGTGCCGAACAAGGTGGCATTGATGGCAGAGGCGGTGGAGAAGAGGGCGGCTATACCGATGAGCAGAAACCCCGCCTGACCAAGAAAGGGGCGGGCAGCCTGCGCAAGGGCGTATTCGCCATACCTCTTGATCTCCACTGGCAGCAGATTGCCCACCGCGACGAGGGATACCAATACATAGATCGCGATGGTAATGGCAATGGACCCAACGATGCCCCGCTTCAGATTGCGCTCTGGCGCCACCATCTCGTTCACCGCATTGGGGATCAGCTCGAATCCCTCATAGGCAACGAAGATCAGGGCAGCACCCATCAACACGCCGAGGTAGCCGTGATTGAAAACCGGCAGCAGATGGTCCGCCTTGACATAGAACAGGCCGATGATGGCGAACAGACCCAGAATCAGTACCTTGATGGTCACGATCAACAATTCGCTGGTGCCGCTGGCCTTCACTCCATACAGATTGACTCCAAGAAAGGCCAGCAATACCAGCGATTCCAACAGATGGTGCATGGGGACGCGTGTGTTTTCGTTGCCCCCCAGCATAGCTGTGCCGTAGACACCGAAGGTGTAGGCATACAGCGCCATGGTGCCGACGTACCCCACCAGCAGCAGCCATCCTCCAATCCCCGCCACATTCTGATTGAGGAACGCCCGCTCCAGATAGGTGAAGCTGCCGCCGTCGGACTGGAAACGCAATCCGAGTCGGGCATAGGCGAGCCCCGTCAACATCGCGATGACCCCGCCCAAGGCGAAAGCGACGGGCGCGGCGTGCCCCGCCTGAGCGATGGCCAGGCCCAGCACCGAGAAGATACCGCCCCCCACCATGCCGCCCACTCCCATGGCAATGACTTCCTTGAGAGTCAGGCGTTCGTCGTCTGATTGGGCCGTCATTGCCGTCTTGCTCATTGCATCGAGGCCGCCTGCATCGTGTTGTT
The DNA here is from genome assembly GCA_026983675.1 of Sedimenticola sp. Classification (GTDB taxonomy): domain Bacteria; phylum Pseudomonadota; class Gammaproteobacteria; order Chromatiales; family Chromatiaceae; genus JALSTP01. Next base: position 8,639 of record JALSTP010000082.1, read on the forward strand.
CCTCCCGTTGCCTGGGATTCAGGCAGAACCGTGGCAACGATGTATATCGAGTCCAGATCACACGCCCGCGTGCCGGGTCAAAGACCGATCAGCCTGACAGACCGGTTTATTACCCCGGCAACAATATATATCGCATTCAGGGCTTCAGGCAGGCGCTGGAACAAGGCGCAGTGCGCAGGCAAGGGTCATTCCCTTGCCAAGGTCGCTCCAGTACATCCATGCACTCGCGACACTTGGACATCCTGTCTAGGAGTCTGTCGGATTTAGGATTAATCTACTGCGCTGGTGGGAAAGCGGTCCATTTTTCCTCGATTTTTCGTTGCGTAGTCCCACTATGCGCCTCAAAATCGAGAAAAACTGGCCTCGCTTTCCCACCATGCTCGCGACGATCACCTAAACCCGACAGACTCCTAGCGCGCTGTAACGCAGGTCCGGTGCCTGCCTGAAGCCCTGAATGCGATATATAGTGTTGCCGGGTTAATAAGACTTCTCCACTTCAGTCACCGGCTCCGTGCTGCCGATGACCTGCTTGACCTCTTCCCCGCTGATCACCTCCTTCTCTTCCAGCAAGGCCGCGAGACGGTCCAGAAGCGCGCGTTTCGAGGTCAGGATCTCACGGGCGCGCTGCTGTCCCTCCTCCACCAGCGCCCTCACTTCCTCATCAATCAGCCGGGCCGTCTCATCGCTGTAATTACGCTCCTCCTCTTCCTGGACACCGAGGTATTGGAGCTGCCTCCGCTTGCCCCAGGTGAGCGGTCCGAGTTTTTTGCTCATCCCCATTTGGGTCACCATCGCCCGGGCAATCTCCGAAGCGCGCTCAAGATCGTTGGATGCGCCACTGGAAATATCTCCCAATACGATCTCTTCCGATACCCGTCCCCCCAACAGAATGGCGATCTGGTCCTTGAGTTCCTGCTCCGTGGAAAGGAATTTCTCGGTTACCGGCAACTGAAGGGTGTAACCCAGGGCCGCCACACCGCGGGGGATGATGGAAACCTTGTGCACCGGCTCGCCGGTAGGCACTGTTTCCGCCACCAGCGTATGACCTGATTCATGATAGGCCACCCTGTGCTTTTCCTCTGGATTGATGGCGCGGTGTTTTTTCTCGGGCCCGGCGATCACCCGATCGATGGCCGCTTCGAAGTCTTTCATGGTAACGCTGTCATGGTTCTCCCTGACAGCGCCGATCGCCGCCTCGTTGCAGATATTCTCCAGATCCGCACCAACGAAACCGGGCGTCCTCTGGGCGACGACCTTCAGATCCACGTCATCGGCCAGTTTGAGTTTACGCGCGTGCAACCTGAGAATCTGCTCACGCGCCTCCAGATCCGGTTTGTCCACCACGATCTGGCGGTCGAAACGGCCGGCCCGCATCAATGCCTTGTCGAGAATCTCCGGCCGGTTGGTGGCCGCCATCACCACCACGCCGGTGGAAGGATCGAAGCCATCCATCTCGGTGAGCAGCTGATTGAGCGTCTGCTCCCGCTCATCGTGCCCTCCCATAACCGGACCGGCGCCACGCGCACGGCCAATGGCGTCCAGCTCATCGATGAAAATGATGCACGGGGCCTTCTCACGGGCCTGTTCGAACATCTCGCGCACGCGGGCAGCGCCGACACCGACGAACATCTCGATGAACTCCGAGCCACTGATGTTGAAAAAAGGCACTCCCGCCTCACCGGCCACGGCGCGCGCCATCAATGTCTTGCCGGTACCCGGCGGTCCCACCAGCAGGATACCTTTGGGCATGCGTCCGCCCAGGCGCTGGATACGTGCGGGATCCTTGAGAAAATCGATGGTCTCCTTCAATTCCTGCTTGGCCTCTTCTGCCCCCGCCACATCATCGAACGTCACTTTGGGCAGGGAATCCGGGTGGATATGCACCTTGTTGCCTATGTTGAGAAAGCCCTTGCTCATGCCCCCCATACTCTTCGCCATCCAACCCCAAAGGAGAAACAGCAGGCCGAACGGAAGCACCCAGTTGAACAGGAAGTTACTCAACCAGTTACTGCTCTGACGCACGGTGAATTTGACGCCCTGCTTCTCCAGTGTCTTCGCGATATCACTGTGCCAGAGTGGAACGGTAAGAAAGCGCTTGGGCTGCTTGGTCCGTTCGTCTTTGACCGTCAGGGTGCCGGTGATCAGCTTGTCCGTCACCACCGCCTCGGCCACCTTCCTCTCCTTCACATACTGCAGGAACTGACTGTAGGGGATCTCCTCCCGCTTCGTCTCCTGATACCCCTGCCAAAGCTGGAAGGAAAAGAAGATGAACAGCAGGTACATAATCAAGGTGAAATTCGGGCTCTGCCAGAATCTCGGTTTGGTGCTTTTGTTGATTTCTATCTTGGGCCTGTTGTCGTCGCTACCGCCCAGAGAAAAATTGTTCTTGTTCATGATGCCGTTCCCGGTTCGTTGCCGTTGCCCACTTGAAGTATATCGGGTCTGGCAGATAATGGGGTTATTTACGCGGACCTCAAGACACGGACGTAGTGGTACAGCACGACCACCGATGTCACAGAGATGACGGCAGCGAGCAAAAATGCGCGTCTTGCGCCCCACAGTTGCCACATGCCACCAAAGAGCAAAGCACCCGGCAGGGCGGCAAGACCCACCACCATGTGGTAGAGGCCGAAGGCGGTGGCGCGCTCGCGGGTATGGGCGAAATCGCCGATCAGCGCCCGCTCTGCGCCCTCGGTGGCGGCCAGGGCGGCGGCGTAGGCGAGAAACAGAGTCCAGGTGACCGTTTCTCCCTGCCCTCCGCTGGCGAGTGCGAGCAGGATCAGCACCAGAATCCTCAACCCCCAGCCGCCAATCAAAATCCGGGATCGGCCATAGCGATCCGACAACGCCCCGGCAGGCGCGGCGATGATGGCCTTCACGCCGCTCGCCGCGGCCCAGACAAGGGGTACCCAGGCAAGCGTCAACCCGCGATCGCTGGCCCAGAGCACCAGAAACGCCTCCGGCGCACTGGCCAGCGCAATTAACCCGGAGGCAAGTATCAGGCCCCGAATCCTGCCATCGAGTCCTTTCCAGGTGAGCGGAGGCGGTGGCGAGGCGGGCGCCTTCGACGGCGTGTCATCGAGACCGAAGATCAGCAACGCCACCCCCAGAACCCCTGGAATCACCGACCAGAGAAACACATGGCCCATCGGCAACCCCATGCTCAACAGGACGAAGGCCAGCAAGGGACCAAGCATGGCCCCGGCATTGTCCAACGCACGATGGAAACCGAAGGCCAGCCCACGCCGGTCATCGTCCGCACTGACCGCGATGAGGGCGTCCCTGGGCGAGGTGCGCACCCCCTTCCCTACCCGGTCCAGAAAGCGCAGCAGCAACACCCAACCCCAGCTCAACGCAAGACCGATCAGCGGCCGCGCCAGATTCGAACTGCCGTAGCCGCCGATCACCAGGCGCTTGTGGTTCCAGCCCCGATCCGCCAGACGCCCCGACACCAGTTTGAGTAGACTCGCCGTAGCCTCGGCCACTCCCTCCACCAACCCCACCACCGCCGGACCGGCACCCAGAGTGGCGGTAAGAAACAGGGGCAGCAGCGGGGTGATCATCTCGCTGGCGGTATCGTTGAGGAAGGAGACAGTACCCAGGATGAGAACCGTGCGCGGGAGGAGAACCCGGAACGACATATCACTCCTCCCGTGGCGCGCGGGGCAATTCGATCTCCACGCGCAGGCCCGGGTCGGCATCGCCCAAACGGATATGGCCGCGATGCAACCGCACCACCGCCCGCACCATGGCCAGACCAAGTCCGTTGCCCGCCGAGCTTCGCGCCGGATCAAGGCGGACAAAACGCTCAAACACCCGCTCCCGCTGATCCAACGGAATGCCCGGTCCCCGATCGATGACGGCGATCAGGATCCCCGTCCCTTCGGCGGTGACCGACAGGCGGATTTCAACAGCGCCAACAGCGTAGTTGAGGGCGTTGTCCAGCAGGTTTGCCACGGCCTGCACAAGCAGATGTCGGTTGCCCCGAATCCACAGGCCTTCGCCGACATGGGCATGGAAAGGCCGCCCCATTGCCTGAGCCTGGTCGCGGTAGAGTTCGACCAGATCGGACAGTGACAGGCCAAGATCCACTCTCCCCCACTCGCAACGAAAACTCCCTGCCTCCGCATGGGCGATCTCCAGCAGGGCCTCGAACGTGTGCATGATCTCCTCGCTGTCACGCAGCGCCCCCTTCAGTGCCGAGGCATACTCGCGGGGTTCGCGCTGTGAGAGCAACGTCACCTCCAGCCGGCTGTGGAGCCGGGAAAGCGGTCGGCGGAGATCGTGCGCGACATTATCGCTCACCGCCCGCACGCCCGAGATCAGTGCCTCGATACGATCCAGCATGTCATTGACATGGGCCACGAGCATATCGAATTCGTCATTGCGTCCGCCGAGTGGCGCCCGCCGGGTCAAATCACCGCCGGCCACGGCCCGGGCGGTGACGTTGAGCATCTCCACCCGTTTCAACAGTGTCCCGCCGAGACGCCAGCCCATCCCCAGGGCAAGCCCGATGGAGACCGCGAGAATAATGCCCATGGTGGAGAGAGTGAACTCCTGCAGGTCTTCCGCCTGGCGCACCGCCTGAGCCACCAGCAACCGGCCACCCCGCGCCAGCGAAACGGCGACCATCGGCCAGAAGCCGTCCCCGTCGGCGACATGGCCCGTGATCAGGGTATCCTCGATCCAGACATTGTGAACCTTGCCATCGGTTTCGAGTCCCGGCGGCCAGCCCTTGAGGTTGCCCACCCCCTGTGGTGCCTGGGGTTGCACCAGCAGATGATAGCGGCGGTTTTCCCCGTGGAAACGGCTTTCCGCGGTGATCAGGGCAACCAACGCGGCGCGCCCCTCTTTGCGGTCGATCTCCCGCAGCTTCTGGATCTCCCGCTTGAGCCCCGCGGCCACCTGGGCGTCGACATAGCGGCTGGTCGCCCAATAGAGTGCACCGAGACCCAATGCAAGCAGCAGCCCGTAAAACACGGCATAACGCATCGCCAGGCGCATGGCCGTGGTGCGCAAGCGTTCATGGATTTTCATCAAGCCTGTAACCTGCCCCCCGCACGGTATGCAACAAGGACGTTTCATAACCTCTGTCGATCTTGCTGCGCAGGCGGCTGATCTGGGTCTCCACGACATTGGTCTGGGGGTCGAAATAGAGCCCCCAAACCTGTTCCAGCAGCATCCGGCGTGTCACCGTCCGGCCGGCATGCCGCATGAGATATTCCAGTAAACGAAGCTCCCTCGGTTGCAGGCGAATGGGACGGCCCGCGCGCGTCACCCTGTGGCTCACGAGATCCAGCTCCAGATCGGCCAGACGCAATCGATCGGGCGACAGAGCGGACGGACCCCGTCGCCGCACCAACGCCTCCAGACGCGCGCGCAGCTCGACCAGGGCATAGGGCTTGACCAGGTAATCGTCGCCGCCGGCATGAAACCCATCGACCCGGTCGTCCACCTCGCCCAGTGCGCTCAACACCAGCACGGGGGCGTTGTTCCCCCGCTCCCGCAACCTGCGTATGAGTACAAGCCCGTCCAGCCCTGGCAACATACGGTCCACGATCAAGGCATCGCAACGCCCGCCGCCGGCCATATCGAGGCCGGACTCACCGTCCACCGCATGGTCCACCTGATGGCCATGGGCAACAAGCCCCTCCAACAACGCAGCCGCTGCCTCCTGGTCGTCTTCGATAAGGAGAAGTCGTAGATGCATGATGTGCATCATATCGCGGCACAGGCTCCGCCTGCAGCATTCGTCCCTTTGTTATTATTAACCCGGCAACAATACCAAACGGTAAGGATCAGGAGGTTCGAACAACGCTATCCTGAGCCGTGTTCGATCCACCATCCTGGATGTATCCGTGATGCCTTTTCATCTGCTTTCCCTCTTCTGTGGCCTGATGTTCGGCCTTTTGTCTCCTGCCCTTGGCGCACCAATGCCTACCCAGCGTCCCGCCGCCGGAGAATGGCGGCCGCAAAGCGAAGCCTTCGGCCACGTCGCGGCCTGGGCGGACAGCCACCTGAGGCTCTCATTTCCGCTCCGCGTCACCGCACGGAGGATCACACCCGGCCAGACCGTAAAAAAGGGCGATCCACTGTTGCACTTCCAGGCACCGCGTATCGTTCAGGACCTGACAGGCTATCTCTACGCCCGCCACAAGTCTCAGTTAGCGACACGCTGGGCCGACACCCTGCGCCATTCCGACAAGGGGAAAATGGTGCCCCGACACGATCTGTTGACCGCCCTCAGGGACGCTGCCTCGGCGGAGGCCGCCCAGAGCGACGCGTGGGACCGGCTCTATGCGGACCTCTCGGAACTCGGGCGGCCGCCACTTCGAAAAGAGATGAACGAAAGGTTGAAGACGGAAAAAGATGTGCCGCGCCTGGCGAAAAAACTGGGTGTGCTGCGGGCACCCTTCGCCGGAGTGGTGCTCGATCGGCCACCGGCGGCCGGCGCCTGGGTAGAACCCGGCACCCCCCTGATCGAGGTGGAGGACCTGACTCGGGTGTAGGTCTCGACAGGGGTATCCGACGCCGACCTGGCGCGATGGAAGGAGGGCGACACCGTTGTAGTGCTGAACGGAGAAAAGATACGTCTCGAGCGCCTCCCCGGGGCCCCCGGCATCGACCCGGTGACCGGCCTGCGTATCCTCCGATACCGCGCAGAGAATCATGGGCAACGGCTGCGCGATGGTCAGTGGGTTCAGATACGTCATTACGGTGCGCCACGGCGGGTATTATGGGTGCCCGAAGCGGCCGTGGTCTCACGCGACAACCGTTCCTGGTGCCTGGTTCCCCGAGGGGGGAAGATCACGCCGGTGGCAGTAACCGCCGGCCCGGCCGAGAACGGCAAGGTTCCCGTGCTCTCGGGCCTGAAGGCCGGCCAGGAGGTGCTGGTGCAGGGCGCTTATGAATGGCTCTATCGGGACCTCAGGGATCTGGTCCGCTTCGTGGACTGAACCCCGTGTTCGAACGCCTGCTCCGCTATCCCCGCGCCACGCTTCTCGGCACCCTCCTCATCGCTCTTGGTGGCATCACCGGCCTGCGCGGATTACCGGTGGACTTATTCCCCAACCTCGACTATCCGCTCATCAATGTCGTCACCCATTATCCGGCGGGCACGGCGGAAGACGTGGAACGACTGGTGACGCGGCCGGTCGAAAATGCCATGCTCGGCCTGGCTGACCTGCGCCGGGTGCATTCCACCTCGGCCCCGGGCTTCTCCCAGGTCACGGTGGAGTTCACCTGGGGCGTCTCTGCCCTGCAGGCGCGACAGCTCGTCTACGAGCGTCTTGCCCAAGTGAGACCCTCCCTGCCCACCGGCGCTAAAGCGGAGTTGGAAAACATCAGCACTTCCCTGGCCAT
>JALSTP010000083.1 GCA_026983675.1 Sedimenticola sp.
AGAGCGCGAATCGAGAAGGCAAAACCGATTGCCGCCTGAGCTGTGATCGTTGACCTGGGTAAGCTCATGATGGGTTTCGCTGCGCTCTACCCATCCTACATTCCCGCGTCGTAGGATGGGTAGAGCGCAGCGAAACCCATCGACCCCACTACTCCCCCGCATCAATCTCATCATCTCCCATACCACCCCAATCCTCCGGATACATTCCCCGCGCCACGAATCGGTGAAACGATGAATAAGGCCAGTGCCGCACTTTGTCTACCCAGCCGTGTTTCACCGGGTTGTAATGCACGTAATCCACATGCCGCTGCCAGTCGACATCGTCCCGTATCGCGTGTTCCCAGAACCGGCGCTGCCAGATTCCCCGTTCGCCCTTGCGTTGCCGGCTACGACTGCGATATTCGCCATGCGGGATGCGCCGGGAAAAGGCGGATTTGATCTGCCGCCAGCGCAAGGAGAAATCATCATCGTTTTTCGGCAAGGTCATGATGCAGTGCAGATGATCGGGCAAGACGACGATAGCGTCGATGTGGAACGGGTGCTTCGCTTTAACGTCGGCGAAGGCCCCGCGGAGCTTGTCGATGTGTTCAGTCAACAGTGCCGTGCGCCGGTTGGCCAGCACCACTGTGAAGAAATAGGTTCCGCCCTGGATGCGGTGGCGTCGGTATTGGGGCATGAGGCTTATCGGGGGTGGTTTGATGGGTTTCGCTGCGCTCTACCCATCCTACATTCTCACTCTCGGTTTGCAATTTGTGGCATCGCAACGATAATGCCTCCATGCCCTACCTCAAACGCGATGCCCCGTGCCCTGAGCCACTGGACTGCCGTATTCTCACGGCCGCGCTGGATCTGTTTGTCGAGAACGGCTATCACAACGTGTCGGTGCACGAGGTACAAAAGCGGGCACAGGTGAGCATCGGCTCCATCTACAACCATTTTGGCGGCAAGGAGGGTATCGCCCGTGCGCTGTACGAACACTTGCTCAATGAGCTGGATGAGTTGATCGATGGTGTGGTGGCAACGGTCGAATCCCCTGCGGCGCAATGCCGGGAAATTATCCGCCAGCTGTTCGCGCACACCGAAACCCATCGCAACATCATCGCCTTTCTGTTCCACGCCAAGCACACCGAGTTTCTCCGGGATGACACTCTGATCTGCGAAGCGCGGCCATTCGTCAGGATTCGCGGCATCGTGGTCGATGCCATGAAAAAAGGAGAATTGAGAAAGACCGACGCGTGGGTCGCGACCTCGGCCATGTTCGGCGGAGCAGTCAGAATGATCCAGCTTCGCCTGGATGGCCTGTTGGCCCAGCCGCTTCCCGACTATTTCGAGGCGGTAATCGAGTCCGCCTGGTCGGGGGTGGCGGAAAATACGGAGCACCATATGAAAACGAAATCCAGGGTGGCCAAGTATTAACCCGGCAACAATGAAAATTGTTGCCGGGTTAATAGTTGTTTGATGGGTTCCGTTTTGCTCCACCATCTTGCGATGTGGGGGCGTGATGGGTTTAGGGGATTCCGTTACAATCCATTATAATCCCCCGTTTTGAGTGGATTCATTGGGGCCGATCGGGACATGCGCATCATCAGGGGGTTGCACAATCTGCGGTCGGGGCATCGCGGCTGCGTGGCGACCATCGGGAATTTCGATGGGGTGCATCTGGGCCATCAGGCGGTGTTCCAGCATCTGCGCGAGCGGGCGGCGGAGTTTGGGCTTCCGACCACGGTGATCACCTTCGAGCCCCAGCCCCAGGAGTTCTTTATGCCGGACAAGGCGCCGGCGCGGCTGACCCGCCTGCGGGAGAAGTTGCAGGTGATGCGGCAGTGCGGGATCGATCGGGTGATGCTGCTGGAGTTCAATGCCCGGCTGGCGGCGATGTCGGCGGACGCCTTCATCGAGCGATTGCTGGTGGAGGGGCTCGGCGTGCGGTTTTTGTACGTGGGCGACGATTTCCGCTTTGGCAAGGGACGGGAGGGGGATATCCACGCCCTGGAGCGGGCCGGGCGGGCGCACGGTTTCGAGGTGGCGAGCATGGAGACCTTCGCGGTGGGCCGGGAGCGGGTGAGCAGTACGCGTATCCGCCAGGCGCTCACAGAAGGGGATCTGGAGACCGCTCGACGGCTGTTGGGCCGGCCCTACCGTATCTGTGGACGGGTGGCGCACGGTGATGAGCGGGGACGCACCATCGGATTTCCCACGGCAAATATCGATCTGCACCGCCGGGTCAGCCCGCTTCGGGGGGTGTTCGCGGTGCGGGTCTACGGACTGGGGGATGAACCCTTGCCGGGGGTGGCCAATATCGGCACCCGGCCCACGGTGAGCGGTGACACTCGTTATCTTCTGGAGGTCCATCTGTTCGATTTCGACCGGCGGATCTACGGCGCGCACGTGGAGGTGGAGTTCCGGCGCAAGTTGCGCGATGAGCAGCGCTTCGATTCCTTCGAGGCGTTGCGGCAGCAGATCGAACACGATGCCCAGGCGGCGCGGGCCTGTCTGGGCGTACCGGCGCCCCTGCGGGCGACCGGGCAGAACAGCAAAGAATGAAAGGCGGTAATTCGTGACTGACTACAAGAACACCCTCAATCTCCCCAAGACCCGGTTCCCCATGAAGGGCAATCTTGCCCAGCGCGAGCCGGAGCGGCTCAAGCAATGGGAGGCGATGGACCTCTACCGCAAGGTGCGCGAGGCGAGCGCGGGACGGCCGCGGTTCATCCTTCACGACGGCCCGCCCTACGCCAACGGTGAGATTCACATCGGCCATGCGGTGAATAAGGTGCTCAAGGACATCATCGTCAAGAGCCGCACCCTGGACGGTTTTGACGCCCCCTACGTGCCAGGTTGGGACTGCCATGGCCTGCCCATCGAGTTGCAGGTGGAGAAGAAGGTGGGCAAGCCGGGGCGCAAGGTGACCGCCGCCCAATTCCGCGAGGCATGCCGCGACTATGCGGCGAAACAAGTGGACCGTCAGCGCGCCGACTTCAAACGCCTCGGCGTAATCGGCGACTGGGACCACCCCTATCTCACCATGGAACACCGTTTCGAGGCGGATATCATCCGCGCCCTCGGCCGCATCGTGGAGAAGGGCCATGTGCAGAAGGGCTACAAGCCGGTGCACTGGTGTACCGATTGCGGCTCGGCCCTGGCCGAGGCGGAGGTGGAATACAAGGATAAGACCTCCTTTGCCATCGACGTGCGCTTCCCGGTGCTGGACGAGGCGGCACTGCTCGGCCGTTGCGCCCATGTGGCCGAGGCGCGTGGGGAGGGGCCGCTGTCGGTGGTGATCTGGACCACCACCCCGTGGACCTTGCCCGCCAACCAGGCGGTGGCTCTCAACGGCGAACTCAATTACGTGGTGGTGCAGGTGGAGGGACCGCAGGGACCGGAGCGGCTGCTGTTGGCCGAGGGTATGCTCACCGACGCCATGCAGCGCTGGGCCATCGACGATTACCGCATCGTCGCCGACGCTCAGGGCGCCGCCTTCGAAGGGCTTCGCTTGCAGCACCCCTTTTACGACCGTGAGGTGCCCATCATACTCGGCGAGCACGTCACCCTCGACGCGGGCACCGGCGCGGTGCACACCGCCCCCGGCCACGGCCAGGAGGACTACATCGTCGGCCAGCGCTATGGCCTGCCGGTGGACAATCCCGTGGGGCCCGACGGCCGCTTCGTGGAAGGCACCGAGCTGTTCGCCGGTGAACATGTGTTCCAGGCCAACGAGCGGGTGATCGACATGCTCAAGGCGCGCGGCGCTCTGCTGCACGAGGCGCGGCTCAGCCACAGCTATCCCCATTGCTGGCGCCACAAGACGCCCATCATCTTCCGCGCCACCCCGCAGTGGTTCATCAGCATGGAGAAGAATGGCCTGCGCGCCGCCGCCCTGCGCGAGATCGACCGGGTGACTTGGATGCCGGAATGGGGCAAGGCGCGTATCCAGGGCATGGTGGAGGGACGGCCCGACTGGTGTATCTCGCGCCAACGTACCTGGGGCGTGCCCATCGCCCTGTTCGTGAACCGGCAGAGCGGCGATTTGCACCCGGAGACCCCGCGCCTCATCGAGGCGGTGGCCAGACGGGTGGAGCAAACGGGTGTGGAGGCGTGGTTCTCCCTCGATCCCGCCGAGTTGCTGGGCGAGGAGGCCGACCAGTACGAGCGGATCGGTGACACCCTCGATGTCTGGTTCGACTCCGGGGTGACCCATCATTGTGTGCTGGAACGGCGGGACGAGTTGGGTTTTCCCGCCGACCTTTACCTGGAGGGCTCCGATCAGCACCGGGGATGGTTCCAGTCTTCGCTGCTCACGTCGGTGGCGATGAACGCCACCGCGCCCTACCGTGCCGTGCTCACCCACGGTTTCACCGTGGATGCGGACGGGCGCAAGATGTCGAAATCGCTGGGCAACGTGGTGCCGCCGCAGAAGGTGTTCAAGACCCTGGGCGCTGACATCCTGCGGCTGTGGGTGGCGGCCACCGACTACCGCGGCGAGATGTCGGTCTCCGATGAGATCCTCAAGCGTACTGCCGATGCCTATCGCCGCATCCGGAATACGGCGCGTTTTCTGCTCGCCAACCTCAACGGCTTCGATCCCGCGGAGAACGGCGTGCCGCCGGAGGCGATGATCGCCCTCGACCGCTGGGCGGTGGACCGCGCCTTGCAGCTCCAGGAGGCGGTGCAGACCGCCTACCGGGACTATCAGTTCCACCTCATCTACCAGAAGATCCACAACTTCTGCGTGGTGGAGATGGGCGGCTTCTACCTCGACATCATCAAGGATCGCCAGTACACCACGGGCGCCGACAGCCTGCCGCGCCGCTCCTGCCAGAGCGCGATGTACCACATCATCGAGGCCATGAGCCGCTGGCTGATGCCGATCCTAAGCTTCACCGCCGACGAGATCTGGCAGCATATTCCGGGTGAACGCAGCGAGGTGATCTTCACCGAGACCTGGTACGGGGATCTGGTCGCATTGGAGGGGACGGATGGCTTCGATCGCGCCTTCTGGGAACAGGTGATCGCGGTGCGCACGGAGGTGGGCAAGGCGTTGGAGCGCCATCGCGCGGCGGGCGACATCGGCTCTTCGCTGGACGCCGAGGTGGATCTCTATTGCGACGCGGAGATGCTGGAGCCGCTTGCGCGCCTGGGCGATGAGTTACGCTTCGTGCTTATCACCTCCTACGCCCGGCTCCACCCCCTGGCGGAGCGCCCGGAGGGCGTGGAGGCGACCGAGCTGGAGGGGCTCGCCGTGAGCGTGATTCCCTCGCCACATCCCAAGTGCAGCCGTTGCTGGCACCACCGCGAGGATGTGGGGTCGGATCCCAGCCACCCCGAGCTGTGCGGCCGTTGCGTCTCCAACATCGAAGGCCCGGGTGAGACCCGGCGCTTTGCCTGAGGTGTCGGCCATGTCCCGATGGTTGGGCCTCTCCGTCTTGGTGTTCGCACTCGACCAGATCAGCAAGTGGTGGGCGCAGGGTGTGTTGGAGCCCTACCGGCCGGAGCCGGTGATGCCCTTCTTCAACCTCATGCTGGCGTACAACAAGGGGGCGGCATTCAACTTTCTTGCCGATCAGGGCGGATGGCAGCGCTGGTTCTTTGTGGCGCTCGCCGTTATTGTGGCGGCGGTGCTGGTGGCTTGGCTCCGGCGGCTCGAAGCCGGCCAGTGGCGTACGGCAGCCGGATTGGCCCTGATTATCGGCGGAGCGTTGGGCAATGTCTTCGACCGCTTGATCCATGTCCATGTGATCGACTTCCTCGATTTCTACTACGGTGACTGGCACTGGCCCGCCTTCAATCTCGCCGATTCCGCCATTACCTTGGGCGTGATCTTTCTTCTGCTTGAGAGCCTGTTCCACAAAGACGCCCAAAACCCCGAGTAACTGCACGGAGATCGCACGGGTTGGCGTCGGTTAACATGGGCGCTCTTTATCTGGAGGAGACCCTATGAGCGATGCGTTGAACTATCTTTTGGAGGCCCGCCCCGAGGCGATGAAGGCCTACTTCACCTTTCTCAAGCGGTCGGGCGACCACCTGGATATCCGCACCCGTGACCTGATCTCGGTGATCACCAAGGTGGCGGTGCAGACGGAGGGTGGCTTCCGCCAGTACCTCACCCGTGCGCTGCGCAACGGCGCCACCCCCAACGAAGTCATCGATGCCTTGCTGATGGCCTTTCCGGTGCTGGGCCTGGCGAAGATCGTCTGGGCCACCGAAATCCTGTTGGACATGGACATCCCCGAGTTCCGCCCCGAGAATCTGGGCGCGGAACCGACCTGGCGCGAGGTGGCGGCGGTGGACGACCTGCCGATGGAGGAAGTGGCCTGGTTCGAGGTGGACGGGCGGCATCTCTTCGTCTATCGCACCGGCGATGACATCCGTGTCTACGACAGCCGTTGTCCCCACCAGGTCACCGACATCCCCCACCTTGCCTTGGAGGGCAAGCGTCTCACCTGTCCCAAACACCATTGGGCCTTCGACATCGAGAGTGGGGAGTGCGTGGAGGTGGGCAACCGGCCGCTGCGCCGCTTCGAGCACAAGATCGAGAACGGGCGACTGCTGGCCCGCTGGTGATCCTGCTCGACGGGTCAATAGTGAAGGGCGTCGGCAGGCGCCCGGTCGTGGATCTCGCCGCAAAGCCGCTCGATGCCATCGAGAAGGCGCGGGGTGGGGCGGTGGATGAGATCGGCGGGGACGGTATAGAGGCGCTGCGCCGTGATGGCCTTCATCTTTTTCCAGTGACGCCATGCGCGGAAGGGGTCGCCGGTCTGGCCGTGTTCCACGGGGGCGATGATCACCTCCGGGTCGGCGGCGATCACGGCCTCGCGGCTCACCGTGGCGCTTGGCGTCGTGAGCCCCGCGAAGATGTTACTCCCCTTGCACAGCATGAGCGCCTGGCCGATCAGGCTGGCGCCGCCCACGGTCATCAGCGGTTGCGGCCAGAGCTGATAGAAATAGCGGAAGGGGGGGGCGTCCTGGTAACGCCGTCGCAGTGCGTTGAGCCGTTGACGAAAGGTGGAGGCCGCGGTCCGGCCCGTTTTCGTCGTTCCCAGGAGGCGTCCGATAGCGGCGATGTCGTCGGCGATTTGCGCCAGACGGCGGGGCGCGCTGTGGTAGATGGGAATGCCGTGGCGTGCCAGCCATTCGAGATCTCGCGGCCGGTTGCCGCCAGACCAGGCGATGACAAGATCGGGGCGCAGTCCCAGCAGTCGCTCCCGATCCAGCCGGGCGGCATCGCCGACGCGGGGAATGTGCTTCGCCTCCGGCGGGTAATCGCTCCATTCCACGGCACCGACGAGGCGCGTCCCACCGCCTGCGGCGAACACCAGTTCGGTGGCGTGTGGGGAGAGGGTGACCACGCGTTGCGCGGGGGTGTCGAGGCGCACCCATTGGTCCGCGCTGTCTTTTACCTCGATGGCGAATAGGGTGCTCCCGGGGAGCCACAGGAGACAGATCAGCCAAAGGCGCATCACAGGCGGCGCCGGCCGTGGAAGAGCAACGAGGGTGGCCGCGCCGGGTGGGTGCGGATGCGGGTCAGTCCGGCGTTGTCCACGGTCATGCGATACATCGCCTCGGGCGGGGTGTTCAGGATATGGGCGATGACGGCGCGGATGACGCCGGCGTGAGCCACGATCAGGAGGTGTTCATCCGGGCAGGCGGCGATGAGGTCGTCAAAGGCGGCGCCCACCCGCGCGCGGAAGGCGTCCAGCGGCTCGGCCCCCGTGGGGCGGTAGCGGATGGGATTGCTGTAGAAGCGGTCGAGGATGCCAGGGTCTTCGTGCTCGATCTCCGCCGGCGGGCGGCCTTCCCATGCGCCGAAACCTACTTCCCGCAGGCGTGGCTCGACCGCCACCGGGATCGAATGGCGTTCGCCCAAGGCCTCGGCAAACTCACGGCAGCGGCGCAGTGGGGAGGTGACGATACGGTTCCAGACGGCGTGATCACCCACGGCCTCCCACATCTGCCGCCAGCCCTTCTCGCTCAGCGGGTCGTCAATGCCGTCGCCGCGGTAACGGCGACCGCCTTCCGGTTCACCATGGCGAATCAGGTCGAGGGTGGTGGCGCTCATGCCGTCTCCTTTTCCAGCAGGTGTCTCAGTCGGGCCCAGTCGAAACTGGGGCCGGGGTCGGTCTTGCGCCCCGGGGCGATGTCGCAGTGACCCACGATGCGCTCCGGGGTGATGGCCGGATACGACCGGCGGATCTCGCGGATCGTGGCGGCAAGGGCGGTGTATTGCGCCGGTGCGTAGGGGATGTCGTCGCTACCTTCCAGCTCGATGCCGATGGAGAAGTCATTGCAGCGTTCCCGGCCTTTGTAGCTGGAGGCGCCCGCGTGCCAGGCGCGCTGCCCCAGGGCGACATATTGTACCCGTTCACCGCCGCGCCGGATCAACAGGTGCGCCGAGACCCGGTGGGTGTGGATTTCGGCGAAATAGGGGTGGGCCATGGGGTCGAGCCGGTTGAGAAACAGGTCGTCAATCCAGCCGCCGCCGAATTCGCCGGGGGGCAGGCTGATGTTGTGGATCACCAGCAGATCGATGGCCGCGTCCTCCGGGCGTTTGTCGCAGTTGGGCGAGGGGCAACGCCGCACCCCATCGAGCCAGCCATGGGCGGACAATTCAGTGTTCCGCCTTGTGGCCGGCGATGGCGACGCTATCCTTGCACAGCCCCTTCAGCACCATGTCGGTGTAACTGACGATGCCGATCACCTCCCGATTCTCCACCACCGGCGCGCGGGAGAGGTCGAAGCGGGCGAACAGCCGGGCGCAGTAGCGGATGTCCATCTCCGGGTCCACGGTGATCACCGGCTTGGACATGATCTCGTAGATGTTGACCCGCTCGGGCGCCCGGTCCAGCGCGAGGACGTTGCGGGCGATGTCTGACAGCAGCACCATGCCGTACTCGTCTTCCGGGTCCCGTTTGTTCACGATCAGGCTCTTGGTGTCGACGTGTATCATGGTGGCCAGCGCCTCGGCGACGGTGGCCATGCCCTCCACCATGTCGAAGTCGTGCTTCATCACGTCCCGCACCCGGGTCATCTTTCTGTTCATAGTTCTTCCTCCACGACGGGCGACAACGCCTGGATCTGGTGGCTGACGCCCACGGCATCCTCCACGTCGATCTGAAAGGCGATGCCGGTGCCTGGTTTGTCGTCGAACTCGCCTGCCTCGGCGATGGTCTCCAGGATCTGGCGGCTGAGGTGTTCTTCCACCATCAGCAACAATACGTCCCGTTGGGTCTCCAGGGTCAGCCCGAAGAAGGTCTTGGTCTTTTTGATGCCCTCGCCGCGTGCCTGGTTGATGACGGTGGAGCCCAGGGCGCCCGCCTCTCGCGCGGCATCCAGCACCGCGTTGGTCTTGGTGTCCTCCACCAGGGCGATGATGAGTTTGAAATGCATGGTTATCCTCCTGTTTTGCCGGCCGCCGGTCCCTTGCCGCGGTGACTGTACCACTCGCTGATCTGGGCGTAGCCCATGACCGCCATGATCGGGAATAGGCTGGCAAATGCAATCATTCCAAAGCCGTCGTAGAGCGGGTTGCGGCCCGGTATATTGGTGGACAGTCCCAGTCCGAGCGCCGTTACCAGAGGTACGGTGACGGTGGACGTGGTGACACCGCCAGAGTCGTAGGCGAGGGCCACGATGGATTTCGGCGCATAGAGCGTCTGGATGAGCACAAGGATATAGCCCGCCATGATATACAGGTGAAGAGGGGTTCCCGTGACGACACGGAAGCTGCCCAGGGCGATGCCGAAGGCCACGCCGATGGCGACGGCGATGCGCAGTCCCCAGATCCCGATGACGCCCCCCGAGACCTGGTTGGCCTTGATGGCCACCGCGATCAGGGCGGGTTCGGCGATGGTGGTGGAAAAACCGATGGTGGCAGCGAACAGGTAGAGCCACAGATAGTGTGTCCAACCGGGGGCGCCACCGCTGTCCGTCAGACCGAGGAATCCCGGAGCCGTCAGTTGGTTGGCCATCAGTTTGCCCAAGGGAAACAAGGCGATATTCAAACCTTCGAGGAAGAGGGCGAGACCTATCAGTACGAACACGAAGGCGGTCACGATCTGGCCGAGATTGCGTATCCTCCGCCGCAGTACGAGCACTTGAAACCCTACCAGCACAATGCCGATGGGGAGTACATCGTGCAGTGTCGACAGGAGGGCGTGATAGAAGGTCGTGACCAGTTCCATCACAGCATCATCCCGTAGCCCATGACGAAGATTATCGGCGTGAGCGAGGCGAAGGCGATCAGCCCGAAACCGTCGACCATGGGGTTTCGGCCCTGGATGGCGGAGGCGAGACCGACCCCAAGGGCGGTCACCAGGGGCACGGTGATAGTGGAGGTGGTGACACCACCCGAGTCATAGGCGATGCCGATGATTTCCTTGGGGGCGATGGCCGTCATGCCAATCACGCCCGAGTAGCCTCCGATAATGAGGTACTGGATCGGCCAGCCACGGATGATGCGCAGCACTCCGATGAGGATGGCGACGCCGACGGAGATCGCCACGGTGAGGCGCAGGCCATAGGCATAGTCGGCGCGTGCGGCGTCATTGTCGGCTATCATGCCGCCATTGGCTGCGATCTTGGCGGCTTCATCGGCTACGGCAATGAGCGCGGGTTCGGCAACCGTGGCGCCGAACCCGAGGGCGAAGGCAAACAGCAGCAGCCAGGAAAGGCTGCCCTTGGCAGCGAAATCGCGCGCCATGGATTCACCAAGGGGAAAGAGCCCGGTTTTCAGACCGTGGACGAACAGCGTCAGCCCCGTCACCACCAGCAGCGTACCCATCAGCAGATCGAGAAAATCGGGGATGGGTTGGCGCAGAACGGCGAGCTGGAAAAAAGTGATGACAGCCACAATGGGCAGCAGATCCCGCGTACTTTCCAGCAGGGCTGTGAGCAGATGAACCGCCAACTCTTTCATCGATATCGAGCTCCGGCAGAGTGGTGTTACAGGCGGTAAGTGAGCGCGCCAGAGAGCGGACCGGTCGGCGCTTTGACAACATGCCATGGATACGACAATACACGACATGAAGTGCGTTGTTAAGAGAGCAAGTATTATTATTTAATTTCAACGTATTACTTATTATGCCTAATAAAATGAATTAGATTTTGTGCGGTCGCTCCGTGTCCGCAGCAGTAGCGGCTGAGTCTTTCGCTGGGGAATCCTGATCCCGCGATGCCGGAAACCACCCGCTGTAAGCTGTTGTCGAAGGATTTATCGGTTCTCGTTGCCGGTAGTGCGGTGAAACGGCGCGCGAGAGTCGTGATAGTGATTTATTTTATGGAACGAAGTTGGTAAATTTAGTGTTAAATCCGGGAGCCGGGAGCCTGTCGGCCCCACATGGTCGGATACGGCGGGCTGCATTTATTATCAGAACAAACAGTCGGCTCCAAGGCGAGATGTGAGGGTATTCACAGACGCCGGGCAAGGCACTATATACCGTAAGCGGGAAGGGGGCCACATTGAAGGGATCGGAATTCGATTCCGGTGAGGCCTCCCAATGAGGGCCGTCCATGCCGATGCAGGATAACATCGTACCGTTCGACTCGGTCGCCAACCACCGGAAACCTTCCTACGATACAGAAAAGCGGCGGGTGATCGGGGCTTGCCGCGATACCGTCGTGCGCACGCTTCCCCAGCTGATGAACGCCCTGTTCGACAAGCTCGACGATGCCCTCTATGAGTTTGCGGACAAGGCCGACAACAATGCGCTCCAGAGCCTTTATTTCGAAGCCATGCGCGAGATGCGCAAGGTCCGGGGAGGGATCGGCAGCGGTTATCGCAAGCGCATTCTGCGACAGTTCGACGAGTTCTGGATGAAGGGGCCCCAGCCCCTGGAAACTGCCGTGCCGGACAAGGACCTGTCGGAGGACGACTTCAGCCTCATCGACGATGACGAGATGGAAGAAACGCTGGCGATCACCAACATGGTGACAAAGAGCGAGAGCCGCTACCAGCGTGAACTCCATGCCTTGAACGAACGCTTCAGTTGCCTGCTGGGAGGGCGGGAAGTGACCTGCGAGGCCAATCCGTTGGGGCCTGCATCCTTGTGCCGCGGCTTTCAGGAGGCCATGCACGGTGTGGATGTGGATATTCCTGTGCGGCTGGTCGTCTACAAACTGTTCGACCGTCAGGTGATGGATTACATCGGCGGTATGTACGACGAACTCAATGCCCAACTCGCTAAGATGGGGGTATTGCCGAAGCTGGCATTCAAGCGGCGGTACAATCCGGTTGCACCTTCCGTGCGCTCCAGCGGGGAACCGGCCGTGGATCCGGTGTCGGAGCCCGGGGAAGGGGATGCGCCGCAGGCCGGCCAGGCAGAAGTCTTCGCGGCCTTGCAGCACCTCCTGGACACACGGCGGGGACATCGCGCCCGGGCGCAGGATGCGGCTGTTCTGGAAACCGGGGATCTGTTGGCGGTTCTGTCGACCCTGCAGCAGACGCATGGGGTGCAGATGCGCTCGGGGCGCGCGGAATCGGGGGTGGAGGCCGATCTGCGTACACTATTGAGTGAGGAGGTCTCCGCTGCGACGGCGGGTTCCGGGGGACAGGCGTTTGGGCAGGCGGATGACGACACCATTGACGTGATTTCGATGTTGTTCGAATTCATCCTCGAAGATGGGCATCTCCCGGATGCAATGAAGGCGCTCATCAGCCGTCTGCAGATCCCGATTCTGAAGGTTGCCATCCTGGACAAGACCTTCTTCAGCAAAAAGCTGCACCCGGCGCGCCGGTTGTTGAACAGTCTCGCTCAGGCAGCCATGGGATGGACGGATGACGGGGACCGGTCCGAGAATGGGCTCTATGGGCAGGTCGAGCATATCGTGCGCCGCGTGCTCAACGAATTCGATGACGATCCCGGACTGTTCGAAGAACTCAACAGTGCCTTTTCCGCCTATCTCGATCAGGAACGCCGAGGCGCGGAAGTCGCGGAAGAGCGCACCAATCAGGTAACGCGGGGCAGGGAGCAGCTCAACGCGGCAAAACAGGTGGTGGCGGAAGAGATTGCCCGGCGGCTGGAGGCCCGGAGCGCGGTTCCCAAGGTTGTGTTGTCGATTCTCAACGAAGGCTGGAAAGACGTATTGCTATTGATCTACCTGCGCCAGGGACCGGACAGCGATGCCTGGATGCGGGCGGTGGAACTGATGGAGAAACTGCTCTGGAGTGTCGAGCCCAAAAGGGCCCATGACGAACGCCAGGCGTTGCTGCGCACGATCCCGGAGTTGCTGAAGGGGCTCCGTGAAGGGCTCGACAGCATCTCCTTCGATCACCACAAGACGGCGCGCCTTTTCAAGGAGCTTCAGGCCTGCCACATCGCATGTCTGAGGGGAGGCGAGGTGGAGACGACGAAGCTTGTCGAGACGGGGCATTCCTTCATCGACGGTGTCCTTTTTCCGGAATACGTATCGAGAGGAACCGCGGACGGACGGCCATCCTTGTCAGAGGTGCAGGAACGGCATATCAATCAGCGGCTTAGGCGTATCGTGGACGGTCTGGCCATTGGCACCTGGATCGATTTCAAGAACGGTCCTCAAGGCAATATGCGGGCCAAGCTGTCCTGGCGGAGCGACAAGAGCGATATCTTCGTCTTCGTTAACCGCAAGGGGGTCAAGGTCGTGGAGATGCACTCCGCCGAGCTGGCCGATGCCTTCCTGCATGGCCGCGCGGAGATCATCCGGGATGCGGACGTGCCGATCATGGACCGCGCCCTGGCGGCCATGATGAAATCCCTGAAAGGACACGGCGTTGCCGGTTCGTCACCTGCCTGAAGCCCCTAACCCTATGATATTCAAAGACAGGCCGCGGCGTGCCGGCCCGCAGGCTGCGTTGCCCCATCTTGCTGTAGGGTGACTACAGCGGCGATAGGCCGCCTTGCTGCGAACCGGGACGCCACGGCTGAATACGATATATAGTGTTGCCGGGTTAATAATACCCAGCCTTACGGCTATACCACTGGCGGGCGCCATTGCAACACTCGGGGTATACTCTTGATGACCATATATCCATGGGGAGGGGATACCAGCAATGGCCGAGATGATGACAGACAGCGGCTTGAAGTATGAGGATCTGGCCGTGGGGGACGGTGAGGAAGCAAAAGCAGGTGACCGTGTGTCGGTGCACTACACGGGCTGGTTGACCGATGGAACCCGGTTCGATTCCAGCATCGATCGTAATGAGCCTTTCAATTTTCCACTTGGTGGCGGGCGTGTCATACGGGGTTGGGATGAAGGCGTGCAGGGTATGCGGGTCGGCGGCCGGCGGCGGCTTACCATCCCGCCGCATCTCGGCTACGGTGCGGCCGGGGCAGGCGGCGTGATCCCGCCCAATGCCACCCTCCTGTTCGAGATCGAATTGCTGGATATTGCCTGATGCTGCCCTCACCGGAGCAGATCCGTCAGCAGGTGGGGATTGCCCTCGCGGAAGACGTGGGCAGTGGCGATCTTACTGCGGCGTTGATACCGGGCGATGCGCGAGGCTACATGCACCTCGTCTGCCGCGAGGAGGCGGTACTCAGCGGACGCCCCTGGTTCGACGAGGTGTTCCGGCAGCTCGATCCCGGCATCGCCATCCAGTGGCGTTATGAGGACGGTGACAGGATCGGACCTGATCAGGAGGTGTGCCGGTTGTCCGGCAATGTCCGTACTCTGCTCACGGGTGAGCGCACGGCATTGAATTACCTGCAGACCCTCTCTGGTACGGCCACCCAGGCGCGCCGTTACGCCGATGCCGTGGCAGGCACCGGGGTGCGGATCCTCGACACCCGCAAGACCCTTCCCGGCCTGCGCCTGCAGCAGAAGTATGCGGTGACCTGCGGCGGGTGCCACAATCACCGCATCGGCCTGTTCGATGCCATCCTCATCAAGGAGAACCACATCATGGCTGCCGGTTCCATTGCTGCGGCGTTGGAGACGGCCCGCGCCGTGGCGCCCGAGGGGGTGGGGATCGAGATCGAGGTGGAATCGCTTCAGGAACTGGGCGAGGCCGTGGAGAACGGCGCGGGGCGGGTGTTGCTGGACAATTTTTCCATCGAGATGCTGCGTGAGGCGGTGGCGCTCAACGCGGGGCGCGCCCGGTTGGAGGCCTCCGGGGGGGTTGATCTCGAAACGGTGCGGTCCATTGCCGAAACCGGGGTGGACGATATCTCGGTGGGCGCCGTGACCAAACATGTGCGGGCGGTGGATTTCTCCATGCGTCTGATCGATTGAGTCCTCACGCCCGCGCGTCGAACAGGGTGCCCAACATCTCCGCATCGAGCGGCACCGTCGTTAGGGTTGGCTGAGCGGTCCGCGCGTCCCGTCTTAGCATCAGCAGCGTCCGTTCCTGGGGTGTTCCAGGTACGGTGGGTGGGCGAGCACTCGCGTTTCGGGGAGGCGTCCCCGCCTGAGCGCTTCTCTGCATTGCCGCATGGGTGGCTGGGCTGACCGGTTTGATCGGCATGGTCGAGGGTTCGCTGGTTATTGCCATAAGATGCTTATCCTCAATGATAACTGGGGAAAAGGCACTCAGCCGGGAAAGAATCTGGAAATGTGAGCGGTTGCGCGGCGCTTTCGGAACGGTCTTCGCTTTTCGGCGGCGGACGGTGATTCCTATTCCCACGTTGCCCGGTCAGCGGCCTGTCTTTGAATATCATAGGGTTAGGGGCTTCAGGCAGGCGCCGGACCTGCGTTCCAGCGCGCTGGACAGGATGTCCAAGTGTCGCGAGTGCATGGATGCACTGGAGCGACCTTGGCAAGGGAACGACCTTTGCCTGCACACTGCGCCTTGTTCCGGCACCTGCCTGAAGCCCTGAATGCGAAATATATTGTTGCCGGGTTAATATCTACCAGCGGGTCTCTTCGCCCGGCGGAAACACCAACCGCAGGCCGGCGAAACCGAAGCGTTGTTCCGGCCGCAACCGGTGGCGGGCGCTGGTGCGCCGCCGTA
>JALSTP010000084.1 GCA_026983675.1 Sedimenticola sp.
GCGACCTTGGCAAGGGAATGACCCTTGCCTGCGCACTGCGCCTTGTTCCGGCGCCTGCCTGAAGCCCTGAATACGATATATATTGTTGCCGGGTTAATAACCCGGCAACAATATAGAAGGCTACCCGGTTATCGCGGGCCGTTCAGATGCCCCTCCAGCCACTCGCGGATCCAGTGGGACGCGCGCGAGCCGGTGAAGCGTCCCCGCTCCTCGCCATCCTGGAACAGGATGACCGTGGGAAAACCGCGCAGCCGGTAATGACCGGCCAAGCGCATGTTGTCGTCCACCTCCACCTTGCCCAGCAGCACCCTGCCCTCCAGTTCCACAATCACCCGTTCCAGGTGCGGCGCCAGAGAGATACAGGGCGCGCACCAGTCGGCCCAGAAGTCCACCAACACCGGCTGTCGCCGGGACGCCTCGATGACCTGTTGCCGGAACCCCCCCTCGTCCACATCGAAGATATGGGGCGACTTCTTCTCTTTGTGGGACATGACTCACCTTCTCCCGCCAATATCGGACCACCATTTTGCCCCATGCGAACCCCGCCTCCAAACTCGGTGGACCAACGGGGTTTGGCCTCCAGAGCGCGGGTGCGGTATCTTAAGGGTCTGCCAACAACGCGGTTTCCGACCATGAGCAACCCATTCCCCCGCGCCCCTTTTCCCGCCACCCGCATGCGGCGCATGCGGCGGGACGCCTTCTCGCGGCGGCTGATGCGCGAGACCACCCTCACGCCGGACGATTTCATCTATCCGGTGTTCGTCCTCGAGGGCAGCGGCCAGCGTGAGCCGGTGACCTCCATGCCCGGCATCGAACGCCTCAGCATCGACCTCCTGCTGGAGGAGGCGCGCGCCGTCCACGCCCTCGGAGTTCCGGCGCTGGCCCTCTTTCCCGTCACTCCGCCCGAGGCGAAGAGCGAGGACGCCCGCGAGGCCTACAATCCGGACGGCCTGGCGCAACGGGCGGTGCGCGCCCTGAAAGATGCCCTGCCTGAACTCGGGGTGATCACCGACGTGGCCCTCGACCCCTTCACCACCCACGGCCAGGACGGGCTGATCGACGCCAGCGGCTACGTGATGAATGACGAAACGGTGGAGGTGCTGGTGAAACAGGCCCTCTCCCACGCCGGGGCAGGCGCCGATGTGGTGGCCCCCTCCGACATGATGGACGGGCGCATCGGCGCGGTGCGCGAGGCGCTGGAGTCCGCTGGCCACATCCATACCCGCATCCTCGCCTACTCGGCCAAGTACGCCTCCAGCTACTACGGCCCCTTCCGCGACGCGGTGGGGTCGGCGGCCAATCTGGGCGGCGGCAACAAGTACACCTATCAGCAGGACCCGGCCAACAGCGATGAGGCGCTGCACGAGATGGCCCTCGACCTGCGGGAAGGGGCGGACATGGTGATGGTGAAGCCCGGCATGCCCTATCTCGACGTGGTGCGGCGGGTGAAGGAGACCTTCCAGGCCCCCACCTTCGTCTATCAGGTGAGTGGCGAATACGCCATGCACATGGCGGCGGCGCAGAAGGGCTGGCTCGACGAGCGGGCAGTGGTGATGGAATCGCTGCTCTGCATCAAACGCGCCGGCGCCGACGGCATCCTCACCTATTTCGCCAAAAAGGCAGCACGCTGGCTGAACGAATGAGCGACTACTACGCCGTCATCGGCAACCCCATCGACCACAGTCTCTCCCCCACCATCCACGCCGAGTTCGCGCGCCAGACGGGGGAAGACATCGAGTACGGCCGCATCGAAGGCGGCGACTTCGTGCTCGACGTGCGCAACTTCTTCGGCGCCGGGGGCAAGGGGCTCAACGTCACCGTCCCCTTCAAGGAGGAGGCCTTCCGCTTTGCCGATGACCTCAGCGAGCGGGCGCAACGGGCCGGCGCAGTGAACACCCTCACCGCCCTCGACCGCGGCCGCGCGGCCGGTGACAACACCGACGGCGCCGGCCTCGTCACCGACCTCGGCTGTAACCACCGCTTCGCCTTCGGAGGCGCACGCATCCTCTTGCTCGGCGCCGGGGGGGCCGCCAAGGGCGTCGCCCACCCCCTGCTGGAACAGGGACCCGCCCGGTTGGTGATCGCCAACCGCACAGTGAAGAAGGCCGTCGCGCTGGCGAAACAGCTCGACGCAGGGGGGCTCGCAGAGGGATGCGGCTTTGGCGACCTGGAGGGCGAGCAGTTCGATCTCATCGTCAACGGCACCGCCGCCGGACTCGCCGAAGAGGTGCCGCCGATCCCCGACGACTGCCTCGCCGGGGGCGGCTGGACCTACGATCTGATGTATGACCGGGAGGCGCCCACCGCCTTCCAGATCTGGGGCCGGGCCCACGGCGCCGCCAAGGCATTGGACGGCCTCGGCATGCTGGTGGAGCAGGCAGCGGAGTCGTTCCTCGTCTGGCGCGGGGTGCGGCCCGATACCGAGCCCGTCATCCGCATGCTGCGCGACGCAGACTGATCACCCCGCCCCGGCATGACGCCGGGCCAGCCGCACGTAGTGATCGGCGGCATAGTCCAGATAGCCCATCTCATCGTCCGTGAGCGGCCGGATCTTGCGCGCCGGCGATCCACGCCACAGATGGCCGCCCGCCAAGACCTTGCCGCCCGGCACCAGGCTGCCCGCCGCCAGGATCACCCGCGGTTCGATCACCGCCCCGTCCATCACCGTGCTGCTCATGCCGATCAGACAGCGCTCCCCCACCTCGCAGCCGTGCAGCACCACCCGGTGGCCCACCGTCACCGCCTCGCCCACGGCGAGCGGCCAACCACCGGGGTTGTATCGCGAGTCGTGGGTGACGTGCAGCACGCAGCCATCCTGTATGTTGCTCCGCGCGCCGATACGTATACGCTGGATGTCGCCGCGGATCACGGCCATCGGCCACACCGAGGCGCCGGGGCCAATCTCCACGTCGCCGATCACCAGCGCCGTGGGGTCGATCCAGCAATCCGAAGCGATGCGGGGGCGCGTTCCGTCAAAGGGCCGGATATTCGACATGGGCAATTCCTCAAGTTCTGAAATTGGAGAGACGATATACGACAAAAGCGCCATCTGGAAATAGAATGGCCCTGTTCCCCACCGATATGGAGCCCCAAGATGGAAATCGCCCTCTTCGTCGTCCTCGGCCTCGTTGCCCTGGTCCTGGTCTATGCCGTCGTCATCTACAACAACCTGGTGAACCTCAAGCATGAGGTGAGCAAGGCCTGGGCCAACATCGACGTACTCCTCAAGCAACGCCACGACGAATTGCCCAAGCTGGTGGAGGCGTGCCGGCAGTACATGAAGTACGAGCAGGAGACCCTGGAACGGGTGATGAAGGCGCGCGCCGCCGTCTTTGACGCCCGGGAGAAAGGCGACGTGGCAGCCGTGGGCGCCGCCGAGCAGGCGCTGCGGCTGGGTCTGGGCAACCTGTTCGCGGTGGCCGAGGCCTATCCCGACCTGAAGGCGGACAGCACCTTCCAGCACCTGCAAACCCGGATCTCACAACTTGAGAACAGCATCGCCGACCGCCGCGAGTACTACAACGAGGCGGTGAACAACAACAACGTGCGTATCGAGCAGTTTCCGGATGTGCTCATCGCCCGCCGCTACGGCTTCGGTCCGGCGCAACTGTTGGAATTCGAGGCGGGCGACACCGCCGACGTAAACCTGAAACAGCTGTTCGAATAACCCCATGGCCATCATGGACGTGGAGGTGGTCCGTCAGATCGGCCAGATGCCCGCGTTCAAATTCTGGTTGCTGGCCACCGGCGCCATCCTGGTCACCGCCGCCGCCTTCGCATTCGCCTTCCGCTGGCTGCGGCGGGCGCGCCTCATCGAGGACATGCCCACCTCACGTATCCGCTCCGCCGCACAGGGTTACGTGGAGCTGGAAGGCACCGCGCGCGCCATGGCGGGAGAACCGGTGATCGCCCCTTTGACCGGCCAGCCCTGCTGCTGGTACCGCTACAAAGTGGAGCGCCGCGGTGACCGGGGCGGCTGGCGGCGGCTGGAGCATGGCGCCAGCGACGCCCTGTTCCTGCTGGAGGATGGCACCGGGCGGTGTGTGGTCGATCCGGAGGGGGCCGACGTCACCCTCCAGGAGCGGCACGTCTGGTACGGCACGAATCGTCGGCCGGGCAACGCCGCCTCACGGAACGGCAACGCGAACATGCTGCTGCGGGTCGGCCGCTGGCTCGGCCGCAACGCCCTCGACGGGGACCGTTACCGCTATACCGAGGAACTGATCGTCGACGGGATGCCTCTCTATGCCATGGGCGAATTCAAGACCCTGGACGAACTCGACGACCGGCGGGCGCGCGGGGAGATCACCCGCGGCCTGCTGCGCGAATGGAAACGGGACGGCGCCGCCCTGCTGGCGCGTTTCGACGCCAACGAAGACGGCCGGCTGGATGAACAGGAGTGGGAAGCCGCGCGCCAGCTGGCACGGAAGGAAGCGGCACGCATGCAACAGGCCCAGCACCGCCAACAGATCCCCCACCTCCTCTTCCGCCCCCGCTCCGGCCGCGCCTTTCTGCTTTCGACCAAATCCCAATCCGATCTCGCCCGCCGCTACCGCTGGAGGGCCGCCGGGGGCGCGGCGGCATTCCTGCTCGCCGGGGGCGCCGTCACCTGGTTGATTACCGCGCGAATGCTGGGGTAGGACAAGGCGCCGTGGGCCGACCATGGTAAACTTCCCCCCTTTACCATTGCCGAACCCGGGATCATGTTCCAGACGCTCCGCCCCCTGCTCGCGCTCGCTCTGATGCTGCCGACGTGGCTCGCCGCCAAGGACCGTCCTTTCGTGGACGAGCCCCGCCCGATGACGGACCGTACCGACATCGAGGAGCCGGAGTATTGGAAAGAAGGCAGGATTCATCTGCCCCCCTACCCGCCGAAGGAGGGACTGCAACCCTTCCAGGTGGATGCGCCGGGATCGGTGTTCCACTACGCTATCGACCCCGGTTCTCTCAGCATCGGCGCGGACGGGGTGGTGCGCTACGCCCTGGTCATCGAATCGAACTCCGGCGCGCGCAATGTCTCCTACGAAGGCATGCGCTGCGATGCCCAAGCCTACAAGACCTACGCCTACGGCAACGGCGGCCGCTGGACCCCGCTCAAGGCACCTGAATGGCATCCGCTGAGCGATACCGCCGGCGAACGCTACCGCTATCAACTCTATACCTTCTACCTGTGCGACACCGACGCACACAAGCCCTATCCGCCCCGGCAGGCCCTCCAGCGCATGCGGCGCCCGGGGGTGACCGACGACGACAACAGCCTCCTTTGAGCCCAATGCCCATGACCCAGGATGACGCCACCAACCCCCTGCTCGACCTCACCGGCCTGCCGCCTTTCTCACGCATCCGGCCGGAACACGTGGAGCCCGCCATCGACACCCTGCTGGCAGAAAACCGTAAGACCGTCGCCTCGCTATTGGCGCGCACCGGGGGCTTCGACTGGGAGAACCTGGTCGAGCCGCTGGAGGAACTGGACGACCGCCTCAACCGCGCCTGGTCTCCGGTGAGCCACCTCAACGCAGTGATGAACAACGAGGCGCTGCGCACGGCCTATAACGCATGCCTGCCCAAACTCTCCGATTACGCCACCGAAATGGGCCAGAACGAGGCCCTGTTCCGGGCCTACCAGGCGGTGGACGCCAGCGGCGAGCCGCTGGACCGCGCCCAGCGCAAGGTGATCGAGAACGCCCTGCGCGACTTCCACCTCTCCGGCGTGGACCTGCCGCCAGAGAAGAAGGCGCGCTTCCGCGAGATCAGCCAGGCGCTCTCCAAACTCACCAGCCGCTTCGAGGAGCACCTGCTCGACGCCACCCAGGCGTGGAGCAAGCGCTTCGACGACCCGGCCGCCCTCGCCGGCCTGCCCCCCTCCAATCTGGATCTCGCCCGGCAGATGGCGGAACAACATGGCGGGGAGGGCTGGCTGATCAACCTGGAGATCCCCTCCTACATGGCGGTGATCACCTACGCCGATGACCGCGACCTGCGCCGCGAGGTATACGAGGCCTACAGCACCCGCGCCTCGGACCAGGGCCCGCACGCCGGGCAATGGGACAACACCGACGTGATGGAGGAGATCCTTCGCCTGCGCCACGAACGGGCCCGGCTGCTCGGCTTCGCCAACCACGCCGAACGTTCCCTGGCCACCAAGATGGCCCATGATCCCCGTCAAGTGCTGGATTTCCTCAATGACCTCGCCACCCGTTCCCGCCCCCAGGCGCAACGTGAACTGGGTGAACTGCGCACCTTCGCCCGCGAGGAACTGGGCATCCCGGACCTTCGGGCGTGGGACGTGGCCTACGCCTCCGAGAAACTGCGCCGGCGTCGATTTGACATCAGCGACGAAGAGATCAAGCCCTACTTTCCGGACACCCGAGTGATCCCCGGCATGTTCGCCGTGGTGGAGCGGCTCTATGGCATCGAGATCCGCGAGGTGGATGGGGTCGACACCTGGCACCCCGACGTGCGTTTCTACGAGATCCACGATCGTGAAGGCCACATGCGCGGGCAGTTCTACCTCGATCTCTACGCCCGCCCGAACAAACGTGGTGGCGCCTGGATGGACGGCTGCGTCGACCGTATGTTCACCCGCAACGTGGACCAGTTGCCGGTGGCTTTCCTCACCTGCAACTTCTCGCCGCCGGTGGGCGACCGGCCGGCCCTGCTCACCCATGGCGAGGTGGAGACCCTGTTCCACGAATTCGGTCACGGCTTGCACCACCTGCTCACCCAAGTCGACTACCCGGAAGTCTCCGGCATCAATGGCGTGGAGTGGGACGCCGTGGAACTGCCCAGCCAGTTCATGGAGAACTGGTGTTGGGAGCGCGAGGCGCTGGACCTGATCTCCGGTCACTGGGAGACGGGGGAGCCCATCCCCGAGCCCATGTATGAAAAGATGCGCGCCGCCAAGAACTTCCAGTCCGCCATGCAGATGGTGCGCCAGATCGAGTTCGCCCTTTTCGACTTTCGCATCCACCTGGAATACGACCCCGGGAAGGGTGGACGCATCTACGAGATCCTGGCGGAAGTGCGCGACCGGGTGGCGGTGATCCAGCCACCGGCGTGGAACCGCTTCGCCCACGGCTTCAGCCACATCTTCGCCGGCGGCTACGCCGCGGGCTACTACAGCTACAAATGGGCCGAAGTGCTCTCCGCCGACGCCTTCTCCCTGTTCGAGGAACGGGGCATCTTCGATCGCGCCACCGGCGAGGCCTTTCTGCACAACATCCTCGAACAGGGGGGGTCCGCCGAGGCCGCCGCCCTGTTCGAGGCTTTCCGCGGCCGCCCGCCCGAGATCGACCCGCTGCTGCGCCACAGTGGCATCCAGGGATAACCCGGCCCCAGCGGGAGGCATTCACAGCGGAGCACTCCCGCGCCCTCTGGTACACTTTGCCCAATCCACCGGCGAAGGGTATGCCCATGCAATATAAAGACCTGCGCGACTTCATCCACCAACTCGAAGCCCTCGGCGAACTGAAACGCATCGGCGTGGAGGTGGACCCCGACCTGGAGATGACGGAGATCTGCGACCGCACCCTGCGCGCCGGCGGCCCCGCCCTGCTGTTCGAGAGGCCCAAGGGCCATGACATCCCAGTGCTGGCCAATCTCTTCGGCACCCCCGAGCGGGTGGCGCGGGGCATGGGCGAGGAATCGGTCGCCGCGCTGCGCGACGTGGGCCATCTCCTCGCCAGCCTGAAGGAACCGGAACCGCCCAAGGGGATGCGCGACGCCTGGGAGAAGCTGCCCCTCTACCGCAAGGTGCTGGACATGGCGCCCAAGGAGCGGAAAGGCGCCCCCTGCCAGGAAGCGGTGCTGGAGGGGGATGCGGTGGACCTCGCGCGCCTGCCGGTGCAGACCTGCTGGCCAGAGGACGCCGGTCCCCTCATCACCTGGGGCCTGGTGATCACCCGCGGTCCGGAGAAACCGCGTCAGAATCTGGGCATCTACCGCATGCAGGTCATCGGCCGCAACCGGGTCATCATGCGCTGGCTGGCCCACCGCGGGGGCGCCCTGGACTTTCGTGACTGGCAACAGGCCCGCCCCGGCGCGCCCTTCCCGGTGAGCGTCGCCCTTGGCGCCGATCCCGCCACCCTGCTGGGCGCGGTCACCCCGGTACCCGACGCCCTCTCCGAATACGCCTTCGCCGGCCTGTTGCGCGGCAGCCGCACCGAGGTGGCCAAGAGCCTCGGTAACGACCTCCAGGTGCCGGCCAGCGCCGAGTTCGTGCTGGAAGGCCATATCGCCCCGGACGACACCGCCCCCGAGGGCCCCTTCGGCGACCACACCGGCTACTACAACGAGGTGGAGGAATTCCCCGTCTTCACCCTCGACCGTATCACCCACCGACACGCCCCGATCTATCACAGCACCTACACCGGCCGCCCGCCGGACGAGCCCGCCATCCTGGGGGTGGCGTTGAACGAGGTCTTCGTGCCCCTGCTGCAGAAACAGTTCCCGGAGATCACCGACTTCTACCTGCCCCCCGAGGGCTGCTCCTACCGCATGGCGGTGGTGAGTATGAAGAAGCAATACCCGGGCCACGCCAAACGGGTGATGTTCGGCGTCTGGTCCTTTCTCCGCCAGTTCATGTACACCAAGTTCGTCATCGTCACCGACGACGATGTGGACGTGCGCTCGTGGCCCGACGTGATCTGGGCCATGACCACCCGCATGGACCCGGTGCGTGACACCACCCTGGTGGAGAACACCCCCATCGACTACCTCGACTTCGCCTCCCCCGTCTCCGGCCTGGGCGGCAAGATCGGCCTCGACGCCACAAACAAGTGGAAAGGCGAGACCGACCGCGAGTGGGGCCGGCCGATCCGCATGAGCGACGGGGTGAAGGCGCGGGTGGACGCCCTCTGGGATTCACTGGGCATCGGATGAGCCGTCTCCCCCACACGCCGGTCGCCCTGCCGCGGATATGGCAGGTTCCCCAAAAGCCGTTTTCCCGAACCCGGGAAAGTGCCACAATAGGCGCGAAAAAGGAGCAGGAACACCCATGCGCACAATCATGCTGATGAACGCCAAGGGCGGCTGTGGCAAGACCACCCTGGCCACCAACATCGCCACCTGGTTCGCCGACGAAGGCGCCAAGGTGGCCATCGCCGACTTCGACCCCCAGCGCTCGTCCCTGGACTGGCTGGAGGCCCGCAACGACTATGAGGGCATCCCTGCGATCCAGGGGATCGACGCAGTGAACGGCCCGGTGCGCGCCGCACCCGGCACCGACTACCTCATCATCGACGCCCCCGCCGGCACCCACGCCAAGGCATTGGGCGCCATCATCCGCCGCGCCCAGACCGTGATCCTGCCCGTCCTCCCCTCCCCCATCGACATGCGCGCATGCGCCCGGTTTCTGGAGGAGCTGTTCCTCAACGGCCGCGTCTCGGACAAGAAGGTGCGCGTCGGCATCGTGGCCAACCGCGTGCGTGAGCACACGCGCATCTATCGTGATCTGGAGACCTACCTGGGCCACCTGAAACTCCCTTTTCTCACCCACCTGCGTGAGAGCCAGAACTACATCCGCGCGGCCGAACAGGGCCTCGGCCTGTTCGAACTCGCCCCCTCCATGGTCTACCAGGACGTGGAGCAGTGGGACCCGGTGTTCGCCTGGCTCAAGAGCCGGCGCAGCATGCCACGGGGGTAGGCTCCAATCGACCCTGAAACGGCCCTCCTCCCCTTTCGCCAAAGGCCATGACCGTCATCCGCGTATTCCGCATTTTCTGCCTCCTCGGCCTGTGCGCCCTCTCCAGCGGTCTGCCGCCTGCCCGCGCAGAGGCGCCGGGGGAGACAGCGGTCACGTCATCGAGCGATACCCTCAAAACGCTGGGCGAACTGGTCGATCTGCAATCCAACCTGAAGAATCGGGTCAAGGCGCTGGGGCGCCAGATCCGGGCCGCGGAATCGAGCGCGGAGAAGCAGAAACTGCAGGCCCAGATCGAAAAAACCGCCAAGAACCTGCAGACGATCACCAACAATTTCGAGAACCTGGCGGCCGGCACCAACATCGCCAGCCTGAAGACCGAGGAACAGAAGAGGTTCGACCTGCAGGAGGAACTGCTGTCGTTGGTCAAACCGGTGGTGAAGGAGGTCAAGGACATGACCCGCCATGTGCGCAAGAAGTCTGAACTCAAGGAGAAGATCAACCACTACAAGGCGCGCATTCCGGTGGCGGAGAAGGCGATCGCAAACATCAGCCACCTGTTGAAGCAGGCCCGGCACAAGGCGCTCGCCGGCCAATTGAAAAGCACCCGGGCGGAATGGCAGTCGCAACTCGGCTTCTACAAGGCCGAACTCCGGGCGGCGCAAATGGAGCTGGACAAACTGCAACGCGCCGAGGTGTCCGTCGCCGAGGCATCGCAAAGCTACCTGAAAAACTTCTTCCAGAGACGTGGCCTCTACCTCGCCCAGGCCATCGGCCTGGTGCTGATCATCCTGCTGCTCTCCAGGCTCAGCTACCGGGCGCTGGTGAAGATGATTCCCGGCTACCGCAAGGAACACCGCAGCTTCCGGCTGCGGCTGCTGGATCTCACCCACCGCGTCGTCACCCTCCTGCTCATCACATTGGGGCCCATGGCGGTGTTCTACTCCGTGGAAGACTGGGTGCTGTTCAGTCTCGGCGTACTGCTCCTGTTCGGCATCGGCTGGACACTTCGGCAGGCCTTGCCCCGCTACTGGCATCAGGTACAGCTCTTTCTCAACATCGGCTCGGTGCGGGAAGGCGAGCGTATCGAACTCGACGGCCTGCCCTGGCGGGTGAAACTGATCAACATCTACTCCATACTCGAAAACCCCACCGCGGAAATCAGTCAGCGCGTACCCATCGACCGCCTGGTTGACCTCAAATCCAGACCCGTCAGGATGGGGGAGTCCTGGTTCCCCTGCCGCAGGGGCGACTGGGTCATCCTCAGCGACGGCCAGCGCGGCAAGGTCACCAGCATCTCGCCCGAACTGGTGGAACTGGTCGAGCGGGGCGGCGCCCACCGCACCTACCCCACCCAGGACTTCCTCGCCCTGTCGCCGAAGAACATCTCCACCCGCTTCCGTCTCAAGGAGACCCTCGGCATCGGCTACCGCCACCAGGCCGAGAGCGTAGAGGAGATCCCGGAGCGCCTCAGGCAACACATCGCACGGCGCATCGACGAAGAGGGCTACGGCGACAAATGCCTCAATCTCCGCGTCGAATTCCAAGCCGCGGGCAACTCCAGCCTCGACCTGGTGGTCATCGCCGACTTCAAGGGCGAAGTGGCCGAACTCTACAACCGCCTCCGCCGCGCCATCCAGCGGTGGGGCGTGGAGGCCTGCACCGCCAATGGCTGGGAGATCCCCTTCCCGCAATTGACCGTGCACGGAGTCACCCCTCGTGGAACATGATGCGCGCCCGTGATGGACACCCTGGGGAAGGGGCGTTGACCGACGGAACAGCGGTCAATCCCGTTGCTGTGACAGGAAAGCGAAGACCTCGAAGGCAATGGACCGGGGAGGGAGCTCACCCAGAAACGCCAGCAGTTTGTTGAACGCGCCGGGAATGACCGACACGCGCCCCTTTTGACAGGCCCGGTACGCCGTTCTGGCAATGTGCTCCACCGACACGCCACCGGGCGCCTGATAGGCCCGCATCCTGGATGCACCCGCCGTCTCCACAAAATCGGTCGCCGTTGTACCGGGGCAGACGACGGTGGCCGCGACGCCCGTGCCCTTCAGGTCCCGGGACAGCCCTTTGGTGAAGGCGAGCACGTAGTGTTTGCTCGCGACATAGGCCGACCAGTTCGGGGCGCCGGCGAAATAGCCAACCACCGAGCCAACGTTCAGGATGCGCCCCCGTCCACGTTTCAGCATGGGTTGCAGGAACAAATGGGTCAGCTGGGTCAATGCCACCATGTTGAGTCTCAACATCTGGGTCATGCGGGCATAATCACCTTGCGGAAAACACCCGGTCATTCCCACACCGGCGTTGTTGACCAGGATCTCGACAGGTCGGTCCGCCTCTTTTACCGTCTCGAACAACCGCTGGGGTGCATCTTCACTGGAGAGATCCATGGCAATGGTCGTCACGTCCACATGGGTCCTGTCCCTGATGTCCCGGGCCGCCTGCTCCAGTCTCCCCTTCCCCCGCGCAACGAGAATCAGATCGTGTCCGCGGCTGGCGAACGCCTCGGCAATGGCGAGTCCGATCCCTTTCGATCCCCCCGTGACCAGCACGGTTGCATCTTTTATCGGTTTCATTCCGCCGCGCCCTTTTGCGCGCGCGCATCCAGCCCTCGCGACGAGGGAAAATCGCGGAGCAACGCGGCCACCTGCGCCGCTTTGTCGACCTGGACGAAGTGTCCGGCATCTTCCAGGAGGAACAATTCCGAGCGGGGAAACAGGCCATGGAATGCCCTTGCCACACCGACATTGAGATAGGGGTCGTCCTTGCCGAAAATGATGCGCACCGGCGGCTGAAATGCCTTCAGTTCTTCGACCCTGGCGGCGCGTTTCTCCACTTCGTCACGCAATACCCGGTTCAATCCATAGAAAGCAGGACGAATCTGCAATGATTGACGCGCAAGCAGGCCGATCAAGGGCTCACGCAATGTATCGGTGCTGATGAACTTCTCCAGTTGCTCACGGTAGCGTTTCAACCACAGGGCATCGGAATGACGGGTCGCCCATACCGCGAGATCGCGTTTCGCCCCCGGGGTGGAAAAGAGCGCTATCGCCTCGGGCGCCTTCAGGGTCGGCATCGGGCCATAGTAAGTGTTGAGCAGAACCAGCCCGGCGGTTTTGTGGGGATTGTCCAGCGCCCAGTCTATTCCCGGTTGTCCGGACGCGTCATGAACAACCAGCACCACCTGCTTCAGCCCGAAATAGGCGATCACCGTATCGAGATCCTGTCGCAGACTGGCAACGTCATAGCGGTGATTCGCTGGCTTGTCCGAATCCCCCCAGCCAAGGAAATCGAAGGTGATGATACGACGGTCGTTCGCCAACTTCGGCACCAGTCTGTCGTAAAGATGCATGCTGTCCGGAAAGCCGTGCATCATGATAAGGGCTGGCTTGCCGTTGGCGGCCCCGTATTCGCGCACGTGAAGGCCGAACCCACCACGGGGTACGTGATAGGTTTTGTACCCCACTGTCCTCTGGTCGTTCTCTTCGTCCGTCTTCGAAGAGGTGTCGTGATCAAGGGTCGAACACGCATGCAGCAACGACAGGTTGACAGCGAACAATATAACGGCCAATCGTTCGGGGATGTTCATGGAATCACCGCCTTATCGACATACTTTCATTATGCAAGTGACTTGAGGGTAGGCCAGTGGGTTGTAAATTGCAAGTAACTGCGCCCTATGCTATTAACCCGGATTATTCATGAATCGCCGCGATGATTGCACAGAGCATTGTCCACACAGGGGATTTTCCAACCGAGTGGAATACGGGCTGTATTGCCGAGGAAGGAAAATTCCCTGTGTGGACAAGGATCAAGCAAGGGCGCGAGCGACTTCATGAATAAGCCGGACTAGGCGTCTGTCGGATTTAGGATTAATCTACTCGGCAACTGCTCCATGCGTTGCTCTACCTCCTGCATCCATGCAGTCGTGCGCGGGTGGGAAAGCGGTCCATTTTTCCTCGATTTTTCGTTGCGTAGACCCACTATGCGCCTCAAAATCGAGAAAAACTGGCCTCGCTTTCCCACCATGCTCGCGACGATCACCTAAACCCGACAGACTCCTAGTATTGAATCATGAGCCATCAACACGACGCCCCCGGTGAGTGCAAACGCTCCATGTGTCCCGTGGCATGCACACTGGACATCATTGGTGATAAATGGACGCTGCTGCTGGTGCGCGACCTGTTTGCCGGCAAGAAAATCTTCAGTGAGTTTCAGAGTTCGCCTGAAAACATCCCCACCAATATTCTGTCGGACCGGTTGAAACGCCTGTTGGCCCATGGAATTGTGGAAAAGAACGCCTATCAGACGCACCCCGTTCGTTATGAATATGCGCTGACGGCGAAGGGCAAGGACCTGGGGGCGGTTCTGAACGCCATGGTGCAATGGGGAGAAAGGCATGTTCCTGGAAGCAAGGCCTTGATGCAACCGTAAGCCCGGAGGGTCACCCCGCCTTGTGCTGACGGTTGAAAAAAAGAAACCCGGCTCACAGGGGGCCCGGCGCCCTTTTTTGACAAACCGGGGCAATGGTCTACTTTAGTTTGATATCAGGCTCAGTCGATCGACTCGATGTTCGGCGAAGTGGGCGGCGATGGACCTTCATCGCCACGCGTCCGGCAGTTCAGCGATGACTCCAGAAAGGAGGTTCCTGTGACTCGCCTCATATCCCCATCCAACATGCTTTTTTTGTTCCTGCTGTTGCTCCTCGTTTTCTCTCACGCGGGGCTGGCCGGTCAGCAGACACAGGTCCTCCAGCAGGGCTTGGCAGGCTATACGGGCGTGGCCGACGCCTATGTGCGGGAGGATGACTGGGGCAGCCCCCTCCAGTATACCCGCAACTACGGCCGTTCAGAGCGCCTGAAGATTTCCTATCACGCCGATGAGAGTCCGCTGTTGCGCTTCGATCTGGGCAACCTCCCCACCGGGGCGACCATCGTCTCCGCCACCCTCTCACTCTACAACGTCACGCAGAGCGAGGGCACGCGGACCATACGGCTGCACCGGGTGCTTCGTGACTGGCATGCGGGGAACCAGGACAACGCCGTCATCGATGCCCCTGGTGCGTATGGCGTCACCGGCCTGAAGGCCTTCGACTACTATCCGGGAGAGGGCGAGGACGTCCTGTGGCACGCCATCGGCATGCAGCCCGGCAGCGACCTGGCCACCACGGCGGAGAGCGCCACTCCGGTGGGCAGCGTCGGCTGGTACGACTGGGATGTGACCACGTTGGTCAGGGCCTGGACCGATGGCACACCCAACTATGGCGTCACCTTGCGCGACCCCGACGACTGGGAACCACACAACGCCCGCCGCGCCTTCCTTTCCAGTGACTACACCCATGACCCGAGCCTGCGGCCCAAGCTCACTATCGTGTACGAGGCGCAAGCAGGGGACCAAGGAGGCCAAGGGGACCAGGGTGACCAGGGAGGCCAGGGTAACCACGGTGGCCAAGTTGGCGCTGCATTTCCGCCAGAACACTATCCCACTGCCGCCCATCCGAGGTTGTGGCTCACGGCCGAGCGCCTGGCCGCCTTCGAGCAGGCGCGGAGCCTCGACACACCCCAGTGGGAGGCATTCAAGCAGACCTGCGACCATCTCATCGACGACAATCCGAACAACGACATCTGGAACCTCGACCGGCAGCCCCAGGGGGGCGCCGCACCCCTGGCCCTCATGTACCGGCTCACCGGGGACGCCCGATACGCCGAGCGCGCCCTGGAGCTGATGGACGCCGTGCGCGACGACCAGGTCCCCGACCACGCCAATTACCACTATCTGGCGCTGGCCTATGACTGGCTCTACGACTATCCAGGCATGAGCGAGCAGCGCAAGCGGGCCTACCGCCAGAAGATGATCAATGTCAGCGACAGCTATTGGAATGGCTACAACGGCGGCGGAACCCATACCTCCAACGGCGATTCGGATCTCAATCTCGAGACCGGCATGGTCCACCTGGTGCTGGGCGCGGCCATCTTTGGAGAGGACGAGCGCGCGCTGGACCTGCTCGAACGCGGATGGCAGGGGTGGACGCAGGGCTATGGCGGCTTTGGCACGGCCCCGCCCCGGTTGTCCAACAGCGACTATCTCCGCCGCGCCCTGGGCGGAGTCTATCCCACGGGTCACTCCTACTTCCCGGGCGTCGAAAGCGTGGGCATCAGCGGTTACTGGATGACGCTGGCCACCGCCTGTCACTACGATGTGACCGCCGAGCACCCGGAGTTGACGCCCTTCTGGGGCAACGCGA
>JALSTP010000085.1 GCA_026983675.1 Sedimenticola sp.
TTGGAGGATATCTTTCCGGTCCTCTTCCGGAAGTTCCATCCAGGCCTCAGCCATGGGGGGACTCCTGACCGTATTGATCGATTGCACTGGCCATCCAGGCCGGCATGCTGGAAGCACGCAGTTTTTCGAACTCCTCTTCGCTCAATCCTTCCCGGATACGCCTGACGACTTCGGCATTGACGTTTTCCTTGCCCAGATACCATAGCGCCGAAAGCGCCATGCCCGGCTTTTTCCCGGCATGTTGCAGCTTGCGGCGGCTCGTGGTGTGCAAGAGCTTGACCCTCAGATTTCCGATCCGGATCTCGCGGGTCGGACCGCTGGTGTAGTACACCGGCATGGTGGGGCTCTGGGTGCTGAGCTTGAAACGCCGTGCGGCCTCTGCGCCATGGATCTGAATGGTTTCACCATGATCCCGCGCGATGACCTCGAGGACACGGGATACCTCCGGCATCACGCTGCCAACAAAGCGACTTTTCTTCGGGCGCACGAACACCCCACGGGCAATCCGCTGAATGACACCTTCCTTGACCAGACGCGACAGGGCTTTGTCGACCGCTGCGCGCGAGCCGAGCTTGAGGAAATGGGCGTTGGTGAAGGGTTCACCCCGCGGGATTCTCTGGATGCGCTTTTTGACCCCTTCTGCGACGGACATCGTTCAGCCTCCTATGAGTGACAGAAAAACTAGCATGTTTTCTGACAAAATACAAGAGGGTGTGGGGCTCCAGTCTGATTCTGAGATTCTGCGTAAGTATATGTTGTAAAGAAACTTTCTGACTTTTTTGGCCCGGAACCGGCCGGTTCCGGGCCGTATTGATCGATTGCACTGGCCATCCAGGCCGGCATGCTGGAAGCACGCAGCCTTTCGAACGCCTCCTCGCTCAATCTTTCCCGGATACGCCTGACGACTTCGGCATCGACGTTTTCCTTGCCCAGATACCAGAGTGCCGAGAGCGCCATGCCCGGCCTTTTCCGCACGTCTCCCCGTGACGAGGGATCCGCCATCGAGGTGATGGATGCGGATATGCGGAGAATAACGGTTGTTTTCTCCGCGTAACTTGCGGAGATTATCCTTGTCTTTGCGGAGAATAGCGGCCATAATATCCGCAGGTATTGCGGAGATTGTAAGATGTACCTATGGGAAAAACCGGATTGGCCCGCCTTTACCTGGGATGAAACGAGCCTCTCCAGCTTGCTCGCGCGCGTATCCAGGGAACAAGGACGGCTGCTGGGCAAGATGGAGGCGCTGGGCTTTGACCTGCGCAGTGAAGCCCATCTTCGCACCCTGACCGAGGACGTGGTCAAATCCAGCGAAATCGAAGGCGAGAGGCTGGACCCCGAGCAAGTCAGATCCTCCATCGCGCGCCGGCTCGGCATGGATATCGGCGGGCTGGTCCCTGCCGACCGCGATGTCGAAGGCGTCGTCGAGATGATGCTGGATGCAACGGGCAACCATTCACAACCGCTGACCGAGGAGCGACTGTTTGCCTGGCACGCCTCGCTGTTCCCAACCGGTCGAAGCGGGATGACCCGGATCCGGGTGGGGCAATGGCGTGACGACAGCGACGGTGCCATGCAGGTTGTGTCCGGCCCGGTCGGCAGGGAGAAGGTCCACTATCAAGCGCCACCGGCAGACCGCGTGCCCGATGAAATGGCAAAATTCCTGCGCTGGTTTGAACAGCCTGGAGATGCGGACCCACTGCTGGTCGCGGGACTGGCGCACCTGTGGTTCGTCACCATCCACCCGTTCGATGACGGCAACGGGCGTATCGCCCGGGCGATTGCGGATATGGCGCTCGCCCGTTCGGAGAAAACGGGCCAGCGCTTCTACAGCATGTCGGCACAAATCCGGAAGGAACACAAAGCCTATTACGACACGCTGGAATGGACCCAGAAAGGCGAACTCGACGTGACGCGGTGGCAGGACTGGTTTCTGAACTGCCTCCTTCGCACCATCGAGGGGGCGCAGGAGACACTTGGCGCCGTACTGCAAAAGGCACGCTTCTGGGAGCGCTTTGCCAAAGAACCCCTGAACGAGCGACAGATCAAGGTTCTGAACCGGCTGCTGGACGGTTTCGAAGGAAAGCTCACCACCTCGAAATGGGCAAAGATCGCAAAGTGCTCGCAGGATACGGCCTACCGAGACATCGTCGATCTGATCGAGCGGGGCGCATTACGAAAAGAACCCGGCGGTGGGCGTAGCACAAGCTATTCGCTGATGATGGAGTGACGATGGCCAGACACGGATGGCGGGTGCGTGGCCTCCGGCGGGGGGGCTGGATATCCATGTCGACCACCATGGTCGGGAATTGGCCGGTGTTTTTTCCGACATGGCTTTAGTTCTTGGACGAGCTAGATCTGTGATCACCTCTTGGGTGGTAGAGGGTCGGTCGTGTTGTCGACGTCAGCGCCCTGCGGGTTCTTGCCGACCCCATTTTTCTACTACCTTGTTACCAGCATCCCCCGCATCCTTCGGAATCCACCGGTAATACACCCTCGCGGTAAAGGTCCAGTCAGTATGCCCCATCTGTGCGGCAACCCATTGAGGTGATTCGCCTGCCATCAAGGTCATGGATGCGAAAGTGTGCCGCATCTGTCCAGGTGGCCGATAACGCACACCAGCTCGTTTGCAGAGCGTCTTCCATTGCCGGGCCCGGAGAGCGAGATCCCCTGTCCAGCGTTTCCTGGTATGCGGGTTCTGGAACACTTCGTCGCCCTGCAGGAAGGTATATTCCTTCTGCGCTTTCAAGGCGGCGATGGCTGGCGGCAGGAGGTGGATGATGCGCTCACCCGCCTCGGTCTTTGTCGCTTCGATTTCGCTGGCGTCCTGGGTCAAGGCGCCGTCGACATAGATTCGCTTGTTTATCCAGTCGATGTTTCCCCAGTTCAGAGCAAATAGCTCGGACAATCGGAGGCCGGTCCAGAAGCCGAACTGAATCAGGTTCTTCATCTGACCGTGTGCCGCGTTGATCAGCGCGGTGCGTTCTTCCTGGCTGAAAGGGTCGATTTTGGATTTCGAGTTCGCGGCCACATGGGCGCGGGACTTGCGACGCCGGATGACCTTGTTGGCCATGGGGTGGTGATGGATAAGCTCCTGTTCGACGGCCTCGTTCAGTGCGCGCCGGAGGAGGCTGAGCTTGTTGTTCTGGGTCTTGCGGCTCCAGTCATGGGATTTCACCCAATCCCGGATCAACGACCATTTCAATTCGGTCAGGGTCAGGGAGCCGAAAGTCGGGATGATCTGGTTGAAGAGAATGCGTTGGTCGACCTTGCGCGTAGAGGCCTTCAGTTCCTTCTCTTCGGTCCGCCACCAGTCGGACAGAAATTCTTCTACGGTGATGTTGGCGCCGGGTTTGAACCGCCCCGGGTATTCCGGAGACTGTTTTGTTTGAGTCAGGCCGCCTTGGCCGACTCTTGCTGGTGGCGATAATACGCCGCTTCCAACTCCGCCGGTGGCACATTGCCGATGGGCTCCAGCAACCGGCGGTGATTGAACCA
>JALSTP010000086.1 GCA_026983675.1 Sedimenticola sp.
TTCGAGGAATTCCCGCCCCGAGAGAATCATTTGTTTCACCGCGCGGCGCAGCACCCGTTCGATGTCCGCGTGGGACAATCCCTTGAACAGACTGGCAGTCTTGCTGCATTCCACATCGAAATTGCGTCGAATGCCGGACAGCTTGAGCGCCAGCAACCGTTTGATCTGTTCCAGGTTGGGCATCTCGAAGCGAAGGATTTCGTCGAACCGGCGCCATACGGCGGGATCGAGCAGCGCTTCGTAGTTGGTCGTGGCGACCAGGATGCTCTCGCCGCGATAACTGTCCAGCATCTGTAGCACCGCGTTGACGGAGCGTTTCAACTCTCCGTGATCGGATTCGTCGCCACGGTCCTTGGCCAAGGCGTCGAATTCATCGAACAGGGCCACGACCGGGTGCTGGGCGATGAAATCGAACACCTTGCGCAGATTGGAGGCCGTCTCGCCAAGGAAAGAGGAGACCACAGAGTCGATACGCACCAGCACCAGGGGCAGGCTCAGGCTGTTGGCCAGCACTTCCGCTGCCAGGGTCTTGCCGCAGCCTGAAGGGCCGCAGAACAACAGCTTCTGCGCCGGCTGAACGCCGTAGGAGCGCAAGATGTCCGCGCGGTTCTGCTCAAGAAGAATCTCCTCGAAAATCGAACGGGCATCGTCAGACAGTATGATGTCTTTTTCCTCCCGCACCGCCGGGCGTTCTTCCATCAGCGCGATACTGCTATCGGCACTTTTGGGCAGCTCCGAAAAGGTCCGGCGGCCTCCCAATTTGCCATGACC
Source organism: Sedimenticola sp. (assembly GCA_026983675.1). GTDB lineage: Bacteria > Pseudomonadota > Gammaproteobacteria > Chromatiales > Chromatiaceae > JALSTP01. Next base: position 772 of record JALSTP010000086.1, read on the forward strand.
AAACGACGCCTGCTCCGCATAGAGCAGGCGTTCGAGATCATTGGCCAGAAGATGGTGTTTCTTCTGCCGTTCCTCCTGTATGACCGCTTCCGAGGCGGCGCGGAAAGCCGCCAGATCACCCCGCGCTCCGGAGCTGATCAGTTGCCGAAGCAATTTGCCGCTAGCCATTTCTCGGGCTCCTCGTTTTTTCCCTGCCAATTCTCATGCCATTGCCTCATGGTCACAAGCGGGAATTTCGGGCTCATTGGGAGCGGTGACACCTTCCACTTGCTTCTCAAAATCGGGTACCACCACACCACGCACATCCAGCTTCCCGGTGACCACATCGGCAATCAGGCGCGTGCGGTATTCCTGCATGAGTTCGATTTCGCGTTGGGTGCGGGTGATGGTTTTGCAAACGGAATCTTCTATCCTTCGACAAAAATCAGTGATACTGCCTTGCTCTTCCAAAGTCGGAACCGGTAAATAAGTATTAGCCATGAGTTCGTGCTCAATGCTTTCTACCGTTGCACCAACCTTCACCCACTCGTCACGAAGCAAATGGTCACAGCCATTTATCAGGAAAAGGAGATAGTCGCTGGAAATGGTTGCCTGTTTGGGAGCAATTGCCTTAATGTCCTGGTTGAAAGCTACTTCACGTTTTACGATTCCTACAGGGATCGTTCTTCTCAATATCCCTGATCTAACAACGATAAGCAGGTCATCAGGCTTGGCTATTCCGGTTGCGCTGTCCTGAACAGCCCGTTCTGATATATGGTCTTCCGCGTCGCAAATCTCCTTGCTCTTCATATCTTTGGGAGACACCCAGGGGAGGGTTCCATGCCAATAACTATCCACGGATTTCGATGGTGTTCCTCCACTGGTGAAACGAGTGAGATATTTGAATTTCCTGATCTCCCAGTGTGCCGGCACCTTCCCCAACCACGGCACGTCGGAGTCCTTGTATTCGGGATAGGGTTTGCCGGTGCGCACGTCGATGGCGCCAGTGACGGCCTGGTTGATGAGAGTCTGTTTCTGTTCCTTCAGCAGCTCGATCAGGCGGCGCTTGTTGCGGATGAAGCGGTCGATCTGGGCGGTTTTCCAGTCGAGGAAGCGAGCGATTTGGGTTTGTTCTTCCAGTGGCGGAAACGTGGTTACAAGTGATTTGAGTGCTGATCCATAAATATGGACAACGGTAAAACCGCGACCCATTGAGGATTTCTGGTAACGTGCAGCAGGAGACTCCAACGCATATCCAAGGAATCGCGGGTCGATTTCAACTGTAGGCCTAAGAATGATAATGTCACCCCCACAACACGCCTCACCGCGAATGAGATTAACCGCAGACCGACCAATATCTTCGATGGTCTCGCCGCTTGCAGCAAACAAGACATCACCAAAACGAATACGCGTGTAGCTTTTCAAGTTATCTGGAGAGATACATGCTCGAGTGTTCAGGATGAAGAACTCGTGTGTCGTGTAAAGATCACCATAGCGAACACAAGGAACACCTTTTTCCACTTCATCATTCTTGTTGCCACCGCTTCCCTTGAACAAATGACCAATCTGCCGTGCTGATATTATTTCCCAATGTCTTGGTATTTCTCCCAACCACGGCACCCCAGAGTCCTTGTATTCAGGATACGGCCTGAGCTTCATCGCTCCACCTCCACCAGGATCTCATCCAGAAGCCCTTCGGTTTCCCTCTCCAGCACCCGGATGTCGGCAACGATCTCTTCCAGGGATCGCATGGGCGCGGGTTTGTAGAACTCGCGGGTGAAACTGATCTCGTAGCCTATCTGGGTCTTGGCCTCGTCGATCCAGGCGTCGGGCACGTAGGGCAGCACTTCGCGGCGGAAAAAAGCCTCGATGCCGCCTTCTTCCAGCAGGGGCACCTGCTCGCTGTCCCGCAGTTGGGTGTCGGGCTCGTATTCGACGATGGCGGGTTTCCCCTCACCCCCGGCCCCTCTCCCGGAGGGAGAGGGGAGATTTGCTTCGAAGCGGCCGTGCAGGGGGTCGGGCGCGGTGCCCTTTTTGTGAATCTTCCTGATGACCGGTTCGGCCTGCTCATCCGTCTCGCACAGGTGTTCGCGCAGCAGCTTTTCCTTCTTGGCCGTCCAGCGAAGATTCATGGCCTTGGCCTCAAGCTTGGCGCGGGTGATGAAGGCGTTGTAGTCCATGAGGGGTTCGGTGCCGAAGTGTTCGGCCAGTTGCAGGGCCAGCCGCGGCAGGTCGGGCTCTTTGGCCTGCCCGCAGGCGGCGTTTAGCGCCGCCAGGCGGTCTCCGCCGAGATCCACCCGCAGGCGCAGGGGGCGTTCGACGATGATCTTCCAGTAGCCGAAGTATTCGTTTGGGAAGATCTTGCTCTGTTCGGTCTCACGCGGGTGAGTGATCAGATCGCAGATGCGCTGGATGTGTTCTTCACCCAGCCGGCAGTTTTTCTTGCCCAGGTTCTTGCGCAGCGGCTCGAACCACTGGATGGCGTCGATAAGCTGGACCTTGCCACGCCGTTCGGGGGCCTTGCGGTTGGTGAGCAGCCAGATGTAGGTGGCGATGCCGGTGTTGTAGAAAAGGTTTTCGGGCAGGGCGACGATGGCTTCCAGCCAGTCGTTTTCGATGATCCAGCGGCGGATGTTGCTCTCGCCGGAGCCGGCATCGCCGGTGAACAGGGCCGAGCCGTTGTGGACCTCGGCGATGCGGCTGCCCAGGGTGGTG
>JALSTP010000087.1 GCA_026983675.1 Sedimenticola sp.
GGTCAATGGATCGAGCCCCTGCAACAGGCAACTGGTATGGAGGTTGTTGAGGTCGAGCAGGATCAGCGAGTCCGAACGTTCCGCGATCTCGATGGCAAACTGCCATTCAGGGATGGCATCGTTCCCGCCGTCGTCGGCCTCGGTCGCGGGGGTCAGTTCGAACAGCATCTGCCGCCCGAGGACGGCCTGGACCTTTTCGATACGGCCGCTGACGTGCCGGATCATCGCCTCGCTGCGGGGCAGGGGATGCAGGGGGGCCTCCTCGTCCGCTGTGCTGCACAGGTGATCGGAGATCCACAACGGCTCGAGCCGCGCCGCCAGTTGTTTCAGCCTCTGGAGGTAGGCCTCATCCAGCGGCGCCGGACAACCGATGGCGAGAGACACGCCATGCATGGCAATGGGATAGTGCGCTCTGACCTGGAGCAGTGCATCCAGGTCGCCGCCATTGTGGGGAAGGAAGTTTTCGCTGATGATCTCGAACCAATCCACCGCAGGCTGCCGCTCGGCGGCCTCCCGTATCACCTCCTGGGTGAGCCAGAGGCCGAATCCGGGGAATGCGGGGTTGTTGTCCATATGGGCCTCAGTGCAAGGCGTTGAACATGCGGCTGCGATAGCGGCTGACCCTTGGGTCGTCCGCCCCCAGCATGTCGAAGATCATCAGCATGCCCTTGCGTGCCGCGTCGTCGCCATATCCGCGATCCTGACGCAGCAGGGTGAGCAGCAGTTCCAGGGCCTCCTCGTAGCGGCCTTCGGAGACGCGGTGGGCAGCGAGTCGGTAGCGGGCCTCGCTGTTTTTGGGATCGTCTTCCAGGACCTTCTCCAGTTCCGTCGCCGGCGGCGCCTCCTGCGCAATGCGGGCGAAGGCAATGCGGCCGCGGAGGGCGCCGGCTTCGGGTTTGGCCAGTTCGTCCGGCGGCAGGGCGTCGAGCGCCGCGGCGGCTTCGTCCAGATTGCCCGCGGCCATTTGGATCTCGGCATAGGCCGTGTGTACCCGGGGGTTCGTAGGGTCTTTGCGCCGTGCCTCCGCGATCTGCGCCACCGCGGCTTCGCGGTCGCCTCCTTGCATAAACACCATGGCCTGGTCGATCCAGGCGTCCGACTCCCGCGGAATGTGTTTGTCGAGAAAGGCGCGCACCTGCGGTTCCGGCAGGGCGCCCATGAACTCATCCACCACCGCGCCGTTGCGAAAGAGCTTGCATGCTGGGATGCTGCGAATGGCGTACTGAGCGGCGAGATTCTGTTGTGCCTCGGTATCGAGCTTGGCGAGGATGAACTTGCCCTGGTATGCGTCCGCCAGCTTGGCAAGCACCGGCATCAGCATCTGGCAGGGATTGCACCAGCTGGCCCAGAAGTCGACCAGAACGGGCCGTTGGTGCGACCCTTCGATGACGATCTCCTGGAAGTTGTCTTCGGTGACGTTGAAGATGTAGGGTGATTCTGCCATGGACTCCCACCTGTTCACTGTTCCTGAATCATACAACTCATTGAGATGTGGCTTGAAAATGGAAGATTCAATACCCAGATTAAGCCTCAATGATCGAAACGTGACAACATTAAGGAAGAAAACATGAGTGATTCCCTGCACATCGTCTGCCCGCATTGCGATGCTGTCAACCGGGTGCCGGCGGAAAAACTGGGCGCCGGCGCCAAATGCGGCAAGTGCCATCGGCCGTTGTTCGTGGGCCAGCCCCTGGCCCTGGACGCGGCGCGTTTCCAGCGCCATTTGGAGCGCAGCGACATTCCTCTGCTGGTGGATTTCTGGGCCCCTTGGTGCGGCCCATGCCGGATGATGGCGCCGGCCTTCGAGCAGGCGGCGGGTCAACTGGAGCCCCGTGTGCGGCTGGTGAAGGTGAATACGGAGGAGGCGCAGAGTCTGGGCATGCAGTACGGCATCCGCAGCATCCCCACCATGGTGCTCTTCCACCATGGCCGGGAGGTGGCGAGGATGTCCGGGGCCATGGGCGCGGGCGATATCGTCAACTGGACGCGCCAGCATCTGCACGCATAGACAGCAGTGCGTCCGTTCAAGTAGAATTCCCCCAATCTGCGGCTCCCCGGGAACCCGGGCGGGCCGCTCCCTGTATCTGATCCTGGGCGGGACGGGTTGGCTGGTCCCCTTGTTTCCGCGCGCCTGTAGGGGAGAGTTCCTTGAGAAAGCCCGCGATTCTGGTCCTGGAAGACGGCAGCGTTTTTCGGGGGGAGGCCATCGGCGCGGATGGGGAAACCGTCGGCGAGGTGGTCTTCAATACGGCGATGACCGGTTATCAGGAGATTCTCACCGACCCCTCCTACCGTCGTCAGATCGTCACCCTCACCTATCCCCACATCGGCAACACCGGTGTCAACGAGGAAGACGAGGAGTCCTCGCATCTTCATGCCGCTGGCCTGGTGATTCGCGATCTGCCCCTGCTTGCGAGCAACTGGCGCAGCGAGGGGACGCTGGACGCGTATTTGCAGCGACACGGGGTGGTGGCCATCGCCGGCGTCGACACCCGGCGTCTCACCCGCATCCTGCGCGAGAAGGGGGCCCAGGCGGGTTGCCTGATGGCGGGCGGGGGCGTGGACGAGGCCGCGGCGCTGGAGAAGGCGCGCGCCTTTCCGGGACTCGCGGGAATGGATCTGGCCAAGGAGGTGACCACGGAGGTGCCCTACGAATGGGCCCAGGGGACCTGGACATTGGAGCGCGGTCTGCCGGAGGCGCCGCATCCCATCGACACCCGGCTGCCGTTGCGGGTGGTCGCCTACGACTACGGCATCAAACGCAACATCCTGCGTATGCTGGTGGACCGCGGTTGCCAGATCACCGTGGTGCCGGCGCAGATGCCCGCGTCGGAGGTGCTGGCCATGAAGCCGCACGGGGTGTTCCTCTCCAACGGCCCCGGTGACCCCGAGCCGTGCGACTATGCCATCGAGGCCATCCGCGAGGTGCTGGCGGCGGACATTCCTACCTTTGGCATCTGTCTCGGTCACCAACTGTTGGCGTTGGCCAGCGGGGCGCAAACGGTGAAGATGAAGTTCGGTCACCACGGCGCCAACCATCCGGTGCAGGACCTGGCCAGTGGGCGGGTGATGATCAGCAGTCAGAACCATGGTTTCGCGGTGGAGCAGGCGTCCCTGCCTGCAATGCTCCGGGTCACCCATCGCTCGCTGTTCGACGGTACGCTGCAGGGCATCCACCGCACCGACAGACCCGCCTTCGGTTTTCAGGGACACCCGGAGGCAAGTCCCGGACCACACGACGTGGCGCCGGTATTCGACCACTTCATCGAGTTGATGGAGGCACGGTCTTAAGTCGGGAAGTCCGGCATACGAACAAGAAACCCATGCCCAAACGTACAGACATCGAAACCATCCTGATCATCGGCGCCGGTCCCATCGTCATCGGCCAGGCGTGCGAGTTCGACTATTCCGGCGTGCAGGCCTGCAAGGCGCTGCGAGAAGAGGGGTACCGAGTGATCCTGGTCAACTCCAACCCGGCCACCATCATGACCGACCCGGAGACCGCCGATGCCGTCTACGTCGAGCCGGTGAACTGGCGCGTAGTGGAGCGGATTATCGACAAGGAGCGACCCGATGCCCTGTTGCCCACCATGGGCGGCCAGACCGCACTCAACACCGCCCTCGACCTGGTGCGCGAAGGGGTGCTCGAACGGTACGGGGTGGAGATGATCGGCGCTTCCCGCGAGGCCATCGACAAGGCGGAGGACCGCGACCTTTTCCGCCAGGCGATGCGCAAGATCGGCCTCGACATGCCGCGCTCCGCCATTGCGCACAGCCTGGAGGAGGCGAAGCAGGTCCAGGCACAGATCGGCTTTCCCGCCATCATCCGGCCCTCCTTCACCCTCGGCGGGTCGGGCGGCGGCATCGCCTACAACCCGGAGGAGTTCGAAGAGATCTGCGAGCGGGGTCTGGACATGTCGCCCACGTCCGAACTCCTGATCGAGGAGTCGATCCTCGGCTGGAAGGAATACGAAATGGAGGTGGTGCGCGACCACAAGGACAATTGCATCATTGTCTGTTCCATCGAGAACCTGGATCCGATGGGGGTGCACACCGGCGATTCCATTACCGTGGCGCCGGCGCAGACGCTGACCGACAAGGAATACCAGATCATGCGCGACGCCTCGCTGGCGGTGCTTCGCGAGATCGGCGTCGATACGGGCGGCTCCAACGTCCAGTTCGCCATCAATCCCGACGATGGACGCATGATCATCATCGAGATGAACCCCCGGGTTTCGCGTTCCTCGGCGCTTGCCTCTAAGGCCACTGGCTTCCCCATCGCCAAGGTGGCGGCCAAGCTGGCGGTGGGCTACACGCTGGACGAACTGCGCAATGAAATCACCGGCGGCGCGACCCCGGCCTCCTTCGAGCCGGCCATCGACTACGTGGTGACCAAGGTGCCGCGCTTCGCCTTCGAGAAGTTTCCTCAGGCGGACGACCGTCTCACCACCCAGATGAAATCGGTGGGCGAGGTGATGGCCATCGGCCGCACCTTCCAGGAGTCCCTGCAGAAGGCCTTGCGCGGGCTGGAGACGGGCAAGTACGGTCTGTGCGAGCAGGTGGGCCTGGAAGACCCGGAGGCGATTCGCACCATCCGCCGCGAGATCCGCCAGCCGGGGCCCGAGCGCCTTTGGTACCTGGGCGATGCCTTCCGCGCCGGCATGACGTTGGAAGAGGTGTTCGACATCACCCGGATCGACCGTTGGTTCCTGATCCAGATCGAGGAGCTGGTGCGGTTGGAGGCTGAGGTCCGGGCGCGGGGGCTGGAGGCGTTGGATGCTGCGCGGATGCGGTTTCTCAAGCGCAAGGGCTTTGCCGACCGCCGCCTCGCACTGCTGACTGGCGCCGACGAGCACGAGATCCGGCAGCGGCGTTGGATGCAAGGCGTGCGGCCGGTGTTCAAGCGGGTGGACACCTGCGCCGCCGAGTTCGCCACCAGCACCGCCTACATGTACTCCACCTATGAAGAGGAGTGCGAGGCACGGCCCACCGAACGCAAGAAGATCATGGTCCTGGGCGGCGGCCCCAATCGTATCGGCCAGGGCATCGAGTTCGACTACTGCTGCTGCCACGCGGCCTTCGCCATGCGGGATGAGGGCTACGAGACTATCATGGTCAACTGCAACCCGGAGACGGTTTCCACCGACTACGACACCTCCGATCGGCTCTATTTCGAGCCGCTCACGCTGGAGGATGTGCTGGAAATCATCGACAAGGAGCAGCCTTCCGGCGTCATCGTCCAATACGGGGGACAGACCCCACTCAAACTGGCGCGCGATCTGGAGGCGGCCGGCGCCCCCATCATCGGCACCAGCCCGGAGGCGATCGATCTGGCCGAGGACCGCGAGCGCTTCCAGCGGGTGGTGGAGGATCTGGGTCTGCTGCAGCCGCCCAACCGCACCGCCACCGAGGCGGGGGAGGCGGTGCGGCTGGCGGAGGAGATTGGCTACCCCCTGGTGGTGCGGCCCTCCTACGTGCTCGGCGGACGGGCAATGGAGATCGTCTACAATGAAGACGACCTGCGCCGCTACATGCGTGAGGCGGTGAGCGTCTCCAACGATTCGCCGGTATTACTCGACCGTTTCCTCGATGATGCCATCGAGGTGGATATCGACGCCATCTGCGATGGTGAAAATGTGGTCATTGGCGGGATCATGGAGCACATCGAACAGGCCGGCGTACACTCCGGCGATTCCGCCTGTTCACTGCCGCCCTACACCCTGTCGGCTGCGTTGCAGGACCGCATGCGCACACAGATCCGCAAACTGGCGCTGGGGCTTGGGGTGAAAGGCCTGATGAACACCCAGTTCGCCATCAAGGACGAGGAGATCTACCTGTTAGAGGTCAATCCCCGCGCCTCCCGCACCGTGCCTTTCGTCTCAAAAGCGACAGGCGTGCCGCTGGCCAAGGTGGCGGCGCGGTGCATGGTAGATATCTCCCTGGCGGAACAGGGGGTGACGGACGAGGTGATTCCGAAATACTATTTCGTCAAGGAAGCGGTGTTTCCCTTCATCAAGTTCCCCGGCGTGGACACCGTGCTGGGTCCTGAGATGAAGTCCACAGGCGAGGTGATGGGTGTGGGCAGGACCTTCGGACAGGCCTTTGCCAAGGCCGTGGAGGGCGGCGGAAGCCGGTTGCCGGATCGAGGCAGGGCGCTACTCAGCGTGCGCGATGCCGACAAGAAACGGGTGGTGGCAGTGGCCCGGGATCTGGCTGAATTGGGTTTTGAACTCTTTGCCACCGGCGGGACCGAACGGGTGGTGCGGGAGGCGGGCATTCCGTGTCAGCGGGTCAACAAAGTGAAGGAGGGGCGACCGCACATCGTGGACATGATCAAGAACGACGAGATCAGCCTCATCGTCAATACCACCGAGGGCAAGCAGGCGATCGAAGACTCCGCCTCCATTCGCCGCACTGCCTTGCAGCACAAGGTGAGCTACACGACGACCATCGCGGGCGCCGAGGCGATCTGCCTGGCGCTCAAGGAGCGTAGCGGGATCGATGTCTATCCATTGAAAGAATTGCATGCAGGCTAGCCCGGATTATTCATGAAGTCGCTCGCGCCCTTGCTTGATCCTTGTCCACACAGGGAATTTTCCTTCCTCGGCAATACAGCCCGTATTCCACTCGGTCGGAAAATCCCCTGTGCGGACAATTCTCTGTGCAATCATCGCGGCGATTCATGAATAATCCGGGCTAGGAGTTTGTCGGGTTTAGGATTAATCTACTGCGCTGGTGCCCACCATGCTCGCGATGATCACCTAAACCCGACAGGTGCCTGGCATGATTGACTGGACCAATTAGTTGGACTGAGAGGATGAATATCAGATGAACAAAGTGCCCTTGACTGTGCGCGGTGCGGAAAAGCTCCGTGAAGAGCTGAAGCGGCTTAAGTCGGTAGAGCGTCCCAAGATTATCAAGGCGATAGCCACTGCGCGCGAACATGGCGACCTGAAAGAGAATGCCGAATATCATGCCGCCCGGGAGCAGCAGAGCTTCATCGAGGGCCGCATCAAGGAGATCGAGGGCAAGCTCTCCCATGCCCAGATCATCGATGTCACCACCCTCAATGCCGGCGGCCGGGTGGTTTTCGGCGCCACGGTCGATGTCTACGAGGAGGAAACCGACGAGGAACACACCTTCCAGATCGTCGGTGAAGACGAGGCGGACATCGCCGCTGGCCTGATCTCCGTCAGTTCCCCCATGGCGCGGGCGTTGATCGGCAAATCGGAAGGGGACACCGCCGTGGTCGATACGCCCAAGGGGGAGCGGCATCTGGAAGTTCTGGAGGTCCGGTACGAATAAGAGATGGAACGCGCCCTTCAGTTCCGGCGCCGTTTTCCTTTCTTGTCGGGATTGGCGCGATAGAATACGGCGGTACGGCCGATCATCTGGATACTCACGATGCCCTGTATCCGGTCAACAATGTCTTGTCGGATTGTTTCGCGTTCGGCCTTGTCCGCCCCAGCCAGTTTGATCTTGATCAGTTCATGGGCGTCGAGGGCGCTGTCGATTTCGGCCAATACGCCTTCTTTCAGACCATGTTGGCCGATGATGACCACCGGTTTGAGGTGGTGGGCCTGTTTTTTCAGGGCACGTTTCTGTTCAGGGTCGAGTGGCATGTCTGGCAGCCGTGCTATAGGGTGGGTTCTTCGATGGCGCGGATCACCTTGCCAGAGGTCAGCACGGCGAGGAAGTGTTTCTTTTCCTTTCCGCCATCGTGCGTGCGTACTTCGCACAGAAAGTACCACCGGTGCTGCTTTTCGTGCTTGCGCACCGGTTTGAACTCCAATTCGTGGATTTCCGCGCCTCTCAGATCGACATCCTTTTCGATTTCGGCATTTACGAGGTCGATGGCCTTCGCCAGTGTGAGAGGTGGCGGTTCATGGCCGTCCGGCCTCCATTCCGGCATGGCCGCCATGTCCTCGTCTGTCAGGAAAAGTACGATACGGGCCTGATCCAGGTTTTCGATGACTTCCGCCGCCCACTTGCCGGCTGGACAGTTCGCGGATATGCCCAGGAGAGCAAACGATAACATGGCCAGAAATACAGGCTGTTTCATGATAGGACTTCTTCTCCCTACGGTAGCGGCTTCGTCGGGCCACGATCGATTCAGACGCCATTCTACCCTTTTTCCTCCCGCCGGGCAGTCTCGATGAAGCACCTGTCCGATTTTCGCTACGATCTGCCGCCGGAACTCATTGCTCAGCGTCCACTGGAGCGGCGGAGCGGGAGCCGCCTTTTGTGTCTGGAGGAGGGGCGCCTTGCAGATCGTCGATTCCAGGATCTGCCAGACCTTGTCCGTCCGGGAGATCTGCTGGTGTTCAACGACACCCGGGTGATGCCGGCGCGGCTTTTTGGGCGCAAGGCGACAGGCGGGCGTGTCGAGATCCTGATCGAGCGGTTGCTTTCCGGCCGACGGGCATATGCGCACATCCGGGCCAGCAAATCGCCGAAGCCGGGGACCCGCATCGATATCGGGTCGTATCCGATATGCGTGACGGGCCGGCACGACGATCTGTTCGAGATCAGATCACTGGAAACGGATTTCGACGCGCTGATGGAGGCCGAGGGGCATATCCCCCTGCCACCCTACATCGAGCGTGAGGACGCCGATGAGGACCGCGCCCGCTATCAAACGGTCTATGCCGCGCGCCCCGGTGCGGTGGCGGCACCCACTGCGGGATTGCATTTCGATGAACCCCTCTTGGATCGTTTGCGGGTCCAGGGCGTGACATTTGGTTTTGTCACCCTCCACGTGGGGGCAGGCACGTTCCAGCCCGTGCGGGTGCAGGATCTGGATCGGCACGTTATGCACAGCGAGTATGTGGAGGTGGGCGAGCGGCTGTGCCAGCAGGTGCGCGATGTCCGGGCAAGCGGAGGGCGGGTGGTCGCGGTGGGCACCACCAGCGTGCGCAGCCTGGAGGCCGCCTCGGCCTCCGGTGAACTGGTCCGGTTCGCCGGGGAGACCCGGCTGTTCATCCGGCCGGGCTACCGTTTCCGGAGTGTCGACGCCATGATCACCAACTTCCATTTGCCCGAATCCACGCTGTTGATGCTGGTTTCCGCCTTTGCCGGTTATGATCAGGTGATGGCCGCATACCGCCATGCGGTACGCGAGCGCTACCGCTTCTTCAGTTATGGGGATGCGATGTGGCTATCGGCCCCTTCCGGTGGGAAGACATGAAAGCAGCGGGCAAAAAAAACGCGGCATGTGGAATGCCGCGTGAATAATTCCACCAAAGGAGGATGGAGGAGTGTGTACTGAAGTGATTCAGTACATTCTCATTATCTAATATATTTTGGATTTGTCAAGGTCGAATTGCGGTTTTTATTGGATGCACGGGGGACGCACGCCCCTTGAATACGTCGAACTGGCTGAATTCCCAGGAAAATGTATCCAGCTACCGGGTGGACTCAGATTTCCCAGGCCAAGTTCGATATAGTTATTTTATTAACCCGGCAAATCAAGACACCCACCAAGGAGAGATCACTATGTTCACAAAAAGGTTCCCGTTCTTTGTTTTATTGACCCGGCGACAACATATATCGTATTCCGGGCTTCAGGCAGGCGCCGGATCGCCACGGCTGAATACAATGCATATTGTTGCCGGGTTAATAGTGACGGTCTTGTTGTCCGCGTGCAGCAAGAACCCGGACGAACGGGCCGGGAAGCTGTTTTCCTATGTTCCGGAGGATACGCTCTACCTCGCTGCCAACACCGAACCGGTACCCGAGGGTTTCTATAAACACCAAGTGCAACAGGTCAAGGCGATTTTCTCCGACGATGGGATGGGGAAGATGCTGGAGGCGGCAAAAAAGAAAGAGCCGGGTCAACGTTTCTTCGTGACGTTGATGCAGGAATTGTCGATGCGGGCAGGGGCAGGCGAACTGGACCAGATCGGGCTTGATCGCAATGCGCGAACGGTGACCTATGCCTGGGGCCTGGCCCCGGTGATGCGCAGCGATATTCGCGATCCCAGTGCCTTCAAGGCGATGCTGGAAGATGTCGCAAAACGCTCGGGTTATGCACTGGACTGGCAGACGTGCGAGGGACTCGATTGTCTTGCCTTTTCCGGAAGTGGCAAAAGCCCCCTGAGCATTGAGATGGTGTTGCATCCGGACCATATCGCGGTGGCGCTCTTTTTGGCGAAGAACAGAGCGTCTATGGTGGCGCATCTGGTGGGAAAGAAGGTGCCTGCCAAGAGCTATTCGGTTGCCCGTTTCGAGGAGTTCCAGGAACAGAACCATTACCTGGGCGCGGGGGCGGGATTTGTCGAGTTGGACGGCATGGTCGACCGTGTGGCCGGCCGCATCGCCGATGATCTCGCGCAGCGTGGCAAGACCGGGGAGGCGGCGCAGGTGCGTCGATGTGCCGGTGGGGTGAAGGCGCTGCTGGCGAATATGCCACGCATGATATTCGGCGCCAAGGAGATCAAAGAGAAAGAGGTGCGTTCAGAGGTGGTGCTCGAAACCACGCCGGGTCTTGCCAAAACGCTGCAGGATATCCCGGCAAAGCTCGATGGACTGGAGATGGCGGCCAATCCGGTCATCGACTTTGGCGTGGGCCTGAACATTCCGCGCTTCCGCGATGCCCTCATCGACCTGTTGAAGCAGGTTGGGATGGCGGCGAAGAAAAGCGGCTGTACCGCCATCCCGCCCGATGCGATGCAAAAGGCCTCGATGGCGATCGCCATGGCGATGGGCATGGGGATCACCCAGTTGCAAGGGCTGTACGTGGCCGTCAACGACATCACGCTGGATGACCAGATGAAGCCCAGCAAGGTCGATGCCCGCTTTTCGATTGCCGCCGATGATCCGGTGGGCCTGCTGCGCATGGCGGCCGCCTTCGTGCCCCCCTTGGCCGATCTGGAACTGCCCGAAGACGGTAAGCAGGTTCCGCTGCCGGCAGGGGTATTGCCGCCGGGGATGCCCCCTGTGAGCCTGGCCCGCAAGGGCAAGTTCCTGAATGTCGTAGTCGGTGATGGCGATGCGAAAACTGTTCCGGTGGACGCCGCGCATCCGGCGCTGTTGTGGGGCACGCTGGACGGGCCAAGATATTACGGCGCGCTGGGCGGGCTGATCGATCGGGTCCGTCCAAAATTGGCAAAGGGCAAGGATGCGGAGAGATCGGAGCAGGCGCTCGTCGCCCTGCGCACCGTGGAAAAGTTCGTCCCCAGCGTCTCGCAGCGCATCCATCCGGACAGCCGCGGCCTGGTCATGGACTTCGATATCCGCTATCCGTAACCGGTTTCGAGGACCCTGGGGCCCGGTGGTGCAGGCGACGCCTGGACCACCGGGTCTGTCTTTGTCGGGATGTCCCCCATGTCTCACCCCCGTTTCGATCTGATTACTTTTGATCTCGATGACACCTTATGGCCCTGTCTGCCGGCGATCATGGCCGCGGAGCGGCGGTTGTTCGAGTGGTTGCGGGGGCGCCTGCCCGGGATGGAAGATGTGCATACCATCGAGACCCTCCGGGATGCGCGGCGCCGCCTGATGAGCGAACATCCCGAGATCGCTCATGACCTCACGCGGGTGCGGCGACATGTGTTGGAACGCCTGTTCGAGGAGTATGGCGGCAACCCGGCCGACGTAGAGGAGGGGATGGCGCTGTTTCTTGATCAGCGTAACCGGGTGCAGCTCTATCAGGATGTCCGGCCGGTGCTGTCGGCGTTGCGGCGTCGATACACGTTGATTTCCGTTACCAACGGGAACGCCGATGTGGGGCGCATTGGTATCGCGGATCTTTTCCATCACTCACTGTCCGCGGCGGAGGTGGGTGCGGCGCGGCCGGCGCCCGCGCTGTTCGAATGCGCGCTTCAACTTGCCGATGTCGAGCCCGGAAATGCGCTGCACGTTGGCGACGACCCCGTCCGTGACGTGCAGGCGGCGCGTGGACTGGGTCTGACCGCAGTGTGGATGGATCGCAACGGGCAGGCGTGGCCGGGCGATCTGGCGCCGCCCCATCGGCGCGTAGCCGATCTGTTCGAATTGCAGGCGTGGCTGGATGATCGAGCCCCGGTGGACACCGTATAATCAGCGCGCCATCGATCCGGATTCCAGACATGAACTTTGAACTGTTGCACCAGGACGGGTCCGCCCGCCGCGCCCGCCTCGAATTCTCCCGTGGTCCCATTGATACCCCCGCCTTTATGCCAGTAGGCACCTACGGTACCGTCAAGGCGATGACGCCGGAGGAACTGGAGGCGATGGGGGCTCAGATCGTTCTGGGCAACACGTTCCACCTCATGCTTCGGCCCGGCACCGAGGTGATCGAGGCTCATGGTTCGCTGCATGAGTTCATGCACTGGGAGCGGCCGATCCTCACCGACTCCGGCGGCTTTCAGGTCTTCAGCCTGGGCAAGATGCGCAAGATCACCGAAGAAGGCGTGGCCTTCCGTTCGCCAGTGGATGGCCGCCGCGTCTTCATGGGGCCGGAGGTGTCGATGCAGGTGCAGCGGGCGCTTGGGTCCGACATCGTCATGATCTTCGATGAGTGTACGCCTTACCCGGCGACGGAAGAGGAGGCGCACCGCTCCATGACGCTCTCTCTGCGGTGGGCTCAGCGCAGCAGGGAAGCGCATGGCGACAATCCGGCGGCGCTCTTTGGTATCGTCCAGGGCGGGGTGTTCGAAGAGCTGCGTGAGGCGTCTCTGGAGGGATTGAAGGCGATCGGTTTCGAAGGTTATGCGGTGGGGGGGCTCTCGGTGGGGGAGCCGCCGGAGGACCGCTGGCGCATCCTCGATTTTCTTTCCACCCGCTTGCCTGCCAACCGTCCGCGCTATCTGATGGGGGTGGGTACGCCGGAGGACATCGTGGAGGCGGTGCGGCGGGGCATCGACATGTTCGATTGTGTGATGCCCACGCGCAATGCGCGTAACGGCCACCTGTTTACCCATAGCGGAGTGGTGCGCATCCGCAACGCGGTGCATGCCCGGGATACCGGACCGCTGGATTCCGAGTGTGGCTGCTATACCTGCCGGCACTACAGCCGTGCCTATTTGCGGCACCTGGCCCGCTGTAACGAGATCCTGGGTGCGCGCCTCAACACGATTCACAATCTTCATTACTACCAGACGCTCATGCGCGGTTTGCGGGAGGCAATCGAGGCAAAGCGCTTGGATGCCTTCATCACCGATTTCTATGCGCGGCGTAGTGTGTCATAATTCCGCGCTGGTTTTGCGGTGTATCGGATCTTCCGTCACCGCAATCATTCAACGTGGATTTTGATTTTTCGGTGACCACATGAGCTTTTTTATTTCCGAAGCGCTGGCGGAAGCGCCGGCCGCGGGGGCTGCGGCTCCCCAGGGTGATCCACTGATGGGGCTTCTGTTCCCCATTGGTCTGATTATCATCCTCTACTTTTTCATGATCCGGCCCCAGGTCAAGCGCCAGAAGGAGCACAAGGCGATGGTGGACTCCCTATCCAAGGGAGATGAAGTGGCGACAGTGGGTGGTGTGTTGGGGCGGGTTATCTCCCTGGACGAGAATTTCGCCACCATTGAGGTCGCAGAGGGGGTCAACATCAAGATCCGGCGTCAGGCGGTGGAGTCCATTCTTCCGAAGGGAACCCTCAAAGAGATCTGATCTGTTCGATTCCGCCCGCGGGGCGGATATGCGCAGCCCTTGTTCGAGGGATGCAGTCTTCAGTGAACTCGAAAAACAACGATGAATCGATATCCTCTCTGGAAAAATCTCATGGTGGTGGCGGTGGTGTTGTTGGGCCTGCTCTATGCGCTGCCCAACATCTACTCTCAGGACCCCTCCATTGAAATCAAGGGCAGCCGGCAGGCCAAGGTGGATGAGAGTACCGTGGCGGCGATCAAAGCGGCGCTGGAGAATGCCGGCGTCAAGTGGAAGGCGGTGGAACGCGCAGACGGGCGCGTCCTGGTGCGGTTCGCAAACGCGGAATCGCAACTCAAGGGCAATGAGGTGATCGAGACAGGCCTGCAGGGAAAGTACAAGCAAGCCTTGACGCTGGCCGCCGATCTGCCCGGCTGGTTGCGCGCCCTGGGGGCGAAGCCGATGTATCTGGGCCTTGATCTCCGCGGCGGCATCCATGTGCTCATCGACGTGGACATGGATGCGGCCATCAAGCAGGCGCTCGAACGCTATGCCGGGGATATCCGGGGGCTTCTGCGGAAGCACAAGATTCGCTATATCACGGTGTCACAGGAGGGCGAGGGCATCGAGGTTAAATTCAAGGATGCCGCCACACGGGACAAGGCCCGGGAGGCCATCTATAAGGAATTTCGCACTCTCGCAGTGGAGAGCGTTGATGAAGGCGGTGATTTTCTTGTGCGGGCGAAGCTGACGCCGGCAGAGAAGACCTCCATCAAAAAGTTTGCGCTGGAACAGAATATCACCACCTTGCGCAATCGCGTCAACGCACTGGGGGTGGCAGAGCCAATCATCCAGCAGCAAGGTGACCGGCGCATCGTGGTGCAGCTTCCCGGTGTTCAGGACCCGGCCAAGCTCAAGGACATCCTCGGCGCCACCGCGACCCTGGAGTATCGGTTGGTGGACACCGAACATAGCGTGGAGGACGCCGTGGCGGGGCGCGTACCCGTGGGCTCGAAGCTCTACCACGATCGCCAGGGGCGGCCCCTGCTGTTGAAGAAACGGGTGATCGTGACGGGTAACCAGATCACCGATGCCTCCTCGGGGCTCGATAGACGCACCGGTCAGCCGGCGGTATTCGTGAGCCTGGACGGGCAGGGCGCGCGGCGAATGCGCAACGTGACCACGGAGAATGTGGGCAAGCCGATGGCAGTGGTGTTTATCGAGACCCGCACCCAGACGCGCATGGTGAACGGCAAGCCGGTGAAGAAGAAGGTCAAGGTGGAGGAGGTGATCAGTGTCGCCAACATCCTCGAACCCTTCGGCCGCCGTTTCCAGACCACCGGCCTTGATTCCACCGAGGAGGCGCATGACCTTGCGCTGCTGTTGCGCGCGGGTGCGCTGGCGGCGCCCATCGAGATCGTGGAGGAGCGCACCATCGGTCCCAGCCTTGGACAGGAAAATATCAATCAGGGCGTCGAATCGGTTATCATCGGCATGTTGCTGGTGGTGGGTTTCATGGCGATCTACTACAGGGTGTTCGGCTTGATCGCTGACCTCGCATTGCTCATGAATCTCGTGCTGATTGTCGCCGTCCTCTCGTTGCTCCAGGCGACACTTACGCTTCCGGGCATCGCGGGTATTGTGCTCACCGTGGGTATGGCAGTGGACGCCAACGTGCTGATTTTCGAACGCATCCGGGAGGAGGTGCGCGTGGGCAACACGCCCCAGGCGAGCATTCAGGCTGGCTATGAGAAGGCCTTCTCCACCATCGTCGATGCCAATATCACCACCCTGATTGCGGCGGTGGTATTGTTCAGTTTCGGTACCGGCCCCATCAAGGGGTTTGCGGTGACGCTGTTCATTGGCATTCTGACATCGATGTTTACCGCCATCGTCGGTACGCGCGCCGTGGTCAACCTCATCTATGGCGGCAAGAAAGTCAAGAAACTGGCGGTATGACACGGTTGGAAGGATGTCGGATTTGCAGCCGATCA
>JALSTP010000088.1 GCA_026983675.1 Sedimenticola sp.
CCCATCCCATGCGGGCCATCTTGCTGGCCAACGCCACCGCCGCCTTGTTGTGGCCGCGTCTGGCCACCAGCTGCATGATCCACCGGCTCAAGCGGTCCGTTTTGTGCCTTGCCTGTCGGATTTAGGACTGATTTCACCCCAAATCGCGTCCAAACTGGACAAAATAGAGCAAAACTTGCTAAGTTTCGCTCACCGAGCCAATGCGACGTATCCCGGCAATTACACGAGCAGGTGACAATGGCGACCCTTCTGGTACTCAACGGCCCGAATTTAAATCTGCTCGGCAGCCGGGAACCGGGGCACTATGGCCGTCAGACCCTCGCGGACATCCAGCATCACCTGGAACAACAGGCACGCGCGGGAGGCCATACATTGCATTTCTTCCAGAGCAATGCAGAACACCGGCTCATAGAAGAGATTCATCATGCAGCAGAGCGCCAGGTCGATTTCATCATCTTTAATCCTGCTGCCTTCACCCATACCAGCATCGCCCTGCGCGATGCGCTGCTGGGCGTCGCCATCCCCTTCATCGAAGTGCACCTCTCCAACGTGCACGCGCGCGAGGACTTCCGTAGCCATTCCTACTTCTCCGATATCGCCGCCGGCGTGATCAGCGGCCTCGGAGCTTATGGCTATTCCCTCGCCCTGGATGCCGCGATACAGCGCCTGCAGACAGCCTGACACAGGTCTTCCCGATACCATGGACATCCGCAAAGTAAAAAAACTGATCGAACTACTGGAAGAATCGGACGTTGCCGAAATCGAGATCCACGAAGGCGAGGAGTCGGTGCGCATCAGCCGCCAGAGCACCCTGGCCGCCGCGGTTGCCTATCCACCGCCCGGCGCACCCACGCCCCCTCCCCCTGCGACACCCGCGGCCACCGGAACGCCGCCCCCTGCTCCGGCCACTCAGGAAGAATCCACCACCGGCCATGTAATCAAATCGCCGATGGTCGGCACCTTCTACCGCGCGCCATCGCCAGGCGCAAAGGCCTTCGTGGAAGTGGGACAGCGGGTCAGGAACGGCGACACATTGTGTATCATCGAGGCAATGAAGATCCTCAACCAGATCGAATCCGACGTCGATGGCGTAATTAAAAGCATACTGGTGGAAAACGGACAGCCGGTGGAATACAACCAACCGTTGTTCATCATCGAATAGGCCGCGCTCACGATGCTCGACAAGATTGTCATTGCCAACCGCGGCGAGATTGCACTGCGCATCCTGCGCGCCTGCCGCGAACTGGGGATCAAGACGGTGGCCGTCCATTCCGAGGCGGACCGCGAACTGAAGCACGTGCTGCTGGCGGACGAGTCCGTGTGCATCGGCCCGCCACCGTCGGTGGACAGCTATCTCCAGGTGCCCGCCATCATCAGCGCGGCCGAGGTGACCGACGCAGTGGGCATCCACCCCGGTTATGGCTTCCTGTCGGAAAATGCCGACTTCGCGGAACGGGTGGAGAGCAGCGGCTTCGTGTTCATCGGACCGCGCCCCGACACCATCCGCACCATGGGCGACAAGGTGGCCGCCATCAAGGCGATGAAGGCGGCGGGCGTGCCCTGCGTACCCGGTTCCGACGGCCCCCTGAACAACAACAAGGAACGCACCCTGCAACTGGCCCGGGAGATCGGCTACCCCGTGATCATCAAGGCCTCCGGCGGTGGAGGCGGGCGCGGCATGCGCGTGGTGCATGCCGAAGCCACCCTGCTCAATTCCGTCTCCCTGACCCGCGCCGAGGCGGAAGCCGCATTCGGCAACTCCACCGTGTACATGGAGAAGTTCCTGGAGAATCCGCGCCACATCGAGTTTCAGGTGCTGGCCGATGAGCATGGCAACGCCATCCATTTGTGCGAACGCGATTGCTCCATGCAACGCCGCCACCAGAAGGTGGTGGAAGAGGCCCCGGCCCCCGGCATCAGCGACGACCGGAGACGCGAGATCGGCGAACGCTGCGCCGAGGCGTGCCGCCAGATCGGCTATCGCGGCGCCGGCACCTTCGAGTTTCTCTACGAAGATGGCGAGTTCTATTTCATCGAGATGAACACCCGCGTCCAGGTGGAGCATCCGGTCACCGAAATGATCACCGGCGTGGACATCGTCAAGGAACAACTGCGCATCGCCGCCGGCGAACCCCTGAGCCATACCCAGGACGACATCTCCATCCGCGGCCATGCCATCGAATGCCGCATCAACGCCGAAGACCCCACCAATTTCATGCCCTTCCCCGGCAGGATAGACCAGTTCCACGCCCCCGGCGGACCGGGCATCCGGGTCGACACCCACATCTACAGCGGCTATACCGTTCCTCCCTACTACGACTCCATGATCGGCAAGCTGATCGCCCATGGGGAGACCCGGGACTCCGCCATCGCCCGCATGCACAACGCCCTGAGTGAAATGGTGATCGAGGGCATCAAGACCAACATCCCGCTGCAACGGGACATCATGCGCGACGTGGCCTTTCAGGCCGGCGGGGCCAACATCCATTATCTGGAAAAGAAACTCGGCCTCTGACACGCTGATGTCCTGGCTGCAACTCTCCCTTACCACCCGCGACAGGCAGGCCGCGCGGGTCGAACTGCTGTTCGAAAACCTGGGCGCCCTCTCCGTGACCTTGCTCGACGCCGAGGACGACCCCCTTCTGGAACCCGCCCCCGGCGAGACCCCCCTTTGGCGGCGCACCCGCATCACCGCGCTGTTCGAGGGGGAGGCCGATATCACCGCGCTGCGCTCGGCGTTGCGACATCACCTCGACGCCGCGACCTTCGCCACCCTGTCACAGGAACGGGTGGAGGACCAGGCCTGGGAACGGGCCTGGATGGACGCCTTCCAGCCCATGCACTACGGCCACCACCTGTGGGTGTGCCCCGCGGGCCGGCGGCCCGACGATCCCCACGCGATCATCGTCGAACTCGACCCGGGCCTGGCCTTCGGTTCCGGCACCCACCCCACCACTGCGCTCTGCCTGGAGTGGCTGGCGGCGCACGACCTGGAGGGCCGTACGCTGATCGACTATGGCTGTGGCTCGGGTATCCTCGGCATCGCCGCACTGCGTCTGGGCGTGGACAGGGTGATCGCGGTGGACCACGACCCGCAGGCGCTGGAAGCCACCGAAGCCAACGCCCGCAAGAATGCCGTATACGATCGTCTCCAGGTTGTTACACCGGAGGCGATACCACAGGTGCAATCCGATCTGTTAGTCGCTAATATTCTCGCCGGCATCCTCGAAGCGCTGGAGCCGACACTTGCGGCACATGTGCGGCCCCAAGGAACCGTTCTGCTCTCCGGTATCCTCACGGAGCAGGCCGCCGGCGTCGTCGAGGCGTACCGCCCCCATTTCTCCGTTCAACCGCCCATCGAAAAAGACGGATGGGTGCGCATTGAAGGGACAAGGAACTCATCGACCTGACGGCAACCCATGTATACCCAGTGCCCGCATTGCAACACCCTTTTTCAAATCACCTCGGCGCAGACCCAGGCCGCCGGGGGCATGGTGCGCTGCTGCCGCTGCGGAGAGATCTTCAATGCCCTGGACCGGCTGTACGAAAAAATGCCGGCTGGCGGCGCGGCGCCCACGGATGCTGAGGGCCCCCAGCAACAAGAAACGGTAACGCCACCGGCCGCTGGCGCGGCCGCGCCGGGCACGACGCCCTTGCCCACCGTCCAACGAAGGGGAACGGGCTACAACGTCCCGGCAGACCCCCAGGACACCTTCGTCGGCGGCCGGACAACCGCGCGCCGGCGCCCCCAGACCTGGCTGTGGGGCCTGGGCAGCGCCCTACTCGCCCTGCTGCTGATCGCACAATTCACCTGGTGGATACGCGACAAGGCCATCTGGTACCCGGAAGGACGCTTCGTCCTTGAACGCCTGTGCGCGATAACGGGCTGCAGCGTGCCACCGCGGCGCGCCCCGCAGCGCATCACTATTCTCGACCGCGACATCCGCAGCGATCCCGAGCACCCCGGCAGCCTGCTGATGGAGCTCACCATGAGCAACACCGCGGACCACGAGCAACCCTATCCCCTCATAGAATTGCAACTGTTTGACAAGGCGCAGAAACTGGTGGCCGAACGCCGCTTCAAGCCGGAGGTCTATCTCGGCGACAGCCGCCGCGCCAAGGGGATGATGCCCATCGAACTGCCGGTCCATATCGAGATGCGGCTGGTGGACCCCGGCGAAGAGGTCACCGGTTTCCGGTTCGATTTTCTCTGAATCCCGAGCGGGACGATTCAAGATGACGCTTTGCCGCGCCACGCCTTTGGGGTAGAATTTTTCTCTCTTTTGCCGATGGGCGAAGCTTGTCCCGAACGGGCCCGGTATGCGAATCGGACCGTATAACATCAACAACAATCTCTGTCTCGCACCCATGGCCGGCGTCACGGATCGGCCGTTCAGGATACTGTGCAAACGTTTTGGCGCGGGTCTGACCGTCTCCGAGATGGTCTCCTCCAACACCACGTTGTGGGGCCATCGCAAAACCTTGCGCCGCCTCGATCATCGCGGCGAAGAGGGGCCGATCACGGTGCAGATCGTGGGCGCGGATCCACGGACGATGGCCGAGGCCGCACGGATCAACGTGGCGCATGGCGCCCAGATCGTGGACATCAACATGGGATGTCCGGCGAAAAAGGTATGCAAGGTGGCGGCCGGATCCGCCCTGTTGCGCGACGAACGCCTGGTGGGCCGTATTCTGGACCGCGTAGTGGCGGCGGTGGACGTCCCGGTGACGCTGAAGATGCGCACCGGCTGGGACCCGCAGCACCGTAATGGCGTCGAAATCGCCCGCCTGGCGGAACAGGCGGGCATTCAGGCCATCGCCGTCCATGGCCGCACCCGGGCCTGCGGATACTCTGGCCTGGCGGACTATGACACCATCCGAGCGATCAAAGCGGCAGTGGACATACCGGTAATCGCCAACGGCGACATCGACGGACCACGGAAAGCGAAGGAGGTATTGAGCCAGACAGGTGCCGATGCATTGATGATCGGCCGCGCGGCAAGGGGCCGGCCCTGGATCTTCGGCCAGATTCGCCATTACCTGAAGCATGGTGAACAACTGCCGGCGCCCAACGCAGAGCAGGTCAGAGAGATCCTGCTGGAGCATCTCGCGGCACTGTATGAGTTCTATGGACGCGACCTGGGCGCAAGAGTCGCCCGCAAACACATTGCCTGGTACAGCCGGGGCTACAGGGACGGCGCGGGATTGCGCCGTGCGATCAACCAGGCCGATACATTACAAAAACAGCTGACCCTGATCGGGGCGTTTTTCGACCGGGTGACAGACAAACAAGAGGACTTCGCGGCGTGAATACACAAATCGAGATAAACAGCCATGGGGATCGACACAGCGGCAAATTCAAAGTGGCCGGGGAGAAACGGAGCGCGCCCCTGCGTGACTGTGTCCAGGACGCGATGCGACACTATTTCCGCCAACTGGGCAATCATCCTGTCAACAATCTCTACCAGATGGTGATCGCGGAGGTCGAGGCCCCGCTGCTGCGTGTCGTGATGGACTATACGGAGGGCAATCAGACCCGCGCCGCCGGCGTGCTGGGCATGAGTCGCAGCACCCTGCGCAAGAAACTGGCCCTGTATGATCTAACCGGCGATTGACGCCGCCCCACCCCACCGGGAGTACACCATGAGCATCACCCGAGCCCTGATCAGCGTTTCCGACAAGAACGGCATCGTGGACTTCGCCCGCGCCCTGAGCGCGCGCGGCGTGGAGATCCTCTCCACCGGCGGCACCGCCCGGCTGCTGACCGACAACAACATCCCTGTCACCGAGGTGTCGGAATATACCGGCTTTCCCGAGATGATGGACGGTCGGGTCAAGACCCTGCATCCCCTGATCCATGGAGGCATCCTCGGACGCCGCGGGGTGGACGACACGGTGATGAGGGAGAACGGCATCAAACCCATCGACCTCGTCGTCGTCAATCTGTATCCCTTCGAGCAGACCGTCGCCGACCCGGACTGTGGCCTCGCCGCCGCCATCGAGAACATCGACATCGGTGGGCCGACCCTGTTGCGCGCAGCGGCCAAGAACCACAAGGATGTCACCGTGGTGGTGGAAAGCGGAGATTACGAGCGGGTGCTGAGCGAGATGGAGGCCAACGACGGCACGGTGAGCGACGCCGTGCGCTTCGATCTGGCGGTGAAGTCCTTCGAACACACCGCCCGCTACGATGCCGCCATCGCCAACTATCTGGGTGCCCGTCTGGGTGGAGAGGTCGCGGACTTCCCGCGCACCCTGAGCCTGCAATTTCGCCAGGAACAGACCATGCGCTACGGCGAGAATCCACACCAGAAAGCGGCCTTCTTCGTCGAACACTGTATCGATGAGGTCTCGGTAGCCACCGCCCGTCAATTGCAGGGCAAGGAACTCTCCTATAACAACATTGCCGATACCGACGCCGCGCTGGAGTGCGTCAAGCAGTTCGACGAGGGACCGGCCTGCGTCATCGTCAAGCACGCCAATCCCTGCGGCGTGGCCTTCGGCGACGACCTGCGGACGGCCTATGATCGCGCCTACAGCACCGATCCCGAATCGGCCTTCGGCGGCATCATCGCCTTCAACCAGACCCTGGACGGCGACACCGCCAAAGCGATCATCGAGCGTCAGTTCGTGGAGGTGATCATCGCCCCGGCGATCACCGACGAGGCCGCGCTGGCGGTGGCGGCGAAGAAAAACGTGCGCCTGCTGGTGTGTGGCGAGTGGAATGCGGAGGCGCTGCACCGCACCGATTTCAAACGGGTCAACGGTGGCCTGCTGGTGCAAGACGCCGACCTGCCGCTCTACGATGACTTGAAGACGGTGACGAACCGCGCCCCCTCCGAGGCGGAGATGCGCGACCTGCTGTTCACCTGGCGGGTGGCCAAGTTCGTCAAATCCAACGCCATCGTCTACGGCCGCGACGGCATGACCATCGGCGTCGGCGCCGGTCAGATGAGCCGGGTCAACAGCGCCCGCATCGCCGCCATAAAGGCGCAGCAGGCCGGGCTGGAGGTAAAGGGCTCGGTGATGGCCTCCGACGCCTTCTTCCCTTTCCGCGACGGTCTCGACAACGCCGCCGAAGCAGGCATCACGGCGGTCATTCAGCCAGGCGGCTCCATGCGCGATGAGGAGGTGATCGCCGCCGCCAACGAGCATGACATCGCCATGGTCTTCACCGGCATGCGCCACTTCCGTCACTGAGCCCGCCGGATTCACGGTGGCCGCCGACATCCACCCCACCGCCATCGTCGAGCAGGGCGCCGAGCTGCACCCCTCGGTGCGCGTTGGGCCTTTCAGCATCGTCGAGGCGGGTGCAGTGGTGGGCGCGGGGTGCGTCATCGAAAGCAACGTGCGCATCTTCGCGCCGGTGCGGATGGGACAGCACAACCGGGTCTGTCATGGCGCCGTGCTTGGCTGCGAGCCGCAGGACCTCACCTTTACTCCCGAGCGCAGCCGCCCCCTCGTGATCGGCGACCACAACCACTTCAAGGAGGGGGTCAACATCAGTCGCGGTGTGAAGACCGAAGAAGGCACCCGCATCGGCCACCACAACTATTTCATGAACACCTTCCACGCCGGTCATGACTGCGTCATCGGCGACCATAACCTACTGGGCGCCACCACCGTTCTGGCCGGCCACGTCACGGTAGGCAACCGGGTGTTCATCTCCGGTCTGGTGGCGATCCACCAGTTCTGCCATGTCGGCGACCACGCCATGATCGCGGGCTGCTCGAAGGTGGTGAAGGACGTGCCACCCTACAGCACTGCTGACGGCAACCCGGCCCGCATCGTCGGCCTCAACAGCGTCGGCCTGCGCCGGGCCGGGTTCTCCGCCGAACGCCGACACGCCATCAAGCAGGTCTATAAGACCCTCTACCACAGCGGTCTCAACGTCACCCAGGCACTCGAACGCCTCGCCCAGGAGCCGTTGACTCCGGAACAGGCAGCCGTGCGGCATTTTTTCCTGGCGAGCGAGCGAGGCATCACCGCCCATCGCTGAATCCGGTGCACGGGGGCGGAAACAGTGCATTGTCTGCTATCCTTGCGCACCTGTTCTTTACTCTGAACACACTATGGAGCAACCCATGAAGATTCTTGTCATCGGCGGCGGCGGACGGGAACACGCCCTGGCATGGAAGGCCGCCCAGTCCCCCCTCGCGGAAAAGGTCTATGTCGCCCCCGGCAACGCGGGCACGGCGCTGGAACCGGGGATTGAGAACGTGGCCATCGACGCCGGGGATCTCGATGCCCTGGTGCGGTTCGCTGCCGATGAGGCGATCGGCCTCACCCTCGTCGGCCCCGAGGCGCCGCTGGTGGCCGGTATCGTGGACCGCTTCCAGTCCGCCGGCCTGCCCTGTTTCGGCCCCACCGCGGCGGCGGCGCAACTGGAGGGCTCCAAGGCCTTCACCAAGGACTTCCTCGCCCGCCACGCCATCCCCAGCGCCGCCTACGGCGTGTTCACCGAGGTGGACGACGCACTTGCCCATCTGCGCCGGGTGGGCGCACCCATCGTGGTGAAGGCGGACGGCCTGGCCGCCGGCAAGGGGGTCATCCTGGCCGCCGACCTGGCCACCGCCGAGGACGCGGTGCGCGATATGCTGGCCGGCAACCGCTTCGGCGAGGCGGGCCACCGGGTGGTGATCGAGGAGTTTCTGCAGGGTGAGGAGGCCAGCTTCATCGTCATGGTGGACGGCGAACACGTCCTGCCCATGGCCACCTCCCAGGACCACAAGGCGCGTGACGACGGCGATCGTGGCCCCAATACCGGTGGCATGGGGGCCTACTCGCCCGCCCCGGTGGTCACCCCCGGGATCCACGACCGCATCATGGCGGAGGTGATCGGGCCCACCGTGGAAGGGATGGCCGCGGAAGGCCGCCCCTACACCGGCTTCCTCTATGCCGGCTTGATGATCGACGCCGAAGGCACCCCCAAGGTTTTGGAGTACAACTGCCGCTTCGGCGACCCTGAGACCCAGCCGATCATGCTGCGCATGCGCTCGGACCTGGTGGCCCACTGCCTGGCGGCGCTCGAAGGGGGGCTGGAGGGGGAGACGGCGGAATGGGATCCCCGCCCATCCCTGGGCGTGGTGATGGCGGCGGGCGGTTACCCCGGCAGCTACCGCCAAGGTGATGTGATCCACGGTCTGCCGAAACAGGACGCTTCGGGAACTAAAGTATTCCACGCCGGGACCGCCATCAAGGAAGGAGAGGTGATCACCGCCGGCGGGCGGGTGCTCTGCGCCACGGCACTCGGCGAAAGTGTGGCCGATGCCCAGCAGCGCGCCTACCAGCTGGTGGAACGGATCACGTGGAGAGATGTCTACTACCGTACCGATATCGGGTATCGGGCAATTGCACGGGAACGGGGATAAATGTTTTTTCGTATGGATCTGTCACGCCGTCATATCTATCTGGCACGCATCGCGCTCGTGGTGACCCTTGGGGTGGTCACCTGGCTGGCCACCTCCCACATCACCGCCCCTGCGATCGCGAACGTGAATGATAAAATGGCCCACCTCGCCGCCTTCTACTGCCTCGCCATTCTGATCGACTTCGCCTTTCCGAACGAGGGCTTCAGCCTGCGCAAGGTGGTGCTTTTGATGAGCTACGGATTGCTGATCGAGCTGATCCAGCGCCAGATCCCCTATCGCGAATTCTCCCTCCTGGACTGGCTGGCCGACGGTGTCGGCGTGATGCTCTACCCTCTCAGCATCCCCTTGCTGAAGAACATCCCCATGCTGCGCCTGCGCTGGGCCTGATCACCCCTTTGCGGTCAGCGCCGGCAGCACCTGTTCGGCGATGAACGCCCCCAGCGGCGCCATTTCCGCATAGTCCGGCGCCACCTCGACGATATAGCCGAGGGTACGCGGGATGTCGCCCAGATAGCCCGGCTTGCCGTCGCGCGCGTCGAGGCGGGCGAAGATGCCGGCGGCCTTGAGATGGCGTTGCATGCCCATGAGATCGAACCAGCGCATGAAATGCGTCTCGTGCTCCTCGCGCAGCACACCGGAGTGGACCGCGGTATCGAAATAGCCCCGGGCCCAAGCCTCCACGCGTGCCCGCGGCCAGTCGATGTAGCAGTCACGCAGCAACGACACGAGGTCGTAGGTGACGGGCCCCAGCACCGCATCCTGGAAGTCGAGGATGCCCGGATTGGGAGAGGTGGTCAGCATCAGGTTGCGGGAGTGGTAGTCGCGATGTACGCAGACCCGGGGTTGTTCGAGGGCGTTGTCCGCCAGCCGGTCGAACGCGGCCCGCAGGAGGGCCTTCGCCTCCGCGTCCAACGTCAGCCCCAGATGACGCTCCAGCAACCACTCACGGAACAGTTCCATCTCCCGCATCAGCAGGTCACGATCGTAGGGCGGCAACCCTTCTCTGGGCCCACATGCCTGGATGATCGTCAACGCGCCCAGGGCATCCCCATACAGCCGGTCCACCGTCTCCTCCTGCAACACGTCCAGATAGAGGCGGTCACCCAGATCCGAGAGCAACAGAAACCCCTGATCCAGATCGCGGGCGCGAATCTCCGGGACATGCAGGCCAATCGCGGAGAAGGCCTCGGCCACCCGAATGAACGGCCGGCAGTCTTCCCGGTCGGGAGGGGCATCCATCGCCACATGGCGTTCATCACCACAGTGGACACGGAAGTAGCGCCTGAAACTCGCGTCACCCGCCAGCGGTTCCACCCGACTGTCCGACCTCCCCAGCGTTTCCGTCAGCCACTCATTCAACTGCTTCAGACGTTCCGGCATCGAGCCTCCCACTTGCACCGGCCCCTTTCGAAGGACCGATTTATTTGAAGAATTGGAGATTCTATGCGATTTTACAACGCATTTCTCATCTGGAGCCTGTCGGACTCGACGTGCGGAACACCACCACCCTCATCAGCCTGACCGCGAGCGGTATCTTCTGCCTGTTCTTGAGCGCCGGCGTGGAGGCTGCAGACGCCCCGGAACGCCGTCTTCCACCGCCCTTCGATGCCCGCGCAAACCCCGATCCCCGGTTGCTCGGCAAGCCTCGCCGGCCCAGGCTCGCGCCCGCCGCGGACGGCGTGGCTCTCACCAACATCCTTGCCGACAGCGCCGTCTACGATCGCAAACATGAGATCGTGCGCTTCTCGGGCAATGTGGTGGTGGACCACGACGGCCAGCATCTGGAGGCGGACAAGGTGCGCGTGGAGCGGCGCAACAACCTCCTGGAGACGGAGGGACGCACCTATTTCGAACAGCAGGGGCTGCGGCTCAGCGGCGAACGGTTGCGGCTCCACCTGGATACCCGCAAAGGGCGCATCGAAGGGATCCAGTACCGCCTCCCCGAAACCAAGGCGCGCGGTTCGGCGGCAGAGGCCGAGATCGAGTCCGCCACCCGGTCGCGCTACCGGAACATCACCTACAGCACCTGCCCGGCGGGAGAAGACGACTGGATCCTCTCTGCCGACCGGCTCCAGATCGACAAGTCCAGCGGGGTCGGCACCGCGCGCAATGCCCTGTTGCGGTTCAAGGGGGTCCCCCTGCTCTACTCCCCCTATCTCAGCTTCCCCATCGACGACCGGCGCAAGAGCGGTTTCCTCACGCCCACCATCGGCAATTCCGACGTGACGGGCCTCGATCTCCAGATCCCCTACTACCTGAACATCGCGCCCAACATGGATGCCACCATCACCCCGCGGCTGATGAGCAAGCGGGGCCTTTTGCTGGGCACCGAGTTCCGTCTGCTCACCGAGCGCCAACGCAGCCAGCTCAACCTGGAGGTGGTGCCCCGCGACAAGAACTACGGCAGGGATCCCTATGCCACACGTGGCGCCTTCACCTTTCTCCAGACCGGGATCATCAGCGACCGCTGGAGCAGCGAACTCGCGATCAACGCCGCCTCCGACGATGAATACCTTTCCGACTTCGGCGGCAACCTGGGCATCTCCAGCACCCGCAACCTGGAACAGCGCGGCGATCTGCGCTACCGCGGCGACGACTGGCTGCTGCTTGGCCGCCTCCAACACTTTCAGACTGTCGACCCCGGCATCGCCCCCGCCGACAGACCCTATAACCGCCTGCCCCAGTTGTTGCTGACGCGCAACTACCGGGAAGAGACCAACCACCTGAACTGGAATCTGACCGCGGAGTACGACTATTTCGAGCATGATGCGAAGGAATATGGCCACCGTCTTTCGCTGGCGCCCTCCATCAATCTCCCCTGGCGCACCAGTTATGGCCATCTGGTCCCTGAACTGCGGCTGTACCACAACAGCTACAGCCTCCACCACCGCCAGCCCGGGCTCTCCACCCACCCCTCGCTCACCATCCCCTCGCTGAACATCGACGGAACCCTGGTGTTCGAACGAGACACCCACTGGCTCGGAACCCCGGCCCTGCAAACGCTGGAGCCACGGTTGTTCTACCTCTATACGCCCTTCCACGATCAGGACAAGCTGCCGGATTTCGACGCGGAAGAACTCGATTTCAACTACGACAACCTGTTTCGTCCCAACCGTTTTGCCGGCCGCGACCGCATCGGCGACGCCCATCAGGTGACCTATGGCCTTACCAGCCGCACCATGGACGCGGATACCAGCAGCGAACTATTCCGCGTCAGCGTGGGTCAGATACTGTATTTCCGTAACCGAAGCATCCAGTTGGAAGGAGCAGAGGAGAAGAACAACTCATCGTCCCTTATCGCCGAGGCCGCCGGCCGGCTCAGCCCACGGTGGCAGGTACGCGGCGCCCTGCAGTGGAACCCCCACCCCGAGAAACATCGCACGGAGAAAACCGCCATCCAATTGCACTACCAAACGCCGGACGACCGCATCCTGAATCTCGGTTACCGCTTTCGGCGGGATGAACTCGAGGACGTCGACCTCTCCTTCCGCTGGCCTTTCGGCAGGTGGCTTCAGGTGGTGGGCAGGGTAAACTACTCGTTGCGCTTCGGCAGAACCATGGAGAGCTTCGGCGGCATCGAGTATGGTCACTGCTGCTGGGTGTTGCGCGCCATTGCGCGCCACTATGTAAACGACCCCAACGGAGAATCGGACACCGCCTTCATGCTGCAACTCCAGCTCAACGGCCTGGGCAGCGTGGGGGAGCGGGTGGACCGCTATCTGGAAGAGGGCATCTACGGCTACAAAGTTGAATGACAGGATACCGCTCAATGAAGTTTTTTTCCTTCCCCCTGACGCACTTGTTGATGGCGTTCCTTCTCTCTCTCTTCGGGGCATCCATCGCCACCGCTGAACACGCGGAGGATCTCGATTACATCGTGGCGGTGGTCAATGACGATATCATCATGCATTCGGAGCTGGAGGCCGAAGTGCGCAGCATCATGGCGCGCCTGGAAGACAAGGGGACACCGTTGCCGCCACGCGACGTGGTGGAGAAACAGGTGCTGGAGAAACTGATCAGCACCCGGCTCCAGCTCCAGGCGGCAAAACGCGCCGGGATCCGTGTGGACGATGCCACGCTCAACCGCGCCCTGCGCCGCATTGCCAAACGCAATCGCATGACCCTCGGCCAGCTTCGTGACACCCTGGAGCGCGAGGGGATGGACTACAAGAGATTCCGCGAGAATACCCGCCGCCAGATCCTGCTCGCCCGCTTGCGCAACCAGGCCGTGATCAACAAGATCAATGTCACCGACACCGAGGTGGCGAACCTGCTCAAAAAACAAAAGGACGGCGGTGGGGGACATTCCGCGGTACACCTTCGCCACATCCTGATCGCAGTGCCGGAAGGCGCTTCACCGGAGGAGGTGGAACGCAAACGCAAAGAGGCCGAACAACTGGTCGCAGAGCTTCAGCGGGGCGCCGACTTCGCGCAACTCGCCCTGATGCATTCCGACAGTCGTCAGGCGTTGAATGGAGGCGACCTCGGCTGGCTGAAGATGTCCCAGGTGCCCACCCTGTTTGTGGAACAGGTGCAGAAGATGAAACCAGGCGATATCAGCGGCCCGGTGCGCAGCGCAAGCGGCTTTCACATCATCAAGGTGGAGGGATTCAAGGGACCGCCCAAGGCCATCGTCACTCAGACCCACGCCCGCCATATCCTCATCAAGACCAATGACTTGGTCTCCGATGAAGACGCCAGGACCCGGCTGGAGCAGTTGCGTGAACGGATCCTCGCCGGCGACGACTTCGCCGAACTGGCGCGCTCCCATTCCGACGACGCCGGCTCCGCGATCCGCGGCGGCGACCTCGGCTGGGTGAATCCCGGCGATGTGGTACCCGCCTTCGAGCGGCAGATGAAGGCCCTCCAGCCGGGCGAAATCAGTGAGCCATTCCGCACCCGGTTCGGCTGGCACATCGTTCAGGTGCTCGGCCGCCGCACACGCGACAACACCGAACAGGCCCTGAAGAGCAAGGCGAAGCAGGCCATTCGGGAACGCAAGGCGGAAGAGGCGACCCAACTGTGGCTGCGGCGCCTGCGCGACGAGGCCTATGTCGAAATCCGCTCCCCGGAACTGCAGGCCCAGTAACGGTGGCGCGCCACCCCATCGCATTGACGCCGGGGGAACCCGCCGGTATTGGCCCCGATCTCTGCATCCAGCTCGCCCAGACACCGCGAAAGATGCCCTTGGTGGTGGTGGCAGACCCCCACCTTCTGCAGAATCGGGCCGACGCACTGGGCCTGGAGATCAGGTTACGGCCCTGGCAATACGGGGAACCCACCACCCAGCGCGCCGGCGAACTGAGTATCCGGCCGGTGGCGCTGGAACGCCCCGTCCGAGGCGGCCAGCTCGACCCCGCCAATGCGGCCTATGTGCTGGAGACCCTGCGCCACGCCTGCGACGACTGCCTGCAAGGGCGCGTTGCGGCCCTGGTCACCGGACCGGTTCACAAGGGCGTCATCAACGAGGCGGGCATCCCCTTCTCCGGCCACACGGAGTTTCTCGCCGCGCGCTGCGGCGGCGCCCGCCCGGTGATGATGCTCGCCGCGCCGGGCCTGCGCGTGGCCCTGGCCACGACCCATCTGCCACTGGCCGAGGTGGCGCGCCACATCACTTCGGCCGGACTGGAAGAGGTGATCCGCGTCCTGCATCACGACCTGCGGGCGCGCTTCGGCCTCCCCCGTCCGCGCATACTGGTGTGTGGTCTCAATCCCCACGCGGGCGAAGGGGGGCATCTGGGACGGGAGGAGATCGAGATCATTGCCCCCCTGCTGAAGCGGCTTTGCGCAGAGGGCATGACACTGGAAGGCCCGCTCCCCGCCGACACCCTCTTCACCCCGCCTTTTCTGGAACGGGCCGATGCGGTGCTTGCCATGTATCACGATCAGGGACTACCGGTGCTCAAGCACCTGGGTTTCGGGCGGGCGGTGAATATCACGCTTGGGCTGCCGATCATCCGCACCTCCGTGGATCACGGCACCGCCCTGGACCTCGCCGGCAGCGGCCGCGCCTCCGTCACCAGCCTGGAGGCGGCGCTGGACGCGGCGGCGACGCTTGCGCAGGGCGAATAATCATGCCCCAATCTTTGCCTTTACCTGCAGAG
>JALSTP010000089.1 GCA_026983675.1 Sedimenticola sp.
AATGGTGATACCGGAAATGGTGACACCGGAAATGGTGACACCGGAAATGGTGACACCGGAAATGGTGACACCGGAAATGGTGACACCGGAAATGGTGACACCGGAAATGGTGACACCGGAAATGGTGGCACCGGAAATGGTGGCACCGGAAATGGTGGCACCGGAAATGGTGGCACCGGAAATGGTGACACCGGAAATGGTGACACCGGAAATGGTGATACTACCGCGCCCGTGATTACCCTCAAAGGCGACAATCCGTTGACCCTGGTTGTGGGCGACACCTACGAAGACCCCGGCGCCACGGCGACGGACGATGTGGACGGCGACCTGACTGCGGCTATCCAGACCGAAGGCAGTGTCGAGACCACCAGCGTGGGCGACTACACCGTCACCTACAGCGTCAGCGATACCGCCGGCAACAACGCCACGGCCACGCGGACAGTGACCGTGATCGAAGTCCCGATCCGCATCATTATCGGTACCGTCACCGACCCGGCCGGCAACGGCCTGCAAGGCGCGCGGGTGCAGGTGGCGGGCACAGGCGAAGAGGTCGAGACCGACTCAGGAGGGGCCTACCGGCTCGAGCTTCAGGAAGAACCGGAGGCCGGAGCTAGTCTGGTGGTGACCTTGGACGGCTACACCGAACAGGGACGTAAAATCGACGACGTGGGCGACATCGCGGACTTCACGTTGGCGCCGGTGGACCGGAAAGAGACCCAGGCGGCGGACATCCCGGCCCGCATCGACGTCAAGGGCGCGAAAGTGACTATACCGGCAAACGCCTACACTCAGGCGGACGGCCAGCCCTACACAGGAAAAGTGACCCTGGAAGTCTCCTACAACAAAGTGACTACGCAGATAGGCGCGGCCGCATTTCCTGGAGACTACGAAGGCGAATCCGCATCGGGGCAGACCTTAGCGCTGAAATCCTATGGCTATATCGAAGTCAAACTTACAGACGAACAGGGCCAAGACGTAAAACTGGCTAACGGCCAGCAGGCGACGCTCACCTTCCCGCTGGACGAAAAGATCGGCGGCGAACCGCCGGCTGTCATCCCGTTGTGGTACTACGACAGGGCCAAAGGCATCTGGGTGGAAGAAGGCAAAGCGACCTACGACGCCGCGAGCAAGACCTACAGCGGCAGCGTTGGCCACTTCACCACCTGGAATCTTGACATTGCGATAGCCAACACAGGCGACCTGACCGGTTGCGTGGAAGATGCCAACGGCCAGCGGGTGACGGATGCCTACATTCTGTTGCGAGGCACCGGCTGGAGCGCCGAACGGAAGATCCACGACGGGCAGGGGAACTTCACCTTCCTCAACGTCCCGGCAGGAGAGGCGCTGACCCTGACGGCAAAGACCGCCGGCGCCGTCTCCGTGCCGCGCGCCATCAGCCTGAGCACGGGCGAAGAGCGGACCCTGGGCGGCTGCCTGGTGGTGAAGGCAGACAACATCGCACCCAAGGTTACGGTGACCGGTCGGGTGGTGGACGCTTTCAGCGGTGCCCCGCTGAACACGGGCGGTGTGGTCCGGGTAAGCAATGTACAGGGCAATGCGCTGGGTGAAGGAACCATCGGCGGGGACGGCGGCTTCAGCGTCGAGATCGACCGACCCTCGGGGCCCGTGGTGGTGGAGACCACCATCGGCGGGCACCGGGTATCGCGCACTGTGGAGGTCTGGGCGGGCGACCGGGAACTGGCGGTGCTGCTGGCCTATGGGGATACAACCAGCAACAGTGATCGGGCGAGGTTTGTGCGGTATCTGGAGGGTAAAGGATGCTTCGTGGGGCACTACATCGAGGGTAGCGGCGAAGAGGGCTACATATCATATGATGTTCCCGCCGATGATATTCCGATATGGGCGACGAATGATGAGTCTACTGGCACATACTTCGGAGAGAGGTTGGTGTTGGGGCCGAGCAGAAGCGACTGTGGTGAAGGGTGCGTCGCTTCCGGCACAGAGCGATTTAGCTTGGATATTAACTGCAATGAGAAAGGTATGAATGATGAAGACTTACGGATTTTTGCCGCCATCGAAGGGGTTTATGCAGGTAGGGCTTTTAGTGGATTTGAGAGCGGACCAGTAGAAGTGTGGCTCCGCGGCGGCGATATCACTGACATATCGCCGCTGAAAAACCTGCTGACGCCCGCACCGTCCTTGGGCGGTGATGGTGACAAGGTGACGAGTTTGGATCTGAGCAACAACCAGATTCGCGATCTTGGGCAGTTCAACCGGATTGGCTATCCTGCTAGAGATTTGTCCTTGAATGGTAATCCGATTGAGGATCTGAGCCCTTTGGGCAACATTCCCTCTGATGTTCAATACTTGGATATACGGCTAGATCCGGAAAGTGGACTAGATCCGGAAAGTAGACAATACAAGAAATATCCTGCCCCGGATTCTCCCTTGTGCAAGGAGGGGCCGCCGCACGTAACCATAAATGGCCAATCTCCCCAGGATAGCGGTATTTGCGATGGATATTTGGGAGGAGTGTAGTTCGGCAGTTGTTGTGCGGGTGCTGGCGGGTTCGCTAGGAGTCTGTCGGATTTAGGATTAATCTACTGCGCTGGTGGGAAAGCGGTCCATTTTTCCTCGATTTTTCGTTGCGTAGACCCACTATGCGCCTCAAAATCGAGAAAAACTGGCCTCGCTTTCCCACCATGCTCGCGACGATCACCTAAACCCGACAGACTCCTAGCCCGGATTATTCATGAAGTCGCTCGCGCCCTTGCTTGATCCTTGTCCGCACAGGGAACTTTCCTTCCTCGGCAATACAGCCCGTATTCCACTCGGTCGGAAAATCCCCTGTGCGGACAATTCTCTGCGCAATCATCGCGGCGATTCATGAATAATCCGGGCGGTCCAGCCGGAACGGTCGGCCCTCTTTGCCCCCTCCAGCGGGTTGGTCGGGACGCGAGACTCGTGGTGTCCCGCAAACGGAGACGGTCGATTTGGAGTACAATACCGGGATTTTGAAGGAAACGCTGTCCATTTGGACCATGACGCGGAGGGCTGCCTGTCGTATGCGGAGCGGCCGTCCGGCGTGATCCCGAGGATCCTTGCGGAATGTCCGGTACACAAGACGATACACCGAGGAGTATTGCCGAGAGCTACCCGCTCTTGAGCCGGGTAGCGCTGCCCGACGACCTGCGTCTGTTGCCCGAGCAGGAACTGGAGGCGCTCGCCGACGAGTTGCGCGGGTTCCTCATCGAGACGGTGTCGCGCACCGGTGGCCACCTCGCCGCGGGGCTGGGCGTGGTAGAGCTGACCCTCGCCCTGCACTATGTCTTCGACACCCCCCGGGACCGGTTGGTGTGGGACGTGGGCCACCAGGCCTATCCCCACAAGATCCTCACGGGCCGCCGCGACCGCATGCACACCCTGCGGCAAAAGGGCGGGCTGGCCGGCTTCCCCCGCCGCGAGGAGAGCGAATACGACACCTTCGGCACGGGCCACTCGAGTACATCCATCGGCGCCGCCCTGGGCATGTTGGCGGCGGCGCGGCGCAAGGGCGAACGGCAGAAGGTGGTGGCGGTGATCGGCGACGGCGCTCTGACTGCCGGCATGGCCTTCGAGGCCCTCAATCACGCCGGAAGCCTCGATCTCGACCTGCTGGTGGTCCTCAACGACAACGACATGTCCATATCCCGGCCGGTGGGCGCGGTGAGCAACTACCTCGCCAGGGTGCTCTCCAGCAAGTTCTACACCACGGTGAAAGAGGGCGGTAAGAGCGCCCTGCGCGGCATGCCGCACCTGCGTGAACTGGTGGGGCGCTGGGAGGAGCACATGAAGGGCATGGTGATGCCCGGCACCCTGTTCGAGGAGCTGGGCTTCAACTACATCGGGCCCCTCGATGGCCACGATCTGCCGAGCATGATCTCCACCCTGCGCAACATGAAGGACCTGCCCGGCCCGCGCCTGTTGCATGTGGTCACCCGCAAGGGCAAGGGTTACGAGCCCGCCGAGGGCGACCCCTGTGTCTATCACGGCGTTACCCCCTTCAACCCCGCCACCGGCAAGATGAAGAGGGGGCAGAAGCGCGTGACCTATACCGAGGTGTTCGGCGATTGGTTGTGTGACCTGGCGGAACAGGACGACCGGCTGGTGGCCATCACCCCGGCCATGTGCGAAGGCTCGGGTATGGTGGCGTATTCGCAGCGTTTCCCCGACCGCTACTATGATGTGGGCATCGCCGAACAGCACGCGGTGACTTTCGCCGCCGGCATGGCCTGCGAGGGGGTGAAGCCGGTGGTGGCCATCTATTCCACCTTCCTGCAACGCGCCTACGACCAACTGGTCCACGATGTGGCGCTGCAGAACCTGGACGTGACCCTGGCGGTGGACCGCGCCGGCCAGGTGGGGGCGGACGGGGCGACCCACGCCGGCAATCTCGATCTCAGTTACAGCCGGCCGGTACCCAACATGGTGATCATGGCCCCCGCGGACGAAAACGAGTGCCGCCTCATGTTGCAGACCGCCTATGAATACCCCGGCCCGGCGATGGTGCGTTACCCGCGCGGCGCGGGACCCGGCGTGGCGGTGCGGCGCACCCTGGCGACCCTCCCCGTTGGCAAGGGCGAGGTGCGGCGCGAGGGGGCGGGCGTGGCGATCCTCGCTTTTGGCAGCATGCTTGCGCCCGCGCTGGAGGTGGCCGAACGGCTCGGCGCCACGGTGGTCAACATGCGTTTCGTCAAGCCGCTGGACGAGGCGTTGGTGCTGGAGGTGGCGGCCCGCCACGGCTTGCTGGTGACGGTGGAGGAGAATGTGGTGCGGGGTGGCGCCGGCTCGGCGGTGAACGAGGTGCTGGCGGCGCACGGGGTGGTGACCCCGGTGCTGAATCTGGGTCTGCCCGACCGCTTCATCGAGCAGGCCACGCCGGCCGAACAGCTTCACGACGCGGGCCTGGACGCGGAGGGTATTCAGGCCCGCATCGAGTCGGTACTGGCGGCGCAGGGGGCGGCAGCACCGCCCAGCGCCCGCTCTCTCTGATTATTAACCCGGCAACCATATATATCGCATTCAGGGCTTCAGGCAGGCGCCGGACCTGCGTTCCAGCGTGCTGGACAGGATGTCCAAGTGTCGCGAGTGCATGGATGCGCTGGGGCGACCTCGGCAAGAGAATGACCCTTACCTGCGCACTGCGCCTTGTTCCCGCGCCTGCCTGAAGCCCTGAATGCGATATATATTGTTGCCGGGTTAATATTTACGTAGCGCCTCGATCTTCTCCATGTAGTGCGCCTTCATCGCCGCCTCGAAGGCCGCATTGTCCGGGTAGTCGAAGCCGAAGACGCGGGGCCAAAGCGTCGCCGGTTCCATGCAGAGGTAGAAGAACACTTCCTCATGCCACGGGGTCAGGCCCGCGTAGGCATGGCGGAAGAGGTCGAGCTTCACCGCCTCCGGATAGGACCACTTGCCCGCCGTTTCCACCAGCGGCATCTGCAGGATCTTGCTTCGAAAATCGCGTTCGCGGATCCGTTTCATCACCGGCTTGATGAAGGTGAGGGTGCCGAGCGAGACCAGCGCCACCTGCCGTGGATCGAAGCGGGCCAACAGGGCCTCGAACAGGGCGGCGTATTCCGCCTCCCAGCGGTCGTAGTGGATCATGGGGTGGAGATGAAAGCCCACCAGCGCCCCCTTTTCCGCCACCCGCTGCGCTGCTGTCAGGCGTTCTTCCAGAGACGCGGTGAGGTGCTCCTCGTGGTCGATGAGGGTGGGCGTGTTGAGAGACCAAGTGAGAATCAGGTTAGGCGGCAACTCGTTGCGCAAAAGATGGGCCACGTTCTTCGACTTGGTCTTGAATTCCAGGATAACGTTGGGGTGGGCGCGGGCGAAGGCGAGCAGGGCGTCGAGCACGCCACCGCGGTTGCCCCACATCAGCGAGTCCGACGACTGGCCAGTGCCGATGTGATAGATCCGTTTCGGGTCCAGCTCCAGCGCCGCCAGCTTTTCCGCGAAACCGGGATCGAAATTGACCCGGTCACCGTGGTAGAAGGACTGGATGCTGCAATAGCTGCAGTCGAAACCGCAGTTCTCCACCGCGTCCAGGGTCATCAGGTTGCAGCAGCGGGTGCGCGGCGAGGCCACCGGGCAATCGCCGAGACCCAGTGCCCCTTTGCGTCGTTCGCCGAAGACGATGCGCTGCTCCGCACGCGGCGGGGCCTTGTGGAAACCGGCATAGCTGTTGGGCGTCTCCCGCAGCCGTTGCCAGTGGGCGGTCAAGGCGGCCAGAATCCGGCGCTTGTCCTCCCGGGAGGGACCCGTGTCCGCCGGCCAGACCTGTTGGATCGGCGCCTCGTTCCAGAGTTCCAGATCGCGTGCGATGTCGCACACTTGTTTAAGCTCCTGCAGGGTAAACCGGTGCCGGAGCGCCTTTTCTTGCACGAAGCGCCGGCTCTCGACGGCCAGGCGGGAGAACGGTGTCTGCGGATGAATGCGCTCGAACTTTTGCGTATAGTCATTCATGCGTCCATTCTAATATGGAACCCTCTTGGACGCCCCTCGGGTCCAATTTTCCGATCCGGGCTAGGTAGGGTGGGCACTGCCCACCATGACCATATCTCTTTTCGCAAGAAGACGGTGGACGGCGCCCACCCTACGGGCGGTTTCATTCCACAGCATGGCTGCAGGCGGTGCCCCGGAGCGAAGAGAAGGCGGCGGCGAAAAGGTGACGACGGTGAAGCACCAAAGGGTTTGGTGGGCTGCCCACCGACGTCCTGCCCGCATGATAGACTCACCGGATTCGATCCCGTGGATTTTTGTTTCAAACGCTTAAACCCGGCAGGCGCCTCAATGAACGCGAACAGCATCTTCCCCATCCCTGCGTTGGATGACAACTACATCTGGTGTCTGCACCATGAGGGTGACGCCGTTGTGGTGGACCCCGGTGATCCCCAGCCGGTGGCCGACGCCCTGCGGACCTGGGGCCTGCGCTTGCGTGGCATTCTGGTGACCCATCATCACTACGACCACATCGACGGCATCCCCGGCCTGCTTGCCGCGTTTCCGGGCATCGCCGTCTACGGACCGGACGACGTCCGCGCCCACGGGGTGACCCGGACGGTGGGAGAGGGGG
The DNA here is from genome assembly GCA_026983675.1 of Sedimenticola sp. Lineage (GTDB taxonomy): Bacteria > Pseudomonadota > Gammaproteobacteria > Chromatiales > Chromatiaceae > JALSTP01. Next base: position 7,076 of record JALSTP010000089.1, read on the forward strand.
CGCGGATACGTCTCGACGCGCCGCCGATCGACATGCGGGTCATGGCGTTGCCCGGCCACACCCGCAGCCACATCGCCTGGTGCGGTGGCGGGGTGCTGTTCTGCGGCGACGTGCTTTTCTCCGCCGGTTGCGGCCGGGTGTTCGAGGGCACCATGGAGACGATGGCGGCGTCGCTCGACCGCATCGCGGCCCTGCCGCCGGAGACCCTGGTCTATTGTGCCCACGAGTACACCCTCGACAACCTGGGCTTCGCGCGGTGGGTGGAGCCGGACAGCCCGGCCTTGGCGCGGCGCGAGGCCGAGGCGAAACGTCTGCGCGCGGCGGGCCGGCCCACCGTGCCTACAACGCTTGCCCTCGAACGGGAGACCAATCCCTTCCTCAGGACCCGGACGCCGGCCGTGAAGGCCGCAGCGGAGCGCCATGCCGGCCATCCCCTCGATACGCCCGCGGCCGTCTTCGCCGAACTGCGTCAGTGGAAGGACCGGGAATACGACTGAAAGGAGCCTGCCCATGCAAGACACTGTGATTGTCTGCCCCAACTGCGGCGTGGAGATCCCCGTCTCCCAAGTGCTGCACGAGCAGATCCGTCATGAACTGGAGCGCGGTCTGCGGGCGGAGCAGGAACGGCGCATTGAACAGGCCGCAGCCCGGGCGGAACAACGCGCGCGCGAGGGGCTGGATCTGGAGATGCGCGACCTGCGTCAACAGGTCGAAGAGAAGGCGCGCGCGGTGGAGGCGGCACGGCAACGGGAGCTGGATCTGCGCCGGCAGGCGCGCGAACTGGACGAACAACGGAAGGTGTTGGAAGCGCAGGTGGAGCAGGAGGTCCGGGAGCGTCTGGAAGCGGCGGTGGAGGCGCGCCTGGCCGAGCGTCTGGCGGAGGTGGAGACCCGCGCTGAAGAAGACAAGAGGCTGCTGCAGGAACAGCTCGAGACCCAGCGCCGCAAGGTGGAGGAGGCGCAGAAAACCGAGCTGGAACTGCGCCGGGAGAAGGTGCGGCTGGAACAGCGGGCGCAGGAGATGGACCTCGAGGTCCAGCGCCGGCTGGATAAAGAAAAGAAGCGGTTGGAGGCGACCCTGCGGGAACACCTGAGCGAAGAGCAGGCGCTCAAGCTCAAGGAGAAGGAGAAACAGATCGACGACCTGCGTCAGGCGCTGGAGGCGGCCAAGCGGCGCAGCGAACTGGGATCGCAGGAGCTGCAGGGCGAGGTACTGGAACTGGACATTCAGACGGCGCTGGAGCGGCAGTTCCCCCGGGATACCATCGAGCCGGTGCCAAAGGGCATCCGCGGCGCCGACATCATCCAGACGGTGCACAACGATCGCCAGGAAGCCTGTGGCGCCATCGTCTGGGAAACCAAGAACACCCGCAACTGGCAAGCCGCCTGGCTGGACAAGCTCAAGCAGGACCAGCGCGCTGTGGGAGGCAGTCTGGCGGTTATCGTCTCCGCCGTGGTGCCCGAGGGCATCGCGGGCTTCGGGCGTGTCGACGGAGTGTGGGTCAGCGACCTGAAGAGCTGGCGCGCCCTGGCCGGTGTCCTGCGCGAACAACTGATTCAGGTCCATTTCGCCCGCGCCGCCTCCGAGGGGCAGGGCGAGAAGATGGAACTCCTCTATCAGTACCTCGCCGGCGATGAGTTCCGTCAGCGGGTGGAGACCATCGTCGAGGCCTTCGAGGCGATGCAGGCCCAGATCCAGAAGGAGCGCCGCGCCATGGAACGCCACTGGAGCGAGCGTGAGAAACAGCTCCAGCGTGTCATCGGCAGCACCACCGGCATGTACGGCGCTCTCCAGGGCATTGTCGGCAGCGGCATGCAGGCCATCCCCGCCCTGGAGTTCGACGAGGAGACGTCCGATCCCGCCGAATGACGAGCGGCGCGTCCCGGCGAAACCCGGGCCTCTATCCCTTCTCCCATTAAAGTTGTAACGTCACCGGACGATACCGGGGTGTAGAAACGCGCTTCCCAGAGAAGTTGACGGGCGAAAATGCCAGTACGGGTTTTGTGTCCGCTCGGTATGGGCGGCATGTTGGAGCACCCGAAGGGACGACACATGGACAAACGACGGGGTTATACACTCATTGAACTGCTGGTCACGCTGGCGGTGGCGGCCATCCTGCTGACCATCGGCGTACCCGCCTCGCAGGCATTCATCGCCAAAAACCGTTTGGCGGTGGCATCCAACCAGTTTTTGCTCTCCACCCTCCTGGCGCGCAGCGAGGCGGGCAAGCGGCAGGTGGACGTATCCCTCATCTCCGCGAATGGCAAGGACTGGAGCACTGGCTGGCGGGTGGGCGTCGACGCCAATGGCGACGGCGACCTGGCCGATGCGGGCGACCAGATTTTGCGCGTCTATCCAGCTTTGCGTGGCGGCGTCAGCCTGAGATCGGCCTCCGCCGGCGCCATCGTTTTCTCCGCCACGGGATGGGCGACGCCCGCCTCGACACTCACTGCCAGCCTCAACGGCAAAAGCCGCACCATCCAGGTCCTGGCCAGCGGCCGCGTGACCGTGACGAAACCGTGAGGGAACATCATGACGCATGATACCTGCAACACCCCAGGATCCGGGGCGGCAAGGCGGGGCCAGCGGGGCTTTTCGTTGGTCGAGGTGCTGGTGGCCGTGGTGGTGCTCTCCATCGGTTTGTTGGGGCTCGGGGCCTTGCAGGCGACGGGGATCAACAACACCAACAACGCCTATTTCCGCAGTCAGGCGACCCTGATCGCCAACGCGCTGGTGGAGCGGATGCGGGCGAATCCCAAGGGGTTCGACGACGGCGCCTACTCGGCCATCGACTCCAACGCTATCAACTGTAATGCGCCGCCCAATCCCTATTGCGCGCAACGCAGCGGCGCCGCTGCCGCGGATTGCAATACCGGCCAATTGGCGGCCTTCGACATCTGGACGGCGGTTTGCGGCATGGATGATGGCGCTGGAAATCGCGATGGAGGCTTGAAGGCGTTGCTGCCTGCGGCAAGGCTTACGGTGAACTGTCCCGCGCCTTGTGGAAAAGGGGCGGCCCATGCCCTCAAGATCGCCTGGAGCGAAAGCCGCAAAGGCGCGGCGATGAACCGTTCCGTCACCATGGTGTTCCAGAAATGAACGGCTGCGGACGGACGAAAGGGTTCTCCCTCGTGGAACTGCTGATCGCCATGGCGATCGGCCTGATCCTGCTGGCGGGCATCGTCAAGGTGTGGCTCGGCAGCCGGCAGATCCAGCAGGCCAACACCGCGCTGGCAGCGGTGCAGGAGAGCGGCCGGTTCGCCATCAGCGTGCTGGAGCGCAATATCCGCCTGGGCGGATTCCCCCTTTACAAGGATCCGACGGGCGCCCAGGTGTTCGATTCCGCCAAAACCGCCGACGCCGACCCCAGCGACGGCATCGCCGTGGACTATGCCGCCGATCAGCCTTGCCGCGGCGTGGCCAGGGCGGGAGCGGCAGTCAAGACCCACGCCTTCACCGTGGTGAACGGTGCGCTCCAGTGCAGCGGAATAGTGTTGGCCACCGGGATCGATGCCATGCAGATCCAGTATGGGGTCGATACCGACAAGGACGGCATCGCCAATCAGTATCTCACGGCGACCAGGGTCAAGGCCGGTGTGACCACTCCCGGCACGCCGGACTGGCCGCGGGTGGTGAGCGTGCGCGTGGCCCTGCTGGTCAACTCGGGACAGGATGCCCTGGACGCCCCGGCGGCGAAGAACTGGGTGTTGCTGGACCGGATCGTGGCCACCAACGATCGCAGAATGCGGCGGCTGTTCACCACCACCATCCCGATGCGCAACCGCATGGAGACCGCATTATGACGACCGCAACTGGGAAAGAACGGGGCGCCGTCCTCATCACGGGCCTGATCATCCTGCTGGTGATGAGCCTGATGGCGGTGGGCGCCATGAGCACCACCACGATGCAGGAGACCTTCTCCGCCAACCAGCAATACAAGGCGATCAGTTTCCAGGCGGCGGAATCCGTGTTGCGCAAGGCGTGGAGCATCCCGCTGTTCGGTGATTCGATGAAGCAGGACGCGAGGGGCAACTATATCGATGCCGCCGTGACCGATACCCCCCACGCCTTCGACAGCACAGCGAAAATGACCGTCGCGGCCACCGCAAGGGTGCATTACTGCGGCATCATCGCCGCCACCCACAGGACCGAGCTGAATGCCGATATGTCCGCCATCACCACTGCGGAGCAGTGGTTCGACACCACCGGCGACGCGCAGATGGGCGGCGCCGGCGCACACTCGGCGCACACCCAGGGCGCCAGCGTCCTCGGCCCCGTGCCGGGGGGCGTAAAAACAACCTGTACCCCCTGACAGACGCCTAATAGAAGTAACAATGACAGGACACACCGTCATGAAACGATATCTGCTCATCCCCCTCACTGCCCTGGCCGTGGTCACCGCGGCCCAGGCCCCGGCGGACGATACCGAGGTCTTTCACGCCATGGACGGGGGCGTGCCGCCCAATATCCTGTTTGTCGTCGATCGTTCGAGCAGTATGAAAAATGCCATCGGCGGAAAAACCAAGAAGCAGATCATGGCCGAGGCTATGTCCAAACTGCTCGCGAAAGATACAAATGGAAAGTATAAACGCATCAATGTAGGTTTGATGGATTTTGCGAAACGTGGCGGTGGCGTCGATTTCCCGATTGCGTCGCTGGATGCGTCTGCATCAGATTATGAGACTCCCCTTGTCGATTTTCCCGATGGTTGGAAAGTTGCGGACGTTCTCGACAACATTACCCAAAAGGAGTACGCATTAAATTCCCCTGGACTAAATGGGGATTTGGGGACCAATATCCCGGAGGCGCTGGCTGAGGCATGGTTCTATTATGCGGGACGAAACGTGAGGTACGGCAACTTCTCTCCAATGAAATGGAGTCAAACCGGTGGTTGGAAAGACGGATGGCAGTGGAGGGCCGCATTTCCCCCCTCTTACAAGGGAGGTGAAACCATTAAGAGTGGCACGACAACGAGGACTACGATTTGTTACACGGATGTGCAGGGTAATGATGCGAACAATGTAAATTTGCGTGCTTGTAAGTCAGAAGAAAAAAGCAAGCCGGGTTTCAGTTGTACCCGCATCGCGAAAGGAGAAAAAACGAGGACGGATACAACCTGCACGCATTGGGTGGAGGCCAGCGGAGAGCGAGCCAGGTATTGCACGGCATATGCTTCCACAACATATTCCAATGAGTTCCCGATGCAGGAATGCCGGTACAACGAAGAGATCCCCAAGACTACAACGACTCCGCGTGTCTATATTAGTCCGGTAAAGACAAGTTGCCAGAGCAACTATATCGTGCTCTTCAGTGATGGACGTCCCGAGATCTACAATAATGAGCAGAAACCAACAGCCCCCTATGGTTTGTACGATACCTTTCTCAAGGGTCTGTTTGGCGGTTCCAAGATTGGTGAAAGTTGTGGAGCTGTGTTTGGTCTTAATTCTGAATCGGACTGGAAGAAGAAATCCTCAGGCGCCTGCGGCCCGGAACTGGCCGAGTGGATGGCCGATCCGGACAAGGCAAAACAACTGGGGATTCCCCTGGGCAAGACCGTTACCACCTATACCATCGGTTTCGATATCGCCAACGACCCCTTTGCAGCGGATTACCTCAAGCTGATCGCCCAGAAGGGCGGCGGGCAATTCTTCACTGCGGACAATGCGGCCCAACTGGAACAGGTCTTCCAGGACGTATTGGACAAGATCAACAAGACGGTGACCAGCTTTGTCGCTCCCGCCTTTACCATTGCACAGGCGAACCGGCTGACGTTGGACAATTCGATCTATCTGTCGATGTTCGAACCGTCCTCGAAAGAGGTGTGGCCGGGTAATGTGAAAGGCTACCGGATCACCCATGATGGGATCGTGGATCTGGACGGCCGACTGGCGGTGGATCCGGCAACCGGGAATTTTGTCGATGAAGCGAGAAGCTTCTGGACCGGCGCCGCCGACGGGGGCAAGGTGCTCCAGGGGGGGCTGTCCATGCATATCGGTGGCTATGCCCAACGGCATGTGTATACCTATGCGGGAACCAGGAAGCCGTCCAACGAGGATCTGACGCGTAACGCCAACCGCCTCGCGGGCGGCAATCCCGCCATTACCCGCGCCATGCTCGGTCTGCCGAATGCCGTCTCGGATCAGGAGGTCCAGTCCCTGTTGAACTGGGCGCGCGGGCAGGATGTCTATGACGAAGACCAGGACGGCGTCACCGGCGAATCGAGAACCGGCATCATGGGCGCGCCGTTGCACAGTACGCCGGTGGTGCTGAAATACCGGCAGAGTGACGGCACATATCGCAAGGTGTTGTTCACCATGAACAACAATGGCTTTCTCCACGCCTTCGACGTGAGTCGGGACGACACCAGCGGGGGCAACGAGCTGTTTGCCTTCATCCCCCAAGCGCTGCTGAAACACCTGAAACAACTGTCGAAGAATACGTACGGCGCATCCGGCCATCCCCTTTACGGGTTGGATGGCCATCTGGTGGCCTGGCGCAAGGACGACAGCCATGCCTACCTCTTCTTTGGCATGCGCCGTGGCGGGAAAAACTACTACGCGCTGGATGTCTCCAACCCCGAGAAACCGCGGTTGATGTGGCGTATCGAGGGCGGAAAGGGCGATTTTGCCAAACTGGCGCAGACGTGGTCCCGGCCCGCCGTGGTGCGCACCAAGGTGCGCGGTAGACACCAGGTTGCCTTGGTCTTTGGCGGTGGATACGACACGACCCAGGACGGCAAGCAGGCTGGCGTCAAGGACGCGGAAGGCAATGCGGTCTATATCGTAGATGCCATGACGGGGAAGCGATTGTGGTGGGCCGGCCGGGGAGGCGATCTCGACATGCCCCTGGACTATTCCATTCCGTCGGATATCCGCATCGTGGATATGGATGGAAACGGATACGCCGATCGTCTCTATTTCGGTGATATGGGCGGAGAACTCTGGCGTATCGACCTGCATGAAGACGATATCACCCGGCCGGCTCCATTTCATACGCTGATGGGGTCGGTCAACGACGGAACCGTCAATGGCAACCGGCATTTCTACTACCCGCCGGCGGTGGGGCTGATGCAACACGATGGCAAGCGTTACCTGGCGGTTGCCATCGGCAGTGGATATCGGGCGCATCCGTTGGATACGGATATCCAAGACCGCTTCTACCTCTTCATGGATCCCGACGTGCAAAAAGGCAAGACGGACCTCTCAAACTTCACGCTGCCCATCAAGGAGCGCGATCTCTACGACGCCACCGCCAACGATATCGGAGAAAAGTCGGGGGTGGATGCACACTCGGCACTGAAAAACCGGCACGGATGGTACATTCGCCTGGACCAGCCCGGGGAGAAGGTGTTGGCCAGCCCGCTGATTTTCGACGGGCGCCTGTTCTTTAATACCTATCAGCCGCAACCCGCTGCCGGCACCGCCGTGGTGGATCCCTGCAAACCCGGGAAGAACTACGGCCGCGCCTATGTGGTGCATCTGGCGGACGCCACGCCTGCGCTGGACGTGACCGAGGATGGCCAATACACCCGCGCCGACCGTTATATCGACTTGGTGGAACAGACCATTCCGCCGGAGCCGAAGGTGGTGTTCACCCGTGCTGAGGGCTCGCAATCGTCCACCACGGGCGGCGCAAGTGGCGGTGGAGATGCCGGAATACCACAGGACAACTGCACCAACTACACCGACTTCTGGAGTGGCAGGAAGAAGATCGCCGGTGGCTGCACCACCATCCACCGCACCTACTGGAACGAGGAGAAATAAGGATGAAACAGGGAGCGCAAAACGGGATGACGCTTCTGGAGATTATGATCGTGGTGGCCATCATCGCGATCATTGCCGCCATCGCCTACCCGACCTATTCGAGCTACATGAAGTCCGCGCGGCGCGCCGAAGGCAAGACGCTGTTGCTGGAGGTAATCCAGCGTGAAGAGCGGTACAAGACCGAGAATCTGACCTACACCACCAACCTGGCTGCCCTCGGCTATCCTGCTGGAAACCTGCTGTCGGAGCATGGCGATTATAAGGTCACCCTGTCGGCGTGCGGGGCCAAGGCGCTGAACCTCTGTGTCCAGGCCACCGCGACAGGGCAGGGACGGCAGGCGGCCGATGGCAACCTGACCCTCGCCTCCGACGGCACACGCACGCCGGCCAACCATTGGTAA
>JALSTP010000090.1 GCA_026983675.1 Sedimenticola sp.
CATGAATAATCCGGGCTAGGAGTCTGTCGGATTTAGGATTAATCTACTGCGCTGGTGGGAAAGCGGTCCATTTTTCCTCGATTTTTCGTTGCGTAGGCCCACTATGCGCCTCAAAATCGAGAAAAACTGGCCTCGCTTTCCCACCATGCTCGCGACGATCACCTAAACCCGACAGACTCCTAGAGCCCTGAATGCGATATATAGTGTTGCCGGGTTAATAAGACCACCGATCCACAACCAAGGAGCCCACCCATGCAAGAAGTGACCCTGCAAGGCAATGTAATGCACACCAATGGCGAACTGCCCGAAGTCGGCGCCCAGGCACCCGATTTCAAGCTCACTAATGGCGACCTGGCCGACGTGAGTCTGGCCGATTTCGCCGGCAAGAAGCGCCTGCTCAACATCGTTCCCAGCCTGGACACCCCCACCTGCGCCGAATCGGCGAGGAAGTTCAACGAGCGCTTTGACGACCGGGAAGACGCGGTCTGTCTGGTGGTCTCGGCCGATCTGCCCTTCGCCCAAGGCCGCTTCTGCTCTACCGAAGGGTTGAAAAACGTAATCCCCCTCTCGATGATGAAAAGCAAGAATTTCGCCAAGGACTACGGGGTACTCATCACCGACGGACCACTGGAAGGATTGGCGGCACGCGCCATCGTCATCGTGAACGAGGCGGGCAAAGTGACCTACACCCAGTTGGTTGAAGAGATCGCCGACGAGCCCGACTACGATGCTGCACTGACAGCACTTGGTTGAGACAGTGGTGCAGCGCTTGGCAAAGGAATGACCCTTGCCTGCGCACTGCGCCTTGTTCCGGCGCCTGCCTGAAGCCCTGAATGCGATATATATTGTTGCCGGGTTAATAATAATGGCGCAACCGCCAGCGATGGAAGCGGGCCAACCAGCGCAGGGCGCGCTGGGGGGCGTGTGCCCGCTTCCAGTTGCCGGCGACATATTTATTGGCCTCCGCCAACGTCGGGTAGGCGTGGATGGTCGACAGGATACGGTTGAGTCCGTAGCCGTTGCGCATGGCGGAGACGAACTCGGTGATCAGTTCACCGGCGTGCAGGCCCACGATGGTGGCGCCGAGGATGCGGTCCTTGCCTGGCACCGTGAGCACCTTGACGAAACCCGTGGCCTCACCCTCGGCAATGGCGCGGTCGAGATCGGACAGATCGTAACGGGTGACTTCGTACGGGGTACCCTGTGCCGTCGCCAAAGACTCATTCAACCCGACACCGGCGACCTCGGGGTCGGTGAAGGTGACATGAGGAATCACCGAATTGTCCACGGCATAACGCCGGATGCCCCCGAACAAGGCGTTCACCGTGGCATACCAAGCCTGATGGGCAGCGCTGTGGGTAAATTGGTAGGGCCCCACCACATCACCACATGCATAAATCGTGGGACAGTCGGTTTGCAGGCATTCGTCCGTTCGCACGGTCCCGTTCCGGTTGAAACCGACACCCACCTCCTCCAGACCCAGTCCCTTTGTATTGGCCCGGCGGCCCACCGCCACCAGTACACGATCGAAGGGGATCTCCACTTCCGCCCCCTGATGCTCGCACACCAGACGCTGTTCGCCGCCCTTGTTATAGAAACGGATCGTCTGATGGTTCAAACGCACATCCACACCCTCACGCGTAAAGGCATCGAGCACCGTTGCGGACACTTCGGCATCCTCGCGCGGCTGCAATCGGTTTCGTCTCTGAACCAGCGTCACCCTGCTGCCCAGACGCGCCATCGCCTGGGCGATCTCACAACCGATCGGCCCGCCCCCCAACACCAGCAGTCTGGGGGGAATCTCCCGCAGCAACCAAAAGGTGTCGGAGGTGAGATAGTCGACCGTCTCGATCCCCTCGATAGGGGGCACGAAGGGATGCGCGCCGGTGGCGATCACGATGGCGCGCGTCGTCAGGGTACGGCCATTCACCTCCACCGACCAGGGTGAAAGCACTCGCGCTTCGCCCCGAATGCAGTCGACGCCGAGCTTCGTGTAGCGTTCCACCGAATCGTGGGGCGCCACCGTGTCGACAACGCCCTGCACCCGGGCCATCACCTTGGAAAAATCCACTTTGGGGTCCAGCGGGGCGACGCCATATGCTTCCGCCCGGCGCGCCTCCGCCACGAACCGTGAAGATCGTATGAGCGCCTTGGACGGCACGCACCCGGTATTCAGACAATCGCCGCCCATCCGGTGTTTCTCGATCAGACTGACCCGCGCCTTCACCGCCGCGGCAATGTAGGCGGACACCAACCCTCCGGAACCCGCCCCAATGACGATGAGATTGCGGTCGAAGGAAGTGGGCCGGGTCCACTTGGCCAATGCCTTGCGCCGCTTCAAAAACCGCACGAAACGACGCGCCAGGAGGGGGAAGACACCCAGCAACGCGAAGGAACCGATCAGCCCGGGCGACAAGATCCCCGCCGGTGACTCCAGCGAGGCCAATTGGGTCCCGGCATTCACATATACCAGCGTGCCGGCCACCATCCCCAACTGACTGACCCAGTAGAAGGTCGAGGTGCGCATGGGCGTCAGGCCCATCACCAGATTGATGATAAAAAAGGGGAATATCGGCACCAGCCGAAGCGTGAACAAGTAGAAGGCCCCTTCCTTCTCGATACCTCGGTTGATCGCATCCAGACGGTCGCCAAAGCGCGTCTGAACCCAATCTCTCAACACAAATCGGGCCACCAGAAACGCCAGCGTGGCGCCTATCGTAGAGGCGAAAGAGATGATGATGAATCCTTTCCACAGCCCGAACAGGGCGCCACCCGCCAGGGTCATCACCGTCGCTCCGGGCAAGGATACCGCGGTAACGAGGACGTAAAGCAAAAAATAAAGACCGATGACGCCCCAGGGATGGGCGGCATAATAGCTCTGCAACACCTCCCGCTGCGCCTTCAGGTATTCGAAATCGAGGTACTGGCCAAGATCGAAGTAGAAATAGGCGGTCACCAACGCCGCCATCAACGCCAATACGATGAGTTTTTTTGACACCACCCGGTCTTCCCCGCTGGTTGCATTACGCCGCAAGCCCGCGGGATCCACCGTTCGAAGCGAAATCAAACGGCTTTATCTCCGGCAGGCGCCCGGGCCATCATAGCCCATCCTGATGGACCGCCGGGAAAGGCAATCGATTTCGTGGGACCCGCCTAGCCCGGATTATTCATGAATCGCCGCGATGATTGCGCAGAGAATTGTCCGCACAGGGGATTTTCCGACCGAGTGGAATACGGGCTGTATTGCCGAGGAAGGAAAATTCCCTGTGTGGACAAGGA
>JALSTP010000091.1 GCA_026983675.1 Sedimenticola sp.
ATGGACCGCTTTCCCACCCGCGCACGACTGCATGGATGCAGGAGGTAGAGCAACGCATGGAGCAGTTGTCGAGTAGATTAATCCTAAACCCGACAGACTCCTAGACGCCATACTCCGCGCGGTAGGCGAGGATACGGTCCAGATCCTCTCTCGCATCCGGCTTTTCTTTCAGATAATCGATGAGGTCCTGCAAGCGGACAATGGCCGCCACCGGCATGCCGTAGTCTGTTTCCACCTCCTGGATGGCCGACGTATCGCCCTGGCCGCGCTCCTGACGGTCGAGGGCGATGACCACGCCGCCGGGCCGGGCGTCATGGGCGCGGATGATCTCCACCGACTCGCGCACCGAGGTGCCGGCGGAGATGACATCGTCGATGATCAGGATACGGCCTTCGAGAGGGTGGCCGACGATATCGCCGCCCTCGCCGTGGTCCTTCGTCTCCTTGCGGTTGAAGGCGTAGGGAAGATCGCGCCCGTGATGCTCGGCAAGCGCGGCGCAGGTGACGGCGGCCAGGGGGATGCCCTTGTAGGCCGGGCCGTAGAGCAGGTCGAATTCGATGCCGGAATCGACGATGGTCCGGGCGTAGTAGCGCCCCAGTCGGGCCAGCGCGGCGCCGGTGTTGAACAGGCCAGCGTTGAAGAAGTAGGGGCTCACGCGGCCCGATTTGAGGGTGAACTCCCCGAAACGCAATACCCCCACCTCGAGGGCGAAGTCCAGAAATTCCCGTTGATAGTCGCGCATGCGCATACCTCCGTCGAAACTGCGCGCTATAATGCTGCGTTTCCGCAGGCAGAGCAACCGGTGTGATCTCCAGACTGAACGAATGGCGGCAGGCGCTCGGCGCCTATGCGCATCCGCGGGTGCGTGGCATGCTGTTTCTCGGCTTCTCCTCCGGTCTGCCGTTGATGCTGGTGTTCAGCACTTTCTCCTTTTGGTTGCGGGAGGCGGGCGTCGAGCGCAGCCTGATCGGCTTCATCAGTTGGGTGGCGCTGGCCTATGCCTTCAAATGGGTCTGGTCGCCGCTGGTGGACCGTATGCCGCTGCCGGTCCTGACCCGCCTCATGGGCCGGCGTCGGGCCTGGATGTTCTTCTCGCAGATTGCGGTGATGGCGGGACTTGCCGGCATGGCGCTCTCCGACCCGCAGCAGGATCTGATGCGGCTGGTGGGTTTTGCGGTGTGGGTGGCCTTTGCCTCGGCGACGCAGGATATCGTTATCGATGCCTATCGCATCGAAAGCGTGGATCTGGACCTGCAAGGGGCGATGGCCTCCACCTATATGGTGGGCTACCGACTGGCCATGATCCTCGGCTCGGCGGGGGCGCTGGGGATCGCGGCCGTTTTCGATCCCACCGAGACCGCCTATGAGCAGGCGCCCTGGATGGCCGCGTACGGCATCATGGCGGCGCTGATGGGGGTAGGGGTGATGACGACGTTGGCGATTCGCGAGCCGGAGGTCGTTGGTGCCGCGGCCAGTGAGGCGCGGGAAGCGCGGGTGGAGGCAGTGCTGGCGCGCGTTGCCCACTGGCCGCCGGCATTGCGGCAAGCGGTGGGCTGGCTCTACGGCGCGGTGATTGGCCCGTTTGCCGACTTCATCCGCCGCTATCGGTGGCGGGCGGTGCTGCTGCTGGCATTGATCGCCACCTACCGCATCTCGGATATCGTGCTGGGAGTCATATCCAATGTGTTCTATGTGGACATGGGTTTTACCAAGGCCCAGGTGGCGGCCATCACCAAGGTCTTTGGGGTGATCATGACCCTGCTGGGGACGGGGCTCGGCGGGCTGCTTGTCGTGCGCTTCGGCGTCCTGCGCATCCTCTTTCTCGGCGCGGCGCTGGCGGCGGGCACCAATCTCCTCTTCTCGCTGCTGGCGCAGGTGGGCAACAACGTGCCGCTGCTGACCCTGGTGATCTCCGCGGACAATCTGAGCGCCGGGATCGCCACCGCCGCCTTCGTCGCCTACCTCTCGGGCCTGACCAACGTGGCATATTCGGCCACCCAATATGCCTTGTTCAGCTCTATCATGCTGTTGTTGCCGAAATTCCTCGGTGGCTTTTCCGGGGTGATGGTGGACCGGCTCGATTACCCGTTGTTCTTTGTCGTCACTGCCCTTATGGGAGTGCCGGTGCTGGTGCTGATCTGGCTGGCGGCGCGGTATGCGCCGGTGCAAAAGGAGGATACGACCGATGCTTGAACCCATGGCCTGGCTTTCCGCGTTCCTGGTGGGATTGGGCGGCGGCGTGCATTGCGTGGGGATGTGCGGCGGTATCGTGGGGGCGCTCACCTTCGGGCTGCCGGAGGCGCAACGTAGCCGCATATCGGCGATGTTGCCCTATCAGCTCGCCTACAATACGGGGCGCATCCTGAGTTACGTGCTGGCCGGGGCCATCATGGGCGGGCTCGGTATGTTGCTCGCCCAGTTGATGCCGGTCTATTACGCCCAGCGTGTCCTGCTGGGGGTGGCGGGGGTGTTCATGGTCGTTCTTGGCCTCTATCTCGGCGGTTGGTGGATGGGGCTGGTGCGGCTGGAGCGGGTTGGTGGCCGGCTGTGGCGGCGCATCGAGCCCTGGGGGCGGCGCTTGATGCCGGTGCGCACGCCGCGCCAGGCGTTGCTGTTGGGGATGCTCTGGGGCTGGATTCCCTGTGGTTTGGTCTACAGCATGCTGGTGTGGACCGTTTCGGCGGGTGGCGTGGTACAGGGTGCGGGACTCATGCTGGCCTTTGGCCTCGGGACGCTGCCCAACCTGCTGGCAATGGGGCTGGTCGCCGGCGGGCTCGCCCGGTGGAGCCGCAAACGCTGGGTACGCAGCCTGGCCGGTGGACTGGTGATCGCCTTCGGCCTCTACACCCTGTGGAACGCCTTCTGATCAGTCGACGAAGAATTCCTGGGTCAAGGTTGCAGTGTAGCTGCGATCCGCCCCCTCCGGTGTGACCTCGATGTCGAAATAGAGCTTGGTGCCATTGGCCACAGGGAACTCGCCGATATAGTAGATGGCGTCGCCTTCGCGGATCTCCCGCATCGGGATCACCTGTGTCTTGCCCAGCAGGTCGGTGGCCTTCACCCTGACCTTGGCGGTGACCGCCTTTCCGGTGGTGCCCGGTACGTCCTTGATGACGCTGACGTTCAACATGCCGCGGTTCTTGCTGCGTTGCAGTTTGTAGGCCTTGGCCACCTGTGGGGTCAGGAAGTCGGTGGTGAGGGCGTTGTGATGGATGGTGTAGCCGGGGATTTGGGTGCTGTTCTCGGCCAGCACGGCCTGGAACATAACCATCCCGATGAGTAGCACCGCGGTGGTGAGAAAGGTTCGCTTGTTCATGGTGATGCCCCTATCGGTAAAAACGGTCGTTCCACTCAGAGAATAGCGCAAATGGCCGCCTAGCCCGGATTATTCATGAATCGCCGCGATGATTGCACAGAGCATTGTCTGCACAGGGGATTTTCCGACCGAGTGGAATGCGGACTGTATTGCCGAGGAAGGAAAATTCCCTGTGTGGACAAGGATCAAGCAAGGGCGCGAGCGACTTCATGAATAATCCGGGCTAGAGGCAGCCATTCGTTGCGGCGGTCGGCGATCCAGTCCTTCCGTCGAATCGTTACCCCCCCGCCTGGCTGGACACCAGCCGTGGTCGAGGCGGTTCGGCAGCGGTTTCAAGGGGGTGGCTGTTGCTGATGGTGTTGTACATGTTGCGCAGTGCGGTGAGTTGACGGGCGTATTCGTTGTACTGGTTTTGCAGTTCGCGGATGCGGGTCTGCAGGGTGCCGCGGGAACGGCCGATCTTCTGCAGATTGGCCAGGCGTTTTTCCATCATCTCCTTGTGGTCCTTGATCTGCATCACCAGGGGTTCGAGGGCGCGCCGGAGCCAGTTCTCGATCTCTTTGCGTGCCTGCACGAAGATCTCGCGGGCGCGGCTCACCATGGCGATGAAGAACTTGCGGATCACGAAATGCTGTTCCGTGACCACCATCGCCGGGCTCTTGCGGAAGACCTCCGCCTCCTGATGTAGCAGTTCGAGTTCCACGCGGTACTTCATGATCGAGAACATCTTCGGCTGGATGACCGAAAAGCCATGCTCATTCTGAAACTTGCGGTAGATGGAGCGAACCAGTTTGCGGGTCTTGCCGCTCTGCGTCACCACCTTCTGCATATTGGCGCGCATCTCCTCGAACAGCTGTTTCATGGAGCTTTTGAGGCCGTGGGTGGTCCAGGAGCCCGCCATCTCGCGGCGGCTGTCGGCAATGAGTTGATCGAGGCGGTCAAGATCCAGCGCCTCGCGCAGTGCCTCGGCATGCACATTGATCTCCTTGCGCGCGGCCTGGAAACTGCTCACGTTGCGCATGTACTGCGCCTGCTCCTCACGGGTCTTTTCCATCAGGTGATCGATGACGTCGTCGCTCTTGCCGCTCAGTTCATCCAGCTCGTCGAGCTGTTTCTTTATGGATGAGAGGCGGCCGGAGACCACGTTGCGGGTGTTGTCGATCATCTGTCCCACTTCGGCGCCCACCGTGTCGAGCACGATCTGTTGCTTGGCGCTCAGCACGTCCTTGGAAAGATACTCCTCCAGGGCGGTCAGCGCGCTGCGCTCAAGCAGGTTCTTGTCGTCGCGGATCTTGGCCAGCAGCCCCTTCTGGGCGGACACGGGGAAGATGGCCGAATCCTGTACGCCGAGGATCTTGGCCGTGGAGGCGCATTGCTTGTCGATGGCGTTGGAGATGCTCTGTTCGTCCTTCAATTCGTCCCACAGGGTGTCGATCTTGTTCAACACCACCATCAGCCCCCGCTGGCGGCTGCTGCGGAAGCCCTTGATGTGGTGCTGCCACATCTCCAGGTCACTGCGCGTGACGCCGGTGTCCGCGCCCAGTACGAACAGCACCGCCTGTGCCGAGGGCAGCATGTTAAGGGTCAGTTCCGGCTCGCTGCCGAGGGCATTGAGCCCGGGGGTGTCGAGAATCGTCAGACCCTCCTTCAACAGAGTATGGGGAAAGCTGATCAGGGCGTGACGCCATTTTGGGATGTCGATATGGGCCGGCGGGATGTCGGCCTGGGGATGCAGTTCCTCGCTGTAGAGTCCGAGGTGACCGGCCTCCTCCAGAGAGACCCGCTTGGTCTGTACCACCTCGCGCAGGGTGGACTCGATCTGATCGGCGGACTCCATGTCGAGCGGGTAGTGGACCCATTGTTTGGCATCGGTCTTGAGTTCGGCCAGGGTGGCGTCCTGAAGCCGGGTCTCGATGGGTAACAGGCGCACATAGGCCTCGTTGCGGTCCTGGTCCCAGAACAGTTCGGTGGGGCACATGGTGGTGCGGCCCGCCGTGGAAGGAAGCAGGCGGCGTCCGTAGTCGGCGAAAAAGATGGCGTTGATCAGTTCCGTCTTGCCGCGTGAGAACTCGGCGACGAATGCGATGGTCAGGCGGTCGCTGCGTAGGGCGTCGAGGGTCTCGCGGATACGGCTTTCGGCCTCCGGTGTGGACATACCGTGCTCTTCGAGCCAGGGCCCATACTGCTCCACTGTACGGATGATATTGGCCTTCCACTGGTCATAGGCTTGCATCTGTTGCTGAAATCGGGATTTTTCCATGATTGCGGATCTCCACCATCGTCGGCTGGGCGACGGTCGTTGTTGGCCGGTCATTTCGCCCTATTATAGGACAAAACATCCTAAGATATACGTGATGTTGCGCTGTCTTGTTTTATTAACCCGGCAACAATATATATTGTTGCCGGGTTAATGATTTTTTCTGTGTCATTTCCATGTTCCAACAAGTGGCATTCTAAGGCGTATCGACCGGCAGCGGAAGCCTTTGGGGGCCTTCGATACGAAATGTCTTGTTTCGTGAACTCTTGCCGGATACCAGGGTGACATTTCTTTTTGGTACCCCGAAAGACTTGGCCAGAAAGCGGATCAGACAGGCGTTCGCCTTGCCCTCCACCGGGGGCGCGGTGATGCGGACCCGGTAGCTTTCGCCATGGGGGCCAACGAAGCCATCCCGCGAGGCCTTGGGTTGGACACGCAGTTTCAGGACCAGGGCCCCTTTCTCCCAGCGGTACCAGGTCACCTCAGAACGGGCTGCCGGTCATGAGCTTGAGGGGTGGCAGTAACAACATCTTGAGCAGCATGAGGCCGATCAGCACCAGCATCGGCGACAGGTCGAGCCCTGATATGGGTGGCAGCAGGCGCCGGGCGGGGGCGAGGATGGGTTCTGTCAACGTATACAACAGGCTGACCGCCGGGTTGTGGCTTGCGGGGGCGACCCAGCTGAGGATCACCTGGATCAGGATCCCATAGAGGAAGATATTGATAACCAGTTCCGTGAGCGCGGGGATTGCCCACAGAAGCGCGGCGAGGGGTTTGAAGCCAAGGCCCAGGACCATGCCGATCAGCAACAGGGCGACCGCCTGCAGCAGCCAGGCCAGCACGATCGAGGCCACATCCAGTCCTGCCAGGCCTGGGATGATGCGGCGCAATGGCCGCAGCACCGGCGTAGTGGCCTTTACGATGAACTGGGACACGGGATTGTAGAAATCGGCGTGGAACAACTGCAACAGGAAGCGGAGCACCACGATGAGGATGTAGAGCCCGAACAGGGTTTCGATCAGAAACACCGCTGGGGTGGCCAGATAGGAATTGCTCATTGATCGTCTCCCCACTGTTGGGAAAGGGCGATTGACCGCTGACGGGCGGCATCGAGGGCGCGCCCGATCAGATCCCGCAGGCCGCCGTTCTCCAGAACGCCCAGCGCCTGCTCGGTGGTGCCGCCGGGTGAGGTCACCCTTTGCCTCAGTATGGCCGGAGGGTCGTTGCTCTCCATGGCCATCCGGGCGGCGCCCAGCGCGGTTTGCAGGGTCAGAAGGCGGGCGGTCTCCGGCGGCAGGCCCATCGAGACGCCGCTCTCTTCCAGCGCCTCCATGAGCAGGAAAAAGTAGGCGGGCCCGCTGCCGGAAAGGGCGGTGACCGCATCCATCGCCGCCTCATCCTCCACCCAGAGGACGAGTCCCACCGCGCGCAGGATGGACTCGGCCAGCTCCCGCTGGGCGACGGAGACCTGCTCATTGGCATGCAGCACCGTGGCGCCGCTCTGAATCATGGCCGGTGTATTGGGCATGGCGCGCACCAGGGCCACCGGGCCGCCGAGCCAGCGTTCCAGATCCGGTTCCCGGACGCCGGCGGCGATGGAGATGACGAGGGGATGCCTGCCATTCAGCACCTGGCCGAGCACGGTGGCCACCTCCTTGAGCACCTGGGGCTTGACCGCCAGCACCACCACGTCGGCCGCCGCCACGGCCGCGGCATTGTCCGATGCGGTCTCGATGCCCAGGAGATTGGCAAGCCGCTGGCGTTTCTCCGCATCGGGTTCGCTTACGGTAAGCTGTCGCGCAGGATAGCCGTCGGCGATCAGGCCGGTGATCAAGGCGCCCGCCATATTGCCTCCGCCGATAAAGGTGATACGACTTGTGTTCATCTGTGTCCGATAGCCTGCTTGCTGTCCGTTGGCGTAGTCTACCCGATTTTGGTCGCAGGCGGGTCAACCTGCACACGACACGCCCCTTTCCACGGCGAGGGCTCAGTGGCGGGTCCCGGCCGGGGTTCCCCCGGTTGCGGGTTCCGCCCATGCCACACCCTTGCGCGGTCTCGCGGCGAAGGGGTGCGCAGTGGGTTTATGGCCTCGGTCCGAAGATGGCGGTGCCGATTCGCACCAGGGTGCTGCCCTCGGCGACCGCGGCCTCCAGATCGCCCGACATACCCATGGAGAGGGTCTGGAGCCGGCACGTGTCGGTGGCGAGACGGTCTCTCAGTTCGCGCAGGCGGCGAAACGGCGGACGTTGCTCCGCCTCCGTCAGCGCCGGGGCCGGGAGGGTCATCAGCCCCATCAATTGCAGCCGGTCCAGCGCACAGCAGGCCGGTACAGCCTCATCGAGAGCCTGCGGCGCGAATCCTCCTTTGCTCGCCTCGCCGCTCACATTGACCTGCAGGCATACCTTGAGCGGCGGGAGAGGACCGGGGCGCTGATCGTTGAGGCGCCGGGCGTGTTTGAGGCTGCCGACGCTGTGCACCCAATCGAAGCGCTCGGCGATCTGGCGTGTCTTGTTGCTCTGGATGCGGCCGATGAAATGCCATTCCAGCGGTTCATCCTTCAGGGCATCGATCTTCTCCAATGCCTCTTGCAGGTAGTTTTCGCCGAATGCCCGCTGGCCCGCCGCCACCGCCGCCCGGATCTCGTCCACCGTGCGGGTCTTGCTCACCGCGAGCAGCCGGACACTGCCGGGCGCGCGGCCAGCGCGCCGTTCGGCCGCCGCCAGACGCGTCCGAACGGCGTTCAGATGCGTGGCAATGTCATGCGTATTCATCGTCGGGGACGCTTGCCTCAGGTATCGAAATTCGCGCTCCGGAGCGAGTGTACACCAAAGTTCACCCTGGGCGCCGTATCACCGGATTCAAGGATTCTATAGAATCGCCGAAAACTTCAGGGTGAAATAAACGACTATTCCTCGTGGCCACAGGCTCGCGAGGGAGAAACGAAGGGGACTCGAATGGATATAGCCGAACTTTTGGCATTCAGCGTCAAACACAACGCGTCGGACCTGCATCTGTCGGCGGGACTGCCGCCCATGATACGGGTCGACGGCGACATACGCCGCGTCAATGTGCCGCCCTTGGACCACAAGGCGGTGCATTCGCTGGTCTATGACATCATGAACGACAAGCAGAGAAAGGATTTCGAGGAGTTTCTCGAAACCGACTTCTCGTTCGAGATCAGCGGGCTGGCGCGCTTCCGCGTCAACGCATTCAACCAGAATCGGGGCGCGGCGGCGGTCTTCCGCACCATCCCCTCCAAGGTGCTGACCCTGGAGGAGTTGGGTTGTCCCGAGGTCTTCAAGGAGATCGTCGACGTGCCCCGCGGCATGGTGCTGGTCACCGGGCCGACCGGGTCGGGCAAGTCCACCACCCTGGCAGCGATGATGGACTACAAGAACGACAACGACTACGCCCACATCCTCACCATCGAGGACCCCATCGAGTTCGTGCATACCAGCAAGAAATCGCTCATCAATCAGCGTGAGGTGCACCGCGATACACTCGGTTTCGCCGAGGCGCTGCGCTCGGCTCTCCGCGAGGACCCGGACATCATCCTGGTGGGCGAAATGCGTGACCTGGAGACCATACGTCTGGCCCTGACTGCGGCCGAGACCGGTCACCTGGTATTCGGCACCCTGCACACCAGTTCCGCGGCCAAGACCATCGACCGAATCGTCGACGTATTTCCCGCCGCCGAGAAGTCCATGGTGCGCTCCATGTTATCGGAGTCCCTGCGCGCGGTGATCTCCCAGACGCTGTTGAAAAAGACCGGTGGCGGGCGGATCGCGGCGCACGAGATCATGATCGGGACCCCGGCTATCCGGAACCTGATCCGCGAGGACAAGGTGGCGCAGATGTATTCGGCCATCCAGACCGGCCAGGCGTCAGGCATGCAGACCCTCGACCAGAATCTGCAGGACCTGGTCCAGCGCGGTCTGATCAGTCGTCTCGATGCAAAGGCCAAGGCCCACAACAAGGAGTCGTTCTCCTGAACCCGGGCGGGTGATGGTGGATGACCTCAAGAGGATACCCAGATGGAATTTGAATCGCTTTTAAAGGTGATGACCGAGAAGAAGGCGTCCGACCTGTTCATCACCGCGGGTCGCGCTCCGAGCATCAAGGTGCATGGGCGCATCATGCCGATCACCAAGGCGGTGCTCGATGCCAGACAGGCGCGGGCGATGGTCTACAGCATCATGTCGGATGCGCAACAGCGCGAATTCGAGGCCGAGAAGGAGTGCAATTTCGCCCTCAGCGCCAAGGGCCTCGGCCGGTTCCGGGTGAGCGCCTTCACCCAACGGACGGCGGTGGGCATGGTATTGCGCCGCATCGAGAGCGAGATCCCCACCGTGGAGGAACTCCATCTGCCGCCCATCAGCAAGGATCTCGCAATGACCAAACGCGGCCTGGTGATCGTGGTGGGTGCCACCGGCACCGGCAAGTCCACCTCGCTGGCGGCCATGATCGGGCATCGTAACCGCAACAGCACGGGCCACATTGTGACCATCGAGGACCCCATCGAATTTCTGCACAACCACGAGGGGTGCATCGTCACCCAGCGCGAGGTGGGCATCGATACTGACTCCTATTCCGTGGCGCTGAAGAACACCCTCCGCCAGGCCCCCGACGTGATCCTGATCGGCGAGGTGCGCAGCCGCGAGACCATGGAACACGCCATCGCCTTCGCCGAGACCGGCCATCTGGTGCTGACCACGCTGCACGCCAACAACGCCAACCAGGCGCTCGATCGTATCATCAACTTTTTTCCCGAGGACCGGCGTTCGCAGTTGCTGATGGACCTGTCACTCAACCTGAAGGGCATCGTCGCCCAGCAACTGGTGCGGCGCAAGGACGGCAAGGGCCGGCGCGCGGTGGTGGAGGTTTTGATCAACACCCCGCTGGCGGCAGACCTCATCCGGCGTGGCGAGATCCATCGCCTCAAGGATCTGATGAAGGCCTCCAACGAGCAGGGTATGGTCACCTTCGACCAGATGCTGTATCGCCTCTACAAGGACGGCATCATCCGCTACGAGGATGCGCTGGCCCACGCGGATTCAGCCAATGAAGTACGTCTTGCCATCAAGCTCGATTCCTCCGACTGGGCGGAGATGGAGGAGGAACTGGACGATGCCGTACTGATCGAAGAATAGACTACGATCCGGATTTTTCCACTGTTGCGATGGCGTCCTGGCGGCGCCGTCGCCCGTTTCAAGGACAGACACCATGAAATTCACACCCACGAAACTCCCGGGCGTCCGCATCATCGACATCGAGGAGAGGCGCGACGACCGGGGCTTTTTCGCCCGTGGCTGGTGCCGGAAGGAATTCGAGGCCCAAGGCCTCACCGCGCGCATCGCCCAGGCGAACATCTCCTACAGCAGACACAAGGGAACGCTGCGCGGCATGCACTATCAGGTCAGCCCCCACGAGGAGGCCAAGGTAGTGCGCTGCACGCGCGGGGCGATCCACGACGTGATCGTCGATCTGCGCGAGGATTCGCCCACCTTCAAACAATGGATCGGCGTGGAACTCAACCAGGACAACCACCGCATGCTCTATGTACCCGAGGGGTTCGCCCACGGCTTCATGACCCTGCGGGACGACACCGAGGTCTTTTATCTGGTCTCCGAATTCTATACCCCGGGCGCCGAGGCGGGTCTGCGGTACAATGACCCCGCCTTCGGCATCGAATGGCCGGGGGAACCCGCCGTGATCACCGACAAGGACCGATCCTGGCCGGACTTCGAAGACTGACAGACGGGGGAGCCCATGATTATCGTAGACACCGCACTCAAACAACGCGCCGCCGAGGGCAACCCCGTACGCGTGGGCATGGTCGGCGCCGGCTTCATGGCGAGGGGGATTGCCCTCCAGATCCAGAAATACACCCCAGGCATGGAACTGGTGGCCATCGCCAACCGCACCCTGGCCAACGCCGTGCGCGCCTACAACGACGCAGGCGTGGAGACGGTGACGCCAGTGGAGAGCCGCGCCGTCCTCGAAGAGACCGTGAGCAAGGGGGGGCATGCGGTGACCGCTGACGCAAGGTTGCTCTGCGAGGCGGACAATATCGACGCCATCATCGAAGTCACCGGCGCGGTGGAACATGGCGCGCAGGTGGCCCTGCACGCCATCGACAACGGCAAGCACATCATCCTCATGGACGCCGAGATGGACAGCACCGTGGGGCCGCTGCTCAAACGCCGCGCGGATGCGGCCGGCGTGGTCTACACCAACACCGACGGCGACCAGCCGGGGGTCATCATGAACCTCTACCGGTTCGTCGAGGGGCTTGGCGTCCGGCCGGTCCTGTGCGGCAACATCAAGGGTCTGCAGGATCCCTACCGCAACCCCACCACCCAGGAGGCCTTCGCGAAGCAGTGGAAGCAGCAGCCGCACATGGTCACCTCCTTTGCCGACGGCACCAAAATCTCCTTTGAGCAGGCGCTGGTGGCCAATGCCACCGGCATGCGGGTGGCGAAGCGCGGCATGCACGGCCCCACGGTGGAGCCGGGCACCCACATCACCGAGGCGGCCCAGTGGTATCCGCTGGAAGACATGCTGGAGGGGCCGGGCATCGTGGATTATGTGGTGCGCGCCGAGCCGGGGCCCGGCGTCTTCGTCCTCGGCTTGATGGAGGACCCCGCGCAGCAGCACTACCTCGCCTACTACAAGATGGGCAAAGGGCCGCTCTACTGCTTCTACACGCCCTATCATCTCTGTCACCTGGAGGTCCCCACCACGGCCGCGCGGGCAGTCCTGTTCGGCGACGCCGCCTGTGCGCCGCTGGATGGCCCCCGGGTGGAGGTGGTGGCCACCGCCAAGACCGACCTCAAGGCGGGACAAGTGCTCGACGGCATCGGTTACTACATGACCTACGGCCAGGCCGAGAATGCCGATGTCACCTACCGTGAAGGGCTCTTGCCCATGGGGCTGGCCGAAGGCTGCACCCTGAAGCGGGACATCCCCAAGGACCAGGTGCTCACCTACGCCGATGTGGACTTGCCGGCGGGCCGCCTGGTGGACCGCTTGCGGGCCGAGCAGGACGCCCTGTTCTGGGGCGCGGCGCAGAAGACCGCCTGACCCCCGCGATCCCACCGGCCGGCCCCGTGGGCCGCGCCTGAGTCTGTTCCCGATGTCCGGGTGCGTCGTGACACCGGGCCGGTTGATGTAAGCAAGCCAGATTCCCGGATCAGTGGGGGTCTGGCTTTTTTATTCAAGGGCATCGTGTTGTTGCACGGGCGGCGGGTTTTACGGTTTACCTCTCTGTCGACGTCACGGGACGGCTGAATACGATATATATTGTTGCCGGGCTAATATTATAACTTAATGATTCTAAATGTGTTATCGCGTCCTGCGAAATACTTGAATAAGTAATCCGTATACTGACAAATATACTTGTCTACCAATTTTTGTATAAGTATCATTATTACTCCGATGAAAAGTATTGCGCGAGCAAGCACAAAGTCCGAGCGACAACACGGGCTTTTTTGAAGCCTTAACCGGTCAGGCAATGCGTGATGGGCGAGTACGCCGTGTCCGTCTCGCCAGTCTGGTGTCAATGTCAAATGTACAAGAATGGCGAAAGAAATCCCTGTCACGCTAAATATTGACATCCACCTCTGGGACACATTGGTTCCAAACTATCGGTGCTGTTTACATCATTTTGGAAAAGAATGGCGGCCGTTCCCTCTCCCCTATATTGGCCAGACCGGCGACCTTTCCAAGCGTTTCGATGACCATCACAAGCGGCCTCGCTTTGATCGAATTGGCAAGACGTATATCGGCATTCACCTGGAGTCGTCCGAATCCCGCCGTTGCGATATCGGAACCGATCTGGTGCGCCATTGCCCCCGGTCCGCCACAACAGAGGAATAGGTGCGCGCGAATGAATGCACAACCGACAAGGATCGCCGACTGCGCCGAAGTGCTGCCTGGTTACGCCCTCAAGGCGCGTGCAGAGCATGCGCCCGAGGGCACTCACCAGGTCATTATGGGCAAGCATGTTGCCGAGGGATTATCCTATCGTTATTTGCCTGAACACGAACTACGCATTACCCCAAAAGGATCACTGGAAAAATACCTGGTCAGGGAGGGCGACGTGCTTTTCGTTTCACGTGGCAGCCGCAATTGCGCCGCTGTTGTGGAGTCAGTGCCCGAACCGACAGTGGCCTCCGCCACTTTCTACATTCTGCGGTCGCATGACGGGATAGATCCCGCCTGGCTCGCCTGGTGCCTGAACCAACCCCCAATCCAGGCGCGTATCGCCCGGGTCAGAACAGGAGCGGGCACACCCATCATTCAGCGCAGGATTTTTGCTGAACTCACACTACCTGTGCCTCCACTGGACATACAACGCCAGCTTGCCGAGCTGGGGAAATTGACAATGAAAGAGCGCACACTTCGCCAGGCACTGCTGGAACAAACCGAACGTCTCCACCGCGCGCTGGGCGAAAAACTGTTGCAGCAAATGACATCATGAAACTGATGAAAGCAAAAAGAATCCGGGAGAACACCGCATGACCGACAAAATCAAGCAATCCGAAATCAACGCCACCGCCTGGGCGGCCTGCGACACCTTCCGTGGCGTCGTCGATCCGGCCCAGTACAAGGACTACATCCTGGTGATGCTGTTCCTGAAATACATCTCCGATACCTGGCAGGATCACTACGAAGCCTATAAAAAGCAATACGGCGATGACGAGGAACGCATCCGCCGCAAGCTGGCCCGCGAGCGCTTCGTGCTCCCCAAGGGCGCGAGCTTCTATGACCTCTTTGATGCCCGCAACGAACCCAACATCGGCGAGCGCATCAACATCGCCCTGGACGCCATTGAAGAGGCCAACAAATCCAAGCTCGAAGGCGTGTTCCGCAATATTGACTTCAACTCCGAGGCCAATCTGGGCCGCACCAAGGACCGCAACCGCCGCCTCAAGCACCTGCTGGAAGACTTCAACAAGCCGCAACTGGATATGCGCCCCAGCCGCGTGTCGGAAGACGTCATCGGCAACACCTACATCTACCTCATCGAGCGCTTCGCTTCTGACGCGGGCAAGAAGGCCGGCGAATTCTATACCCCCCACAAGGTCTCCGAGCTGCTGGCCAAACTCGCTGCCCCCAAGCAGGGCGACCGCATTTGCGACCCCGCCTGCGGCTCCGGCGGCCTGCTGGTCGAGGCGGCGCGCGAGATCGGCGGCCGCGACTTTGCCCTGTTCGGCATGGAGGTC
>JALSTP010000092.1 GCA_026983675.1 Sedimenticola sp.
TATTTGGTTGCCGGGTTAATAATAACGTGACAAAACGCCCTGACCCCATGTTCTATAACTCCCCGAACCGTCTGATGCGCGCGGCGCAGAGGTAGAGCAGGATGATGGCCAGCATCCAAGGTGATGTGGCGCCGGATCCACCGCCGCTGTTTTGATCGCCACTGTCTGACGGGGGTGAGGTGTTGCCGCCGGATGAATTCTGGACGGTGACGCCACCCTGTGAATTTTCCGCCAGCATGGCGCTCCCTCCGGCCTCCGTCAGGCGGACGCGCCAGCGGTAATCCCCGCCGGCGGGGGTGTCGGCCGGGAGGGTGAGTGAGAGATGCGCCGTGTTGGAACCACTGTCGACAGGAGTGGACTGGGTGACGATCTCGCTTCCGTTGGCGTCCAGCAGGCTGGCCTCGATGACAGCGTTTACATTGGTGGTGTAGTCCGCTGGGATCTCTACGGTATCGCCGGCGTTGACGGTGGAGGGCAGGGTGCCCAGGGTGAGGCTGCCCGCGGGCGCGACCCGCGTGGGGGCACTCTTTTCCGCCAGCAGTTCGTCCTTGGACGGGGGTGAAAACAGACGTACCCGCCAGTGATAACCGTCGCCGGCGGGGGTGTTGGGGGGGAGCGTGAACGTGATCTGGGCCGGAGACGTGTTGCCGGTTTCGGCTTCTTGTCTCAGTACCGGATTGCCATCTGTGTCGATCAGGGTGGCGACCAGCCGTGCGGCATTGAGGTTGGTGTTGTATTGAACCGAAAGCGTCACCTCCTCTCCGGGCTGAACTTTGTCCGGCGGATTTGGGAGAGTGAGCGTGCCGTGGTCGTTGCCGCCAGTTTCTTGTGCCCTGATCAACGTCCATCGGCGCACCAGTGTCTCGTCCTTGACCGCATCGAGCAGGTGGACCTCGAGGCTTTGGGCATCCGTGTACACCGTGTGGGAAAAATAGTCGGCGGGAATCGTGAACAGGAGGTCCCGCGTACCGCTGCCCGTCACAATGGTGGTGGTGCTCACCACTTCCTCCGCTTGGTTCAGCAGCTGGGCCCGCAGACGGCTGTTTTCCGGTGCGCCGAAATAGTCGACGCTGACCCGGTAGGTCTTTCCCGGAGAGACGACGGAAGGTCTGCTGCGTACCGAAAGTGAATGGTAGACGGGCGACAAGGCGGCCTTGCAGGATAGAATTGCGTGGGAGGTATTTCTTACCGATTCGGAGGTGGTGAAGGCGTACTGGCCGGGTTCGAGGTGGGTTTCCACGTAGTAGGTGTCGTCCGAATTGTAGTAGCCCTCTCTCGTGATGTTGCCCGTGGGGATCGATAACAGCGCCCAGTCATCCTGCGTGCCCTGCGCAATGACCTCCCCCGTGTTCTGTTTTTCCATACGCCATGGGTATGGCTTTTCCAGGAGGATGGGCATAGGTCCGTGCCACAGGTCCGTACAGCCCAGGCCGATCCGGTATCGTCCGGCGCTGAGGACATTGAATGTGAAGTGGTCATTGCGGGCGTCGATTGCCGACCCATTGAAATCTTGGTAGTGGATGTCGGTGACGGGCGGGGTGCAGTTCAGGGCATCCGGGTTCACGTCACAGGCGATGGGGAGGGTAATGTCGCCAAAGTCGATGTTCAGTGTGGGGAGTGTCTCGGCGGTGCATGTCAGCGTCAGCCAAAACAAGATCAGGAACGGGAACCCTTTTTTCATGATGCCATCTCCATTCAATGTTCCATGGTGACAGGAGTACTGCAGCGAGCCGCGGATGTCAAAGGAAGGGGGTTCCCGTGGGGGCGCTTTCGCCGCTGCAAAGGTTAATTTTTGAGAATCTTTACGGGGGCATTGTCGCTATGCGGAAGCCCGGCAGGGCGCGCACGGCCCACCGAATCTCCTCGGGATGGTGGCCGGTTGCTGGTGTCATTTCGTTGTACGAAATATCGCCTTGGATGGGCGATGCGCATGCTGCGGGCTGTGGCGCGCCCGGATCATGAGGGTCAAGCCCGACGGGCGCCAAGGTTTTCCAGGATGGCAAGCGTGGCGTCCGCCTGGTTCATGGTGTAGAAATGGAGGCCGGGGGCGCCTGCGTCGAGGAGGCGTTGGCAGAGGGCGGTGACCACATCGATGCCATAGGCGCGGATGTGCTCCAGGTCGTCGCCGTAGCCTTCCAGCCGTTTGCGCAGCCAACGCGGGATCTCGGCGCCGCAGGCGTCGGAGAAGCGGGCGAGTTGCGCGTAGTTGTTGATGGGCATGATGCCGGGGACGATGGGGAGGTCGATGCCCATTCCCGCGCAATCGTCCACGAAGCGGGTGTAGGCGTCGGCATTGTAGAAGTACTGGGTAATGGCGCCGTTCGCGCCGCTTTCCACCTTGCGTTTGAAGTTCTCCAGATCGACGCGGGCCGAAGGGGCCTGGGGATGGAACTCGGGGTAGGCGGCGACCTCGATTTGGAAATGGTCGCCGAAGCGTTCGCGGATCAGCGCCACCAGTTCGTTGGCGTAGTTGAGTTCCCCCAGATCGCCAAGGCCGGCGCCCGAAGGCAGGTCGCCGCGCAGGGCGACGATGCGTTTGATGCCGATCTCCC
Organism: Sedimenticola sp.; assembly: GCA_026983675.1. GTDB lineage: Bacteria > Pseudomonadota > Gammaproteobacteria > Chromatiales > Chromatiaceae > JALSTP01. The sequence continues at coordinate 2,553 of JALSTP010000092.1, forward strand.
GGTAGTGATTGAGGATCCCGCTGATCTCTTCGCGGCCGCTGCCGATGCAGGAGAGGTGGGGGGCGGCGTCGATGCCCTGTGACACCAGCCATTCCACTGTTTCGAAGGTGCGTTCGCGGGTGGAGCCGCCGGCGCCGTAGGTAACGGAGAAATACTCCGGCGCGACGGCATTGAGCCGATGGACGGCGGCCCTCAGTTTTTCCATGCCCGCCTCGGTCTTGGGCGGGAAGAGTTCGAAGCTGTATGGTTGCTGCATGGGGTGTTCCTGGCAGGAGAATGAGGGCGTGGGGTTGACGCCCGGCCTGCTGGAACCGCCGCCCTGCAGGCCGGGCTTCAGTCTGACAACCTTATCTCAATAGCGGTAGTGATCCGGCTTGTAAGGGCCTTCCACCGGCACGCCGATGTAGTCTGCCTGATGCTCGGTCAGTTTCGACAAGTGTACGCCGATCTTCTCCAGGTGCAGCCGCGCCACCTCCTCGTCCAGCTTCTTGGGCAGGACGTAGACCTTCTTCTCGTACTGGTCGGGATGGTTAAACAGCTCCATCTGCGCCAGCACCTGGTTGGTGAAGGAGTTGGACATGACGAAGCTGGGATGGCCAGTCGCGCAGCCCAGGTTCACCAGCCGCCCCTGAGCCAGCAGGATGATCTTCTTGCCATCGGGGAAGATGATGTGGTCGACCTGGGGCTTGATCTCCTCCCAGGTGTATTTTTCCAGGCTGGCCACGTCGATCTCGTTGTCGAAGTGGCCGATGTTGCAGACGATGGCCTCGTCCTTCATGGCGGCCATGTGGTCGTGGGTGATGACGTGGTAGTTGCCGGTGGCGGTGACGAAGATGTCGCCCTGGGCCGCTGCCTCGTCCATGGTCACTACGCGGTAGCCCTCCATCGCCGCTTGCAGGGCGCAGATGGGGTCGATCTCGGTGACCCATACGGTGGCGCCGAGGCCGCGCAGGGACTGGGCGCATCCCTTGCCCACATCGCCGTAGCCCAGCACCACGCAGATCTTGCCCGCGATCATCACGTCGGTGGCGCGCTTGATGCCGTCCACCAGCGACTCGCGGCAGCCGTAGAGGTTGTCGAACTTGGATTTGGTGACGGAGTCGTTGACGTTGATGGCGGGAAAGGCCAGTTCGCCCCGTTCTTCCATCTGGTAGAGGCGGTGGACGCCGGTGGTGGTCTCCTCTGTCACGCCCTGGATGTTGCGCAGGATGTTGGAGTACCAGTAGGGGTTGTCCGCCAGCCGTGCCTTGATGGCGGCGTAGAGCACCTCCTCTTCCTCGCTGGTGGGATTGTCGAGCACCGAAGGGTCGGACTCTGCCTTTGTGCCCAGATGCACCAGCAGGGTGGCGTCGCCGCCGTCGTCGAGGATCATGTTGGGGGTGCCGCCATCGTGCCACTCCATGATACGGTGGGTGAACTGCCAGTACTCCTTCAGGCTTTCGCCCTTGTAGGCAAAGACGGGCACGCCGTCGGCGGCAATGGCCGCGGCGGCATGGTCCTGGGTGGAGAAGATGTTGCACGAGGCCCAGCGCACCTCCGCGCCCAGGGCGGTAAGGGTCTCGATGAGCACTGCGGTCTGGATGGTCATATGCAGCGAGCCGGCGATGCGCGCGCCCCGCAGGGGCTTCGCCTCGCCGTACTTCTCCCGCAGGGCCATCAGTCCGGGCATCTCGGTCTCGGCGATGGCGATCTCCTTGCGGCCCCAGTCGGCCAGGGCGGCGTCGGCGATGACGGCTTCGTTATTGGTGTCTACGACTGCGTTCATGTCATTTCTCCTAATGGCGCCTGCCGGGCTGAAAATCCACCAAATCGAAGTCAGTGAACTTTCGCTTCAAGCGTCAAACCCGACAGGTTCCTGATGATGATTAGAAAAAATGAGCGCCGTTCTTGGTTCCGAGCCTGGCCCGCCGGGCGGGTTGCAGCGCTCCTCGGAAAATTCGGTCCGATCCGGGGCCGTCTTACAGGCCGGCGGCGTCGCGCAATATATCTGCCTTGTCGGTGCGTTCCCAGGTGAACTCCGGTTCTTCGCGGCCGAAGTGGCCGTGGGCCGCGGTCTTGCGGTAGATGGGGCGCACCAGGTCGAGCATCTGGATGATGCCCCAGGGCCGCAGGTCGAAGTGATCGCGGATCAACTGGGCGATCTTCTCCTCGCTGATCTTGCCGGTGCCAAAGGTCTCCACGTTCACGGAGGTGGGCTCGGCCACGCCGATGGCGTAGGAGACCTGGATCTCGCACCGGTCGGCGAGGCCGGCGGCGACGATGTTCTTGGCCACGTAGCGGCCGGCATAGGCGGCGGAGCGGTCCACCTTGGACGGATCCTTGCCGGAGAACGCCCCGCCGCCGTGGCGCGCCATACCGCCGTAGGTGTCGACGATGATCTTGCGCCCGGTGAGGCCGCAGTCGCCCACCGGCCCGCCGATGACGAAGGCGCCGGTGGGATTGATGTGGTACCTGGTCTCCTTGTGCAGCCATTCAGCGGGCAGCACTGGCTTGATGATGTTCTCCATCACCGCCTCGTGGATGTGCTTCTGGTCGATATCGGGGTCGTGCTGGGTGGAGAGCACGACGGCGTCGATGCCGGCGATCTTGTCATCTTCGTAGCGGAAGGTGACTTGGCTCTTGGCATCCGGACGCAGCCATGGCAGTACGTTTTGCCGGCGCATGTCTGACTGGCGCTGCACCAGCCGGTGGGCGTAGGTGATGGGTGCAGGCATCAGCACATCGGTCTCGTTGGTGGCGTAGCCGAACATCAGGCCCTGGTCGCCCGCGCCCTGCTCCTCGGGTTTGCTGCGGTCCACGCCTTGGGCAATGTCGCCGGACTGCTTGCCGATCAGTGACATCACCGCGCAGGTGCTGCCGTCGAAGCCCACGTCGGAACTGGTGTAGCCGATGTCGCACACCACGCCGCGCACCACTTGGTCCAGGTCCACCCACGCCTCGGTGGTGATCTCGCCGGCGACGATGACAGCACCGGTCTTGATCATGGTCTCGCAGGCCACGCGGGCATGGGCGGGATTCGGGTCCTGGGTGAGGATGGCGTCGAGGACGGCGTCAGAAATCTGGTCGGCCACCTTGTCGGGATGGCCCTCGGAAACGGATTCGGAGGTGAAAATATACTGACTCATAAGCATTCCTTAAACGTCGTTGAGAAAACAAAAACCCGCCGGGCGGGTGGGCTCAGGCGGGTTTCAGAATCTCTTCCTTACTCCTCGCTTTAGCCGCATTTCTATAGCGCCCGCAATCTGAGTTCAAATTGGCGCTTGATTCTTTCATTATGCCGCGTTAAAAGTGATTGTCAATTCGGTGCCCCGGTTCGAGGAGCGCGTGGTGCCGTTGTATCCTTCCAACCGACAACAACACGGAATTCAAACCCATGGTTTCTCTCCAGACGCCTGTATGTGACTTTGGCCGGCCCGCGCCTGATTTTCGTTTGCCCGGCGTCGATGGCCGCACCTGGTCGCTCGACGAATGCAAGGGGCCGAAGGGTCTGCTGGTGATGTTCATCTGCAATCATTGCCCCTACGTGAAGGCGATCCGCGAGCGCATCGTGCGGGACTGCCGTGAGTTGAAAGCGTACGGCATCCATTGCGTGGCTATCATGTCCAACGACCCTGCGGAATACCCCGAGGATTCCTTCGACAACATGAAAAAGGTGGCGGAGGCATTCGAGTTCCCCTTCCCTTATCTGCTGGACGAGACCCAGGAAGTGGCGAAGGCGTATGGTGCGGTGTGCACCCCCGATTTCTTCGGCTATAACGCCGATCTGGAACTGCAGTATCGCGGACGCCTGGATGCCAGCCGCAAGGAGACCGCACCCGGGGATGTTCGGCGCGACCTTTTCGAGGCCATGAAACAGGTTGCGGAGACCGGCAAGGGGCCGGAAGAACAGATTCCGAGCATGGGTTGCTCCATAAAATGGAAAGGGAATTAGTAGAATATTCTCTTTTAACCAGTTGAATTTATTGGGGTATAAGCACATGGAAAGGTCCACTTGTACCCCCATAAGTGGAGAAATATTGCCGAATCCTAATAGGTTGGGGACAATAGGCGCACTTTCCCTGCTGCAAAAGGCGGCAGAGAGGGGGGGATGCCGCCGGTCGATATGCCGGTTCAGATGAAGATCGAGCCACCGGTATTGGGGCCATGAACACCGGAAGGCCCCGATTCCGTATGTTCCCGGTATCTGGCGTGGAGTCGTTCCCGTCAGTGGCGCTGTAGCGACCGGGAGGGAGATTAGTTTCGTTTCAGCCTTTTGAAAGGAGGGGGATTATGTCCTCACGCAGAGAACTTGCCAATGCCATCCGCGCCCTGAGCATGGACGCGGTGCAGAAGGCCAATTCCGGTCATCCGGGTGCACCCATGGGAATGGCGGATATCGCCGAGGTGCTGTGGAATGACTTCATGAAGCACAACCCGAACAACCCGGAATGGGCGGACAGAGACCGGTTCGTACTGTCCAATGGCCACGGTTCCATGCTGATCTACTCGCTGTTACACCTGACCGGCTACGATCTGACCATCGAAGACCTCAAGCAGTTCCGCCAATTGCATTCCAAGACCCCCGGTCACCCCGAGTATGGCTATGCGCCGGGCGTGGAGACCACCACCGGCCCGCTGGGCCAGGGCATCACCAATGCGGTGGGCATGGCGATCGCCGAAAAGACGCTGGCGGCCCAGTTCAACCGGCCCGGCCATGAGATCGTCGATCATCACACCTATGTCTTTCTGGGGGATGGCTGCCTGATGGAGGGCATCTCCCACGAGGCCTGCTCGTTGGCTGGCACGCTCGGGCTGGGCAAGTTGATCGCCATCTACGACGACAACAACATCTCCATCGATGGCGAGGTGCGTGGCGAAGGGCAGGGCACCCCGGCCTGGTTCACCGACGACACCCCCGGCCGTTTCGAGGCCTACGGCTGGCACGTGATCCCCAAGGTGGACGGTCACGATCCCGATGCGGTCAAGGCGGCGATCGAAGAGGCGCGTTCCGTCACCGACAAGCCGACACTGATCTGCGCCCAGACCATCATCGGTTTCGGCTCGCCCAACAAACAGGGCAAGGAAGAGTGTCACGGCGCCCCGCTGGGTGAAGACGAGATTGCGCTTGCGCGCGAGAACCTCGGATGGAAATACGGGCCCTTCGAGATCCCGGACGATATCTACGCCGGCTGGGACGCACGTGAGAAAGGGGCTGCCGCCGAAGCCAGTTGGGAAGAAAAGTTTGCCGCCTACAAGGTGGAACACCCCGATCTGGCGGCCGAGTTCGAACGCCGGATGAAGGGTGATCTGAACGCCGATTTCGAGGCGCACGCGGCCAAGTTCATCGCCTCGGTCAACGAAAAGGCGGAAAAGCTGGCGACCCGCAAGGCCTCCCAGAACGCAATCGAGGGTTACGGGCCGGTCGTGCCGGAATACCTGGGCGGTTCGGCTGACCTGGCCGGTTCCAACCTCACTATCTGGTCCGGCTCCAAGGCACTCACCAAAGATGATGCCTCCGGCAACTACATCCATTACGGCGTGCGCGAATTCGCCATGTCGGCAATCATGAACGGTATCGAGTTGCACGGCGGCTTCAAGAGCTATGGCGCAACCTTCCTCATGTTCTCCGAGTACGCCCGCAATGCCCTGCGCATGGCGGCCTTGATGAAGATCAGCCCGATCCACGTCTACACTCACGACTCCATCGGTCTGGGCGAGGACGGGCCCACTCATCAGCCGGTGGAGCAGACTGCCACCCTGCGCATGATCCCGCGCATGTCGGTATGGCGTCCCTGTGATGCCGTGGAGACCGCAGTGGCCTGGAAGGCTGCCTTGCAGCGCAAAGGTGGTCCCACCAGCCTGATTCTCTCGCGCCAGGGCCTGCCACACATGGAGCGGACGGCGGACCAGATCGCTGGCATCGAGAAAGGCGGCTACGTATTGCGCGATACCGACGGTGCGCCCGATGCCATCATCATCGCCACCGGCTCCGAGGTGGAACTGGCGATGCAGGCGGCGGACGACTTGGCGGGGAAGGGCAAGAAGGTGCGCGTGGTCTCCATGCCGTCCACCGACGTCTTTGATGCCCAGGACGACGCCTACAAGGAATCGGTGTTGCCTTCGAGCGTTACCGCCCGCGTGGCCGTGGAGGCCGGTGTTACCGACTTCTGGCGCAAATATGTTGGCCTGAACGGCAAGATCATCGGCATCGACACCTTCGGCGAGTCGGCGCCGGCGGCGGAGGTCTTCAAGGATTTCGGCATTACCGCGGAGAATGTCACCAAGGCGGTCGAATCGGTCGTCTGAGGCCGGCGGTCTTCAGGAACGGGCGCCGGTGGCGCCCGTGTCTTTGCACACCATTACCCCATTCGAACTATCAGGAGGTTCAAAACAATGGCACTTAAAATTGGAATCAACGGCTTTGGCCGCATCGGCCGCATGGTGTTCCGCGCGGTCCATCAGGACTTCAAAGACATCGAGATCGTCGGTATCAACGATCTGCTGGACGCCGACTATCTGGCCTACATGCTCAAATACGACTCCGTACATGGCCGCTTTCAAGGTGAAGTGGGCGTGGATGGCAACAATCTCGTCGTGGACGGCAAGAAGATTCGCCTCACCGCCGAGCGCGATCCGGCCAATCTGAAATGGGGCGACGTGGGCGCCGACCTCGTGGTCGAATGCACCGGCTTCTTCCTCACCGCCGAGAGCTGTCAGAAACACATCGACGCCGGTGCCCGGAAAGTGGTGCAGAGCGCGCCTTCCAAGGACGGCACGCCCATGTTCGTATATGGCGTCAACCACAACGCCTACGAGGGGCAGGCCATCGTCTCCGCCGCCTCCTGCACCACCAACTGCCTGGCCCCCGTGGCCAAGGTGCTGCACGACAACTGGGGCCTGAAGCGGGGCCTGATGACCACCGTGCATGCGGCTACGGCGACTCAGAAGACGGTGGACGGACCCTCCATGAAGGACTGGCGCGGTGGCCGCGGCATCCTGGACAACATCATCCCTTCTTCCACTGGCGCAGCCAAGGCGGTGGGCGTGGTGTTGCCCGAACTGAACGGCAAACTGACCGGCATGGCCTTCCGCGTGCCCACGCCGGACATCTCCGTGGTGGACCTCACCGCGGAGTTGGACAAGCCCGCCTCCTATGACGATATCTGCGCCGCCATGAAGGCCGCCTCGGAGGGCGAGATGAAGGGTACGTTGGCCTACACCGAGGACAAGGTGGTCTCCACCGATTTCCGCGGCGTGAGCGCCTCGTCCATCTTCGACGCCGGCGCCGGCATCGCGCTGGATGACACCTTCGTCAAGGTGGTGTCCTGGTACGACAACGAGTACGGCTACACCTGCAACATGATGCGTTTCGTGCAGCACGTCGCTGCCAGCTAGCCCGGGTTATTGATGAATCGCCGCGATGATTGCACAAAGAATTCTCCACACAGGGGATTTTCCGACCGAGTGGAATACGGGCTGTATTGCCGAGGAAGAAAAATTCCCTGTGTGGACAAGGATCAAGCAAGGGCGCGAGCGATTTCATGAATAATCTGGTCTAGAGAACGGCAAGCAGGGTGGGCACGGTGTCCACCCTGCTGTTTCTCGTCACCCGAAGGGTGCCATTCGGCAAGGCGGGGTATCTGTTGGATTCGACCGTTTGAAGCAAAAATCACTGGTGACGCGTCGGCTCATCCCATTCGGCAAGGCGGATCGCCGGCCTCATTGAGGTGTCCGACATACCGGATCGAGCGTCATTAAGGAGCGTTGCGGCAAAACCGTATCCAGCCCGACAGATCCCTGGGCCTTTCCAAAGGGTTCCCGGATTCAAAAACATTCAACAGGAGACGTCAGTATGTCCATCATCAAAATGACCGATCTCGACCTGGCCGGCAAACGGGTGCTCATCCGCGAGGATCTCAATGTGCCGATCAAGGATGGCAAGGTTGCCTCAGACAAGCGCATCCGCGCCTCTCTTCCCACCATCGAACATGCCATGAAGGCCGGTGCCCGGGTGATGTTGATGTCCCACTTGGGACGTCCCAAGGAGGGCGAACCGGCGGAGGAATTCTCCCTCAAGCCGGTGGCGGACTATCTGAGCGAGGCATTGGGGAAGACGGTCCGCCTGATCACGGACTATCTGGAAAAGGCGCCCGAATTGAACGACGGCGACGTGGTGCTGCTGGAGAACGTCCGTTTCAATGTGGGCGAGAAGGCCAATGACGAGGCACTCTCGAAGAAATACGCCAGCCTGTGCGACATTTATGTCATGGACGCCTTCGGCACGGCCCACAGGGCGCAGGCATCCACGCATGGGGTGGGTACCTTTGCCCCCATCGCGTGTGCCGGTCCCCTGCTGGCGGGTGAGTTGGACGCCTTGGGAAAGGCACTCGACAACCCCAAGCGGCCCATGGCGGCCATCGTCGGCGGCTCCAAGGTGTCAACCAAACTGACTGTGCTGGACGCGCTCTCCAAGATCGTGGATCAGTTGATCCCCGGCGGCGGTATTGCCAACACCTTCATCGCGGCCGCCGGCCACAAGGTGGGCAAGTCCCTGTATGAAGAGGACCTCATCCCCGAGGCCAAGCGCCTGATGGCGGCGGCAAAGGAAAAGGGCGGCGAGATACCGGTACCCACCGATGTGGTGGTGGGCAAGGAGTTTTCCGAGACCGCCGAGGCCACCGTCAAGAAGGTGGACGAGGTGGCGGACGACGACATGATCTTCGATATCGGTCCCGAGACCGCGGCCCGCTTCGCGGAGATGATGAAGTCGGCCGGTACCATCGTCTGGAACGGTCCAGTCGGTGTGTTCGAGTTCGATCAGTTCGGCGAGGGCACCAAGACACTCGGCATGGCCATCGCCGAATCCGATGCCTTCTCCATTGCCGGGGGGGGCGACACCCTGGCGGCAGTGGACAAATACGGGATCGCGGACAAGATTTCCTACATTTCGACAGGCGGCGGTGCATTTCTCGAATTCCTCGAGGGCAAGAAGCTGCCCGCAGTCGAGATGCTGGAGAAGCGCGCTGCGGAGCAGCGGACTTGACCGGGCCTGTTGTCGGCGCGGGGTGTGGGCGCTGCGCGGGCATCTGGGTCGCCCGTGGTGGTGTCCGGAAGTCGGCACGGCATCTGCGTCCTTCGGCCGGCGCGCGCCCGTAGCAACGCCGGTGCCGAGAGTCTGATCGCAACCCCATGCTTCGACGTACAAAAATCGTGGCCACGTTGGGCCCTGCCACCGACGACCCCAAGGTGCTGGACGAGATGATCCACGCCGGGGTTGACGTGGTGCGCCTGAACCTTTCCCACGGGACCGACGAGGAACATCGTACGCGCGCGGAAACGCTGAGAAATCGTGCCCGTGCCAGTGGCCGTCAGATCGGTGTGCTGGCGGACCTCCAGGGCCCCAAGATTCGCATTGGCCGTTTTATTCATGGCTCGGTACGCCTGTTCGAGGGGGATGCCTTCGTGCTCGATGCCGCATGCCCGCTGGATAGCGGCGATCAGGAGCATGTGGGGCTCACCTACCCTCAATTGGTGGAAGATGTGGCACGGGGCGACACCCTGTTGCTCGACGACGGCGCGATCGCCCTATGGGTGGAGTCGGTCACCGAGAGCCAGATTCATTGCAAGGTGGTGGTCGGTGGCAAGCTCTCCGACAGCAAGGGCATCAATCGTCAGGGAGGGGGATTGTCCGCGCCGGCGCTGACCGAAAAGGATCGGGAGGACATCGTTTTCTGCGCAGAAATGGGGGCGGATTACGTCGCCGTCTCCTTCGTGCGCAGTGCCGATGATGTCAACCAAGCGCGCGATTTGCTGCGCCGGGCCGGGGGCAAAGGCGGCATCATCGCCAAGATCGAGCGCGCCGAGGCGCTGGAGAATATCGACGAAATCATCGATGCCGCGGATGCCATCATGATCGCCCGCGGTGATCTGGGGGTGGAGATCGGTGACGCCGAACTGCCGGCGGTGCAGAAGAACCTGATCAAGCACGCCCGGGAGATCAACAGCGTGGTCATCACCGCCACCCAGATGATGCAGTCCATGATCGAAAGCCCGATCCCCACCCGCGCCGAGGTGTTCGACGTGGCCAACGCGGTGCTGGACGGCACAGATGCCGTGATGTTGTCCGCCGAAACTTCGGTCGGCGTCAACCCGCCCAAGGTGGTGGAGGCCATGAGCCGAGTCTGCCTGGAGGCGGAAAAACAGGCAGTGGCGCGGACCTCGACACATCGGCTGGACAGCATTTTCGGCCGCGTGGACGAGGCGATTGCCATGGCCACCATGTACACCGCGAATCATCTGGGTGTCACCGCCATTGCCGCGCTCACCGAGTCCGGCTCGACGGTCAAGTGGATGTCGAGAATCAGCTCGGGCATTCCCATCTTCGCCCTGACGCGGCATGTCGCGACGCGGAGAAAAGTGACCCTCTACCGGGGCGTCTACCCCGTCAGCTTCGACGTGGAGAGCCCCGACATACGCGAAGTGAACCAAGAGGTCATCGACGAACTGTTGCGGCGCGGGACAGTGCGCGACGGTGATCTGGTGATCATCACCAAAGGTGACCGCTCCGGCGTCGAAGGCCAGACCAATATCATGAAGGTGATGCGCGTCGGCGAACACATCGTGCAACCCAATGGGGAGATCTCGTGACCCCCATCGTTTTTCGCAGACAAACGGCAACGGCCGTGCAGGAGCGGCGGAACCGGTTTCGCTCCGCCCGGGGCTTTGTTATCGTTTGTCCCAACAGACCGTGAACACAAACCGTAAAGGAGAGAGCCCATGGCCCTTATTTCGATGCGCCAATTGCTGGACTACGCCGCCGAAAACGATTTCGGCATGCCCGCATTCAACGTCAACAACATGGAACAGGTCCACGCCATCATGCAGGCGGCGGACGAGACCGACAGCCCCGTGATCATGCAGGGCTCCGCCGGCGCCCGCTCCTATGCTGGCGAGCCGTTCCTGCGCCACCTCATCACCGCAGCGACCGAAATGTATCCCCACATCCCCGTGGTCATGCACCAGGATCACGGCTCCGAGCCCGGCGTCTGTCTGCGCTCCATCCAGTCAGGATTCAGCTCAGTGATGATGGATGGCTCCCTCATGCCCGACATGAAGACCCCCTCCAGTTACGAATACAACGTCGAAACCACCCGCAAGGTAGTGGAAATGGCCCACGCCGGCGGCGTCTCCGTGGAAGGGGAGTTGGGTTGCCTCGGTTCCCTCGAGACCGGCATGATGGGAGAAGAGGACGGTCACGGCGCCGAGGGCGCATTGGACATGGACCAGTTGCTCACCGATCCCGACCAGGCCGCCGACTTCGTCAAGCAGACCGGGGTGGACGCCCTGGCCATCGCCATCGGCACCTCCCACGGCGCCTACAAATTCACCAAGCCACCCACCGGCGAAGTCCTCCGTATCGACCGCATCAAAGAGATCCACGCCCGCATCCCCAACACCCACCTGGTGATGCACGGCTCCTCCTCCGTCCCCCAAGAGTGGCTCAAGATCATCAACGAATACGGCGGTGACATGGGCGAGACCTACGGCGTACCCGTCGAAGAGATCGTCGAAGGCATCAAGCACGGCGTGCGCAAAGTCAACATCGACACCGACCTGCGCATGGCCTCCACCGGCGCCGTACGCAAATTCATGCACGAAAACCCCTCTGTATTCGACCCGCGCAAATTCCTCAAGGCCTCCACCGAAGCCATGAAAGGCATCTGCAAGGCCCGCTACGAAGCCTTCGGCAGCGCCGGTCACGCCTCCAAGATCAAACCCATCAGCCTGGAGGCCATGTACAAACGCTACGAAAAAGGCGAACTTGAGCAGAAAGTGACCTGAACACGGACACTTCTCATAGAACAAAAAAGGGCGCCTCGGCGCCCTTTTTTCTGTGCCCGGAAAACACCAAGCGTCGCCCGCCGCCCGAAAAATAGGTGTAAATAAGGCGTCCACCTGTTCACGCCCTACCGGCTTGTATTGATTTCCATTGAATTGTCAGGGGCTATTGGGGCCGCTATCATTTACAGAATCGTGAATCGTGAATCGTGAATCGTGAATCGTGAATCGTGAATCGTGAATCGTGAATCGTGAATCGTGAATCGTGAATCGTGAATCGTGAATTTAATGGG
>JALSTP010000093.1 GCA_026983675.1 Sedimenticola sp.
CGGACCTGCGTTCCAGTGCTTGGCAAGGGAATGACCCTTGCCTGCGCACTGCGCCTTGTTCCGGCGCCTGCCTGAAGCCCTGAATGCGATATATATTGTTGCCGGGTTAATAACCCGGCAGACTCCGAGCCGCCATGTTCTAACAAATAGGCAAAGCCTGCGCCTTTACCGCCCGTTCTCCTTGTTGACTCACTCCTTCCCCTCATATAGCGTGAACAGCGGCCTTGAAGCAGCGATACCGGACGCCGGATCAACACATTCAATAGCGCGCCCCAGGACAATGGAGAAGGTGCCAGACATCCATGTTTCCCCTTATCGATAGCGTCGCCCGCCGTCATACACCTTTCATGGTGCTGACGCTCATTGTCCTGAATGTGCTGGTATTCTTCTGGGAGGCGCAGTTACCAAAGGTGTGGATCGAATACGTTAGCTACCATTTGGGCCTGGTACCGGCGCGTTATACGGTCCCGGCCTGGGCGATAGCGCACGGTATGGACCCACACAACTATCTGCCAATCATCACCGCCCAGTTCATGCATGGGGGGCTCGCCCATATCGTGGGCAACATGTGGGTGTTATGGATCTTCGGCCCGGCACTGGAGGATCGCATGGGCCCGGCGCGGTTTTTGGCATTCTATGGAATTGTGGGACTGGCCGCGATGACGACCCATATCGCGCTGAACCCCTACTCGACCCTTCCGGCCATCGGTGCGTCTGGGGCCATCGCCGGCGTCATGGGGGGATATACCGTGATGTTTCCACGCGCCCGCATCCTGTTTATGATCATTATTGTCATCTTTCCCCTGTTTTTTGAATGGCCTGCCATCCTGTTTGGTCTGTTTTGGTTTCTGCTGCAGTTTCTGTCGGGGACCCAGGCACTCGACAACGTCAATCTCAGTGGCGGCGTGGCGTGGTGGGCGCATGTGGGCGGATTCATTGCCGGTATGCTGCTGGTGAAGCCTTTCATCCTCCCGGAAGAACGAAATCGCCCCTACTTTCCCGACGAGGGATCGTTGGGATACGCGCCTGATGGCGACAAGACGAACCGTAAACGGACCGAACCCAGGATGTGGCCATGAATTTTATCGACTTGTTTTGGATTGTACTGATCATCAGTGCCTTCCAGCCGGTGATCGCCCAGCGGTTACTGGAAGCGGCGCGACAACGCAAGATCGCCCAGATCGAACAGAAACGCGGTTCACGCGTCATCACCCTGGTGCATCGACAAGAGACCATGCATCTGCTCGGCTTTCCGATCGTGCGCTATATCGACGTGCACGACTCCGAGGCGGTGCTGCGCGCCATCCACATGACCGACCCCAAGGTGCCGCTCGATATTATCCTGCACACCCCAGGCGGGCTGGTGCTCGCGGCCCTGCAGATTGCCCGCGCCCTCCGGGACCACCCCGGAAAGGTGACTGTACACGTCCCCCACTATGCCATGTCGGGCGGCACCATGATTGCCCTGGCGGCCGATGAGATCCTGATGTGCAACCACGCCGTGCTGGGGCCGGTGGATCCGCAGCTTGGCGATATGCCTGCGGCATCACTGCAAAAGGTGGTGGAAAAAAAATCCATCGACAAGATCGACGACCGCACGCTGGTATTGGCCGATGTGGGCCAAAAGGCGCTCCTGCAGGTCCGATCGGCGGTGGAAAATCTGCTTGAAGGCCGGATGGCAGAAAATGAGGCACAGACCCTGGCGGAAACATTGGCCAGCGGCCAGTGGACCCACGACTACCCCATCACCGCCGATGAAGCCAAAACCCTTGGGCTGCCAGTCAGCACAGAAATTCCCACCGAGGTGTTGCAGTTGATGACCCTCTACCCGCAGCCGACCCGCACGCTGCCAAGCGTAGAGTATCTACCCGGCTGGAAGCGCGCCAGCAGATCCCCGTCTACGGACGGATCATAATTGGAGGGCACAGCGCTGTGCATGAAACTGATCGCCGCATATCGAACCCCATGGACACTGTAGTGGTTGATATCAACCCGGCAGAATAGACGGGAAGACTGATGGATACGCTGCCCCATGTCGCCCAAAGCATCGAGAAAATGCTCGAAGAGCAAACCGCATGGCATGCTGAACATGCAACTTGGATGGCGGACATAAAACGCTGGCGAGAGGAGACACGCCGCATGGACGCAGTGCTATTCAAGCTTGAACGGGCGATGCCCGCCCACATTCAAGCGCTGTCCACCCATGAGAAGATGGTGCAGGATCACGAGAAAATGCTCATCGAACATGGGCGGTATCTGAAATCGGCGGTGAAAAACCCGCCCACCCAGCCTGATTCGCTTGCCGAACTGGAGAGACACCACCGTCAGCAGGCCCAGTACCACAACCGGACACGTTCGATTCATCAGGCCTTCAAGCAACGGCATGAAAAGGCAATTGCAGATATCCAGCACGCCCTCAACCTGCTTCAGGACAATCCCATTGACCCGACTGCCCGATAGGCCATGCGCCATGAATACCTCTCCAATGATTACTCCAGAACGCACCGGTCTCCAGACATGAATGAAGCACCCGATCATCGATACATGCGGCATGCACTGGAATTGGCGGCAGAGGCGGAGGCACAAGGTGAGGTGCCGGTCGGGGCGGTGGTCGTGCTGGATGACACCGTCATCGGCGAAGGCTGGAACCAACCCATAGGCCGGCACGATCCCACCGCCCACGCGGAGATCATCGCCCTCCGCCATGCCGGGGAGCATCTCCGCAACTACCGGCTTCCGGGCGCCACCCTCTATGCGACGCTCGAACCCTGCACCATGTGTGCGGGCGCCATCATTCATGCCCGAATCGCAAGGTTGGTGTTTGGCGCCCACGATCCCAAAGGGGGTGCAGCGGGGAGCGTGTTCGAGTTATTGCCGCCCGACGGGCGTTTCAATCACCGGCTGGAATGCGTTGGCGGCGTGATGGCAGACGCGTGCGCCGGACGACTGCAAGCATTCTTCAAAGAACGGCGTAAGAAGACCACATAGTTTTATTATTATTAACCCGGCAACAATATATATCGCATTCAGGGCTTCAGGCAGGCGCCGGAACAAGGCGCAGTGCGCAGGCAAGGGTCATTCCCTTGCCAAGCACTGGAACGCAGGTCCGGTGCCTGCCTGAAGCCCCTAACCCTATGATATTCAAAGACAGGCCG
>JALSTP010000094.1 GCA_026983675.1 Sedimenticola sp.
CTGCCTGAAGCCCCTAACCCTATGATATTCAAAGACAGGCCGTGGCGTGCCGGCCCGCAGACTGCGTTGCCCCATCTTGCTGTAGGGTGGCTACAGCGGCGATGGGCCACCTTGCTACGAACCGGCACGCCACGGCTGAATACGATATATATTGTTGCCGGGTTAATACTAACCTGGCGCAAACGCTCTCACGCTCCGCAACATTACACCATGAAGGGGATTGAATTGTTGGCAATGCGCCACCAATTTATGGATAAACCCGCATCACACCGGGAATAGATTCGGAAATTGGAGCGCCAGACAGAGAACACAAGCAACTCACCACCTCCGAAGGAAAATCAGACATGAAGCTGCACGAACTGCAAGAACTGGATTTTGACGAGGCACTGGATCTTCTGGAGACCCAGATCGCAGAAACAAAAACTCGGATTAAACAGGCGGAATCGAAGGCCACCAAGGAACAAAAGGGCCTCATCGACGAATTACACCGGCACCATGCCGACCTTTTGGAGCAGATGGACAGACTGCGCGAACTCAAGGCCGAAGAGCTGGCCGGAGAAAAAGATAACCTCCTTACGGAGATGTTAGAGGTCCTCGACCAGATAGGCCAAAAGACTGATCACGTATTGGGCGGTGCATAAAACCTTTGCGCCGGTCACACTAAGGAGATGGGTGTATCCGAGATACACATACGAAGACAAGGGGAGACGCCATGAGTAAAAGCTGGGTAGTCGTCGCAGACAGCAGCCGTGCCAGATTATTCACCACGGACAAGCCCGCCGGGCCCCTCAACGAACTCGAAGACCTCACCTATCCGGAGGCCCGGCTCCACGAGGGTGATTTGATCACCGATCGGTCTGGCAGGGAACGGGAACGCAACACGGGCTTCAGCCCCCACACCATGGGACGTGAGGAAGAGCACAAACAAGAGGCCGCCAACCGCTTCGCCCACCTGCTCTGCGAGAAACTGGAGTCAGGCCGCACTTCGGGCGAATTCGAAAAACTCTACATCGTCGCCGCACCTGCCTTTCTCGGGCTGCTGCGCAAATGTTACAGTGAGCCCTTGAGCAAGACTGTGGCCGCCGAGATCGACAAGGACCTCACCACCCTCGACCCCAAAACGATCCGGGAGCGGCTGCCTGATTTTCTGTAGCCCCCGCTTATTAACCCGGCAACAATATATATCGAATTCAGGGCTTCAGGCATTCCGAAAATGCTGCACCCGCACGCCCACAGCGAACAGGGTGGCGAAGTACGCCGCGCCGCCGAGGCCGATCCAGAGCAGAAGCTGGCCGATGCGCTCCCCCCGGCCCATTGCCAGCCATGCGGCGGGGGCGTCAATACCGAGGTGGATGACGAAGGCCATGGCGCCGCAGGCAATGGCGGCCTGCGGGATTAGGGTGCCCCAGCGCTCGTCCGGCTGATAGACCCCTTCCCTCCTCAGTCCCCGCCACAGCAAGTAGGCATTGAGCGCCGCGGCGAGGGAGGTGGCAAGGGCCAGTCCCATGTGGCCAAGGGGAAACATAAAAAGAACGTTGAGCACCATATTGGTGATCATGGCGATTACAGCGATGCGCACGGGGGTCTTGGTGTCCTGTCGGGCGTAATAACCGGGGGCGAGTACCTTGATCGCCATGAAGGCCGTGAGGCCAAGGGCGTAGGCGATGAGGCTCTTGGTGGACATGAAGACGTCGTTGAGGGTGAAGGCGTCGGACTGGAACAGGGTCATCAGGATCGGTCCGGCGAGCAACACCAGGCCCACGGTCGCGGGCATCCCGAACAGCAGCACCCAGCGCATGGCCCAGTCGAGTGTTTTGGAGAAGGTCTGTGGATCGGCCGCCGCATGCTGGCGGGAGAGATTGGGCAAAATCACCGTCCCCAGCCCCACCCCGAGAATACCGAGCGGGAACTCCATCAGGCGATCGGAGTAGTAGAGCCAGGAGATGCTGCCAGTGATCAGGAAGGAGGCGATCAGGGTGTCCAACAGCAGGTTGATCTGCGACACCGAGACACCGAACAGCGCCGGCACCATCAAGCGCAGGATGCGGCGCACGCCCTCGTCCTTGCGGTTGACCCGTGGCCGCGGCAGCAGCCTGAGCTGGTGCAGGAAGGGGAACTGAAACAGAAACTGGGCCATTCCGGCGAGCAAGACGCCCCACGCCAGCGCCATGATGGGGGGGGAGATATGCGGCGACACCCACAAGGCGCAACCAATCAGGGAGAGATTGAGCAACACCGGGGTAAAGGCCGGCACACCGAAGCGATGGTGGCTGTTGAGAATGCCGCCAGCGAAGGCGGTGAGTGAGATGAAGAAGAGGTAAGGAAAGGTGAGCCGCAGCATGGCCACCGCCAGATCGTACTTCTCCCCCGCGTTGGCAAACCCTGGCGCAAAGAGATAAATCAGCAGCGGCGCGCCGATCACTCCCGCCACGGTTACCAGCAGCAGCACCAGTCCGAGGGTCCCCGCCACATCGTCCACAAAGCGCTTCAGTTCGACGAAAGGTCGCTGTTCCTTGTACTCCGAAAGGACCGGCACGAAGGCCATGGAAAAGGCCCCCTCGGCAAACAACCGCCGCATGAAATTGGGGATCTTGAAGGCGACGAAGAAGGCGTCGGTTGCGGCGCTGGCGCCGAAGATATGAGCAAACACCACATCGCGCACAAAGCCGAGCATGCGCGAGAGCAGCGTGTTGGATCCCACCGTAGCGATGGATTTGATGAGTGAAGCCAGTGCCGCGTCCCCGAGAATCAGCCAAAAAGTCTTATTGTATATGCTCCCACAACGGCGGGGGACGCCGTCTTGGCGATAAACATCCGGCAGGACAGACCGAGCCGGTCAATCCTCCTCGTCGTCATCTCCCGTCGCGACATCGATCACCGCTCCGCCCACCTTGAATGGAATCTTGGCGACGGCGATGGTGGTATCGGTGGCAACGTCGATCACGGTTCCGACCACACAACCGCCCAGGGCGCCGGCAAGGAGCAGCGCGACGGCTACGAGAGCAATCCTCATCATCATTTCATATCCTTTTTAAAACAGCCTGAATAATAACAGAAATCGCTTTTCTCGCCATCTGAACGGGTAACGCCTCGAATTTGACAAGCGGTGGATGTCGAAGGATAATGCGCGGTCTTTAAACACTCTGGCAGATTTTTCAGGAGATCAGACGTTGGCCAATACAGCACAATCCCGTAAGCGCGCCCGTCAGGCGGTGAAGCGTCGTCAGCACAACGCGCCCCTGCGCAGCATGCTGCGCACCCATATAAAGAAGGTGGTCTACGCCATCGACGCGGGGAACAAGGAAGAGGCTATCGAAGCCTATAAGAGTGCAGTACCTGTTATCGACCGCATGGCCGACAAGGGTCTGATCCACAAGAACAAGGCGGCGCGACACAAGAGCCGGTTGAACGCCCATATCAAGGCGATGTAGCGAAAAACGTCCACAAGCCGCACAAAAAAACCGGCCAAACGCCGGTTTTTTTGTGCCCGCCCGGATGACAAATGTCACCATGGGCGATAATGATCTTTCGTCGCCAGACGTTACATCAACACCAGATCATCGCGGTGAATCAGCTCCTCGGCCTCGAGATAGCCGAGGATCTCTTCGATGCGGCCGCTCGGCTGCCCCATGATGCGACGAACCTCATTGGCGTCGTAGTTGACCAGGCCCCGCGCCACTTCGCGCCCTGCCCCATTCACACAGGCCACCACGTCACCGCGCGCAAAGCCGCCGTCCACTGCCGTAACGCCCACCGGTAACAGACTGCGTCCCTGTTCACGCAGCACCCGCACCGCACCGTCGTCCAGCGTCAGCCGCCCTTTCACCTGGAGGTGGCCGGCGATCCAGCGCTTGCGCGCCGCCTGCCTGCCTTGCGCCGGGGACAGGAGGGTGCCTATCTCCTCGCCCGCAGCGATGCGGCTCAGGACCGACGCCTCACGTCCCGAGGCAATCACAGTAGCGGTGCCGGAACGGGCCGCAAGCCGTGCGGCCCGCACCTTGGTTACCATCCCTCCCTTGCCGAGGCCGCTGACGCTGCCACCCGCCATCCGTTCGAGTCGCGGATCGTCCACCCGTATCTCGCTGATAAGCCGCGCATCTGGATTGAGGCGGGGATCGCTGTCGCACAGGCCGTCCTGGTCGGTGAGCATGATCAACAGATCGGCCTCGATGAGATTGGCCACCAGCGCCGCCAAGGTGTCGTTGTCACCAAAACGGAGTTCGTCGGTGGCCACGGTGTCGTTTTCGTTCACCACCGGCACCACGCCGAGGCCGATCAGGGTTCGCAGCGTACCCCGGGCATTGAGATAACGCTCCCGATCGGCCAGATCATCGCGGGTCAGCAAGATCTGGGCGGTATGCATGCCCCGCTTCTGGAAGCAGGCCTCGTAGGCGCGGACGAGCCCCATTTGGCCAATGGCGGCGGCGGCCTGAAGGCCGTGCAACGTCTCCGGCCGCGTGCGCCAGCCCATGCGGCTCATGCCCTCGGCCACCGCGCCCGAGGAGACCACCACCAGTTCCCTGTCCCCGTCCCGCCAGGCCGCCATCTGTTCGACCCAGGGAGAAAAGGTCTGGCGTGAGATGCCTTTGCCGTCGCCGGTGAGCAAAGCGCTACCGATCTTGACCACCCAACGGCGGGTGGCGGGGACGTCGTTTCGGGAAAACATGGTCAGATAGGACTCCACGCCTCTTCTGCCTCCACCGTCTCGGCTGACGCCTCCGCGGCGCGCAGTGTCTCCAGCCGCTCCATCAGCCGCGCCATGAGATCACCGGTCCCCTCGCCCGTGATGGCGGAGATGGCGAACACCGGCCCCTCCCAGTGCAGCGCCTGGATGATGGATGCCCGACGCCGTTCGAATTCTTTGGCGGAAAGGAGGTCCTTTTTGTTCAACACCAACCAGCGCTCCTGCGCTGCCAAATCCTCACTATACCTGGTCAGCTCCTGCTCGATGCGGCGCACCTCTTCCGCCGGTTCCACCTCTGGATCGACGGGGGCCATATCCACCAGATGCAGCAGCAGGCGGGTGCGACTGAGGTGTTTCAGAAACCGGAGGCCGAGCCCGGCCCCTTCCGCCGCCCCTTCGATGACGCCGGGGATATCGGCAATGACGAAGCTTCGCCCCTCGCCGAACCGCACCACGCCGAGATTGGGATAGAGTGTGGTGAAAGGATAATCCGCCACCTTGGGCCGGGCGCTGGAGACTTTACGGATCAGGCTCGATTTGCCCGCGTTTGGCATCCCGAGCAACCCCACGTCCGCCAGCACCACGAGTTCGAGGCGGAGTTGGCGGCGCTCACCCGGCGTGCCCTCGGTGAACTGCCTCGGAGCGCGGTTGGTGCTGCTCTTGAAACGGGTGTTGCCCACGCCATGCACACCGCCTCTGTCCACCCGCAGTACCTCCCCTGCCTCCACCAGGTCTCCCATCTCCTCACCCGTCGCTTCGTCGTACACACGGGTGCCCACCGGCACCCGGATATAGAGATCCTCACCACTGCGGCCGGTGCGGTTTCGGCCCATGCCGTTCTTACCCCGCTGGGCACGGTGGATGCGCTGGGTGCGGAAATCGACCAGGGTGTTGAGCCCCTCGTCGGCAATCAGATAGACACTGCCGCCATCACCCCCATCGCCACCGTCGGGGCCGCCCTTGGGAATGAATTTCTCGCGACGGAAGCTGACGCAGCCGTTGCCGCCATCACCGGCCTCCACGCGTATGGTCGCTTCATCTACAAACTTCATGACTGCATTCTACCCGCTTTTCGTCCCCCATAACGCAAAAAGCCCCGTCCCGGGACGAGGCTTCCTGACACGGAAGGCGGCGGATCGTCAAACGGGGACGACGCTGACGTATTTCCTCTTGCGCGGCCCCTTGACCTCAAACACCACCTTTCCATCCGCCTTGGCGTAGAGGGTATGGTCCTTGCCGCAACCCACATTGACACCGTTGTGGAATCGCGTGCCCCGCTGGCGGACGATGATGCCGCCGGCCTTGATGGCCTGCCCACCGAAGACCTTGACGCCCAACCGTTTGGATTCTGAATCGCGGCCGTTGCGCGAACTGCCGCCTGCCTTTTTGTGTGCCATATCAGCCTTCTCCTCAACCAGCGTTGATACCCGTGACCTCAAGCTCGGTATACCACTGACGGTGACCCTGCCGCTTCAGGTGATGCTTGCGCCGTTTGAACTTGATGATCTTGACCTTTTTGCCGCGGCCATGGGCCTTGACGGTGGCGGTCACCTTGCCCCCTTCCAGATAGGGGCTGCCCACCTTGATATCGTCGCCATCGGCAACCAGCAGCACCTTGTCGATCTCGACATTGGCGCCCTCTTCGGCCTCGAGCTTCTCCACTCGCAGGGTATCCCCCTCGGAAACGCGGTACTGTTTGCCGCCGGTCTTAATCACCGCATACATGGTTGTTCATTCCTCTGTGGTCGTAAAGGGTGGCCGTGCCGCCACCGCCAGAGTAAAGAGCGAGAATTGTACCGATGGCTTCCATGCCCGTCAATGCCAAATGCCATCCGTACTACCCGATCGAAGTGTTCCTCGCAATAAAAGTCTCGTAGGGAAGCCGTTTGATGTGGCGCGCCACCAATACATAGGCAAAGGCAAAGGTGATCATTGCGGCGACGGCATACCCCCAGCCATACCAGGCCAGCCCCCATTGCATCGACAACCAGGTCAGCGACGCATTGCTGATCAGGAACACCAATGCCACGGTGAGCACCTTCATCCGCACATCGAAGTAGGAGAGTGTGATCATGAGGAACATGGCAAAGGCGTGGAACAACGAACCCAGCACGCCGAAACGGAACATACCCAACTGGAGAGCACTTGCCTGCAGCCAGTCGAGAATGGCTGGCGCCAGCAGAATCAGACTGACCGCGATGGTAAGCTGCAATACCAACAGGTTGCGGGCACTCTCCAGAATGGTCTGCCAAAGGGATTGGTGATTGCGCTCGATACGATCATAGGTGGCGTGCTGCTGGATGTCCTGATAGAAACGCAGGTATTGCTCGAAGAAGCGGGTCTCCACGCTGAAGGTAAACAGCGCAATTGCGGGCACGATGGCCAGATAGGCAAGGAACATGGCGCTGTCGTAGAGGGGATAGGAGATCAACCCACTCGGTTGCATGGAGCGCTCAGGCGCAAACCACATCATCCATTTGTCCACCCAGATTGCCATGTTGTAGATCATGCCTGCGAGGGCGATTTCCCAGTGGGTGCGGAAATAGTGGAGGAACGCAAACGGCGCCCGGATGGGATGAGGAAACTCCGCCAGCACGCGGGCCATGAGGTCGAACAGGATGTACGCCAGACCGATGTTGAACCCCATCAGCATACCGGCCACCGAGAAATCGGGCGCCATCAGCACGGAGCCGGCCAAGGCGATGAACATGCCGATGGCGAAGGTGCGCGCGATGGCGGCATATTCCTTCAGGGCGGACATGAAGATGCTCACCAACCATATTCCGGTGATCAGAAAATAGTTAGCGATGGCGGCCACCCTCACCCATGGCGTCATATCCGCATAGCCGATATAGAACACCATCACCAAGGGTCCTTGCAACAGGAACAACAGCAACAAGGCGCCGAACATCATACCGGGAGCGCGCGACACGTCTCTAGAATAGATCTGGTCCGCCAGGAATCGCGTGGCGACCATGAAAACCGGGGCGGAAAGCACCAGAGAAAAACCAAAATTATAGATGATGACAATGCGGAACTCCGCCAATTCCTCCACCAGCAGGAACTGGTTTCCGATGAGCACCAGCAGACCGAGACTCATGATGGTGAAGAGCCATGGCCCACTGGAGACCACCGCCGCATAGAGATAGCCCATCACGATGCCGGCCAGATCGTCCCGTTGAACCAGCTTGCGCAGTACAAACCCTATTCCTGCCATCAGGCGACCTCTTCTTCGCTATGCGACTTGCCGGGTTTCTCCCGGTAGGTTTCATAAATTTTCTGATAAGTGCGTGTCAGATCGTCCTTGTTGTAATAGAGGCGGACCCGCTCCCGCATCACCTGGCCGCACATCTCCAGCATGGAGGGTTCGGAAAGCAGACGGATGATGGCCCGCGCCACCGATGACGGGTTGGAGAGCGGAACCACGGCCCCGCCGCTGCCCAACGAAGGGGCCTCGCGACCATCGCCCTCGATCATCTCCCGACAGGCCCCAACATCCGTGGCCACGCATGGAATACCCGCTGCACCGGCTTCCAGGATCACCAGCGGCTGCCCCTCGCTGATGCTGGTCAGGACGATCAGATCGATCCGCCCCAGCCACTCCATCAGATCCACCTTGCCGGTGAACTCGAAACTACCCTGCAGGCCAAGGTGTTCCACCAGCACGCGACACTCCTCGTAGTACTCCGGGTCTTCGTCGTAGGGGCCCAGCAGATAACCGCGCGCCTGGGGGATGATCTCCTGCACCTGAGCTATGGCGCGAATATAGGTCTTCACATCCTTGATGGGCACCACCCGGCCGATCAGGGCGATACAGAACTCGCCTTCCACCGGATGGCGCTTGATGGCGGCATAACGTTCATAGTCGATGCCGTTGGGAATCACCTCCAACCGCTCGGGCGGAGCGCCATCGTGCAGCTGGAAGCTCTGGTTGCCCTCGAACAGGGTAATGATGCGGTCGCACGCCTCGTAGCATGCGCGCGAATAGCTCTGGAAACTGTGCATCCACATGTCCCGCAGGTCGCGACGTGTCTTGTCGACAACCATGCTTTGCATCGCCCCCTCATCCTCGTGCAGCCAGTCGGCCATGGCGATCTCGATGCGCCGCTCATTGGTGTATATGCCGTGCTCGGTCACCAGCGCCGGACGCCCAGTCTCGACCCGGGCCCGCGCCAGATACAAACCGGCGTAACCGGTAGACACGGCATGGTAGACACGCGCCCGGGGCATCTCTCCCAGCAACACCGTATAGAGGCCGCCCATCAAACCGCGCCAGCTCCAAAAATAATCGAGGAAGGAACTCTTTTTGTAATCCCGCTGGTACATGCGCAACAACATCGCCCATGCTGCTTCCGAGTCGAGCAGCACCCGACTGCCAATATTGCTGCCGCCTTGCGCCAGCATGCGCAGCAAAAAGCGCAAGTCCCGCAGCCCGCCGTCGTAGGTGAGGCTGCTGAGGACGGGTTCGATACGGCGCATCAAGCGCTCGGCCTGCGCCAATCGCCTCCGTCCCCTGGGTGGGCGCTGTAGCACGACCTCCGTGGTTCCAACCACATTGCCGGGCAGCTCGTATTTGGGCTTCCTTTCGCTGCCGGGCGCCAACAGGATCAGGAGATGGAATCCAAGATGGCTCTGCGCCTTGATCAGATCGTGGGTCCAGCTCGATACTCCTCCGGAGACATAAGGGTAGCTGCCCTCCAGGATCAGACAAACATCGGCCTCGGGCGCCTTGTCGACACGCTGCCACTTCATGTCGCTGCCACCTCCGCCTGGAAACCGCCGATGGCCCACAGATCGATGGTATCGAGCAACGCAGGTGGAATATCGGCATTGCGAGGAATCCGGCTGTAATGGTTGCGCACCTCGGCGCGCAATTCGCCGAAGCGCCGCTGCGCATAGAGGCACTCCCAGTACCAGACGCGTTGCAGGGGATCGACCTCACTATGGGATACCTTCAATGCCTCCTCAAAAACATCGGCCGCCTCCCCCATCCGGCCGCTGCGCACCAGAAGCCGTCCCAACGCCCACAACACCTCGACATCTTCGGGGCGCAGTTCATGCAACCGTCGGTAGGCGATTTCGGCCCGCTCCCGGTACTCCAACACTGTATCCGGATCGCTCAGCCCGGCGCTGGCGTGCTCGTCATAATGTTGGGCCAACTGTTTCAACACCTCCACGTCGTCGGGGCGGCGTTCGTAGTCCCGTTCCAACACCAGTGCCCGGGCAAGAAACTCCTCCTCGATGCGCGTAATGGCCGAAGCCGTCTGCACCCGCACGGCATTGTCCGGATCGTTGAGTGCCCCCCTGAAAGCGGGTGCAAAGGCGGGATGGAAATTGCGCGCCATCAGCGCGATGGCATTCTGCTTCTCGGCCCGCGATCCCAGCGCCAGGATATCGGCGAAGGGAACGGGTTCGTGGTTCTGGAGTTCAGTCTCCTCTGCCCAGGCGTGCAGCCGCTCAATAAGGCGTTCTTCCGGAGGGGTGATCTGTTCCGGCAGGATCTCCTTGTACCAGATTTCGAAGGGCGTTGCGCGACGGCGATACCATGCGTACATGGCATTGGCGAGCAACATGCCACCCGCGCCCACGGGGCCGAGGAACAACACCATCAGAAAGGCCAGCAGCGGCAAACGGGCGTCCTTTCCCCGGCGCCGGCAGATGGGCGCCATGGCCAACAACAGCGACGCCGCCAGGACGTGCATGGCAAGTGCCGCCGGCGCTCGAACTCCTCCCTGCTCCAGGCTCCAGATCATCCAGCCCTCCAGCAGCAAGACAGCCGCGGTAATGACCGCCTTGAGCAGCAGACAGGGCCGCCGTGCTGGATGCTTCAGATCACGCGGCCGACTCATTTCCCTGCAACATCTGGATACTGTACCCAAAACGCAACGGCACTACCTGGCGGTTTTTCGCCAATGCCTTGTCCAACGTCATGACCGCCCGCTTGGCCTGGTCTTCGTCCACGCCGGGCAACGCGATGTAATATTCCCCTTCGGCTATCTTGTGAAACAGGGCCTGGTCTGCATCGCCAAGCAACTGCGTCAGGATCCGTTTAAGGATGAAATCGAAGCGGCGCACCTGAACCTCGTCCAGCCCCCCTTCTCCCGCAAGCTTCAAATAGAGCATCGCCACGGGAAAACCGAGTCGCCCCGCCAGCTCCGCCAGAAAGCGTTTGTTCCGGCGAAAATCCGCCTCGCCGCCGGCGGTTGCCGGAACCCCGGCTTCCCCGACCGGCGCGAGCACATCCCGGTGGGCTAGAATCTCCACCTCGAAATCGTATTTGAGATCGTCACCATACGCGGCCAGATCCTGCTCCATCGCCTGCCTCAGTCGCCCTTTAACCAAGCCGAGATAGCGCTTCTTGGCTCCCGGAAGAAAGATGGCGAATTCCCCGGTTTCACCGCGCTGTTGAAAGGCCAGATCCGTGGCCCGCAACACCGCTTTCACGGCCTTGCCGAGGGCCGTTGCAAACCGGTCACGCATCTCCCTTGGCAACGTGTCGTAGTCTTCCAGTTGCACCTTTATCATCGCAAGATCAAAGCCGATCCGACGCGCCAGGTCGGCCAGGAATGCCTTGTGCCGATCGAAGAACGCCTCGTTGTAGAGCTGCTGCTCGCCAAGGAACAAAGAGGACTCATCACCCTGCCGATGCTGCGTCGCATTGCCATAGATCGACCCGATCCATTCACAGATGAACTGAAAATTCTCGATGGTGCTGAGGGAGAGCTGGGTAAAACCCAGCGACTCGATCTTCACCATGCCAAGAAATTCGCCCGTGGAAGGCACCACCAGCGGCCCGGCGAGTACCCCCTCACTTTCGAGTATCAGTTCGTCCTCCGGATCGTTGACGCACAACACCCGCCGTTCACCGACGATGGCGACGAACAGGGAATCCTCCGCGCGGTAGGTACGCACATAGGTGTCGTCATCGCCCCACCCGCGCTTATCCGACAACTCCAGCCGGCTGTCTTGAAAGGTATAGATCGAGAACTTCTCCGGTTCGAGCAGATTCTCCACCAGATCCAGTGCCCCATTGAGCACCCGGTTGGGCTCCAGCCGCTCCACCGCCCGCGCGGCCTTCCAGGTCCTGCTGACGGTGCGCCACTGGCTGGCCACCCGAACCTCGAGTTTCTCCTTGATTGCGTTGAGGTGATGAAAGGAGTCGGTCAGCATCGCCTCTCTCTCCCGCGAATCGGTCAGCAACCGCTGCAAACGGTAGCGGTCGGCAAGATACCGTGCACTCAATTCACCGAGCACCACGGCAGTGACGCTCCACAACAGAGGCAACTTGAACACGGCGAACAGCCACTGATGGATGTCCTGGTCCAGGGACTGCGGTGGCAGGTTGCCAAACAACAAGGCGACGCTCGACGCCACCGCCGCCAGCAGGCCGGCAATGGTGCCGTACTGAACGCTGAGCAACAACACCAAGGCCCAGAAGGGATGGGGATGAATATGCTGAAGGCGGTCATCCTGCAGCACGAAATGGTCCACCAACAAGGCGACGCCCAGAAACACAGCGATTTCCACAAAAACGATGGGGCGCAGCCAGGGACGCCGGGCGGCAGGCTGGCGCCGTTCTCCAGCATCAGCCGGCAACGCCGTCAGATCCTGCACGCTATTCATAGCCCCTCCACACCCACTTCACGCTTTTCAGAACCGCCATGTGAGGTCCCCCCCGATGCGGTAGAAGCTGTCATCCCCACCGCGATAACTGGACAGACCGGTCTCCAGATTCAGGGTCGCGGTAAAATCCTCGCTCGGATCATAGTCCAGTTGCAGGCGGCCAAAGGGCGCCTGTGCATCGCGACGGCGATCATACTCGAAACCGACCTGCGCCCCAAGAACCAGGTGTTCATTGAGGGCGTTGCGCCAAACGGCATCGATGGTGTGCTGTTCCCGGTCCTCAAGCGGCAACGGGAAGAAACGCTGGCCCGCGCCGTCCACACGAACCGCCTGATCCTGCATATCTTCCCAGTCGAGGTTGTAGCCAAAAGAGATTTCCGGTTTCTCGACTGACCAGTAATAGCGAACCCCACCCTGGAGCCGAACGCTGCGCGCGGCGTCGCTGAGGTCCTCCAGACCGTAGCGGTTGTAGGATGCGCCTGCCGAGAGACTCACCTTTTTGTTCAGACGCCGGTCATGATGGAGTGCGATTCGGTCCCGGGCGCCATAACCGGCCAGGGCCTCCGAGGATTCGTACCAGGGCTTGCGCCACTCCAAAGATATTTCGGTTTGGTTGTCGTCACCGGGCAAGCGATAGCGCCAGCCCAGTCCCACGGTCTTGTCGCCCGCGAAGAGCGAGACACGTTGCTCCCCCCTACCGAGAGACTGTTCCAGATGCAAAGCCAGACTGTAACGTTGGCCTTTGAAGCGGCTCAGACGGCCATCCACCCGATGAATGGGGACATCCACCTTGGCGTCACGAAGTTCGTACTCCAGCGCCAGCACCATACCATTGCCGGCGAGATAGCGGCCTTCGAGCCGTCCCATGCGTCGAGTCTCATCGTTGCCCACACTCAAATAGCTGGCGCCCCCTTTTACCCGACTGCCATAGACGCGCCGCAGCCGGCTCCGGGCCTTGGCCACCTCCAGCGAGTCGGGCGCGATTTTCAACGCATGTTCGTAGGCATCAAGCGCCTGCCGCCAACGGCCCAGCCGTTCCTCCGCGCCAGCCAGATCGAGCAGCGGTTGCACCTTGCCGGGATGCCGGGCCACCAGGTCCGCGAACCGCTGACGCGCCTCCAGCACCTTGCCCGATTTAAGTAACAGGAGGGCCTCGACGCGTTCGAGGGGATAGCGGGATTTCGGTGTCCCTGGCGGCTCACCCCCCGCTTCAAGATGGATCATCAGATCGTTGCCCGCACGCTCGATGCGGACCTGCACCCCGGGCTGAGGCTTCACCAACAAGGCATCGTAACCGGCCCATAGACTCTGCAACCACCGCTGCAGGCGCTTTGCCGCCGGGCTCATGTCGGGAAGATCGAGGGGGTGCTGAAAATTCAGTACCCGTCCCTTGTCGGTTTGGCGAATCTTGTAGTCGGGCGGGGCCTTGAGGTGCAGTACCAGGGTGGCGTTGTCGCCTTCTGCCATCACCTCATAGGCGGACGCCGCCGCCCACACCCCGGTGACATATATTCCCATCAGAAACCCGAGCAGGGCCCGGCCGGCTATATTGCGCATCAGTCACTCCCCTTCAAAAGTCGCTGCGCCTGCTCCAACCGCCCTTCATCCACCAGCAGTGCAGCGTATTCGGCGCGGATATCCACGTCATCCGGATATTCCGTCAACAGTTTGTCAAACGCGGCGATCGCCTCCCGCAGACGCCCCATGTGGCGCAGAATCTGCGCCCGCGCCACCCGCTGCCGGCGTGAAGGCCGGGGCTTGGCATCGATCTCGGTCAGACTCCGCCTGTAATAGGTACGGGCCTTTTGCTTCTGCCCCTCCGCAAACAATACTTCACCCAGATAAAAGGCGCTTTCCCAGTCACCCTCTTTCTTTGCCAGGTAACGCGTCAGATATTCACGAGCATGCCGCCGGTCGTCGCGGTAGAAAGCGGCGATGCCCAAGGCGCGCATGGCGGCGAGATTCTCGGGATAGAGTTCATGTACCCGGCGCCAGATACGTTCCGCCGCCCTGTTCCGCCCCTGCAGC
>JALSTP010000095.1 GCA_026983675.1 Sedimenticola sp.
ACCTTGGGTTTTTCCTCCGCTTTGGTGGGTGTTTCAGGACGGGAGGTATCGGTCTTCTCCTTCGGGGACTTGGCCTCCGCCGCGACCTTGGCGCGCGAGGTGCTGCCCGCTCGGCGGTGGCCTGCCGTGGTTTTCGCTACGGGTTTTTCCTCTGCATTGGCCGGTGTTTGCGAACTCGCTGTGGCCGCGTTTCCCGCAGCTTGAAGCTCCTTGCGGGGGGAGGGTGTCAATGCCTTTGTTGGCTGGGGAGCCGTGCCCGTTTCCTCGGAGGCATTCGAGGAAACGGGTGTGGCGGCTGGCTTTTCCTGGTCGGGGCGGCGTTGGCGTCGGGGCCGTGGCGTACGTGCCTGTTGTGCCGTTCCTGTTTCCTCGTTTGGAGGCGTTGTGTTTGCTTGGGTGGTCTGTTGTCCACTGGCGACCTTTTTATCGGTGCCGCCTCGTGTGCTGCGCCGTCGCCGACCACCGCGTTGCCCCCTCCGTGCGGCCCCGGTCTTCGAGTTCGATGCTTGGGTATCCGCGCCTGCTCCTGTTTGAGGCGTTGTTTCCGCGGATTTCTTTGGTGATTCGCCTGCGTCCGTTTTCGCAGGGCGTCTTCCCCCTTTCTGTTGCGCACTCTGGTTGCGGCGACTGGCGTTGCCGCGGGTGCCCCTGCGGCGACTGGTCGAGGCTGCCGTTTTCTTGCGTGGCGCACGGGCAGGCCGGGCCCCGCTCTGCTCGTCCCGGCCTGAGGGCGGTGTTGCCGATTCACTGGCGGTCTTCTGGGGTTGTTGTCCTGCTGCGCCGGTTTTGCCGGGTTCGCGGTGGGAGAAAATGCTGGTCCATATCCGTTTTATGAAGCCTTCTTCGCCTCCGTTCGCGTCCACTTGGGATGCGCCCGACTTTTCCTGATGAGGCGGCGGCTGGGTGGCCGGAGCGAACTGCTTGACGGCGGGTTGTTCCGGCAGGTTGGCTTCAGTCCTGGCGAAGGTGGGCGTGGGCGTCTCGGCCTCCTCCCGCAGGCTGTAGCTGGCGGTATCCGCCGATTCTGGCATGTCCTGGCTGCGGATCCGCTCGAGGTTGTAGTTTGGCGTTTCGTAATCGGGATTGGGGATGAGGACGATGCTGATCTGCTGACGTTTTTCTATGTCGTAGATCACCTGACGTTTTTCGTTGAGAAGAAAGGTGGCCACATCCACCGGGAGTTGGGCGATGATGCGGCCGGTATTCTCTTTCATTGCCTGCTCTTCGATGATACGCAGAATCGAGAGCCCCAACGATTCCACGCCTCGTATGGTGCCTTGCCCATGGCAGCGGGGACAGACGTGCTGGCTCGACTCACCCAGCGAGGGTCTCAAACGCTGGCGCGACATCTCCAGCAGTCCAAAACGGGAGATACGTCCGACCTGAACGCGTGCCCGATCCATTTTCAACGCCTCTTTGAGCCGGTTTTCCACGGCGCGCTGGTTTTTGCTGGGGGTCATGTCGATGAAATCGATCACGAACAGACCGCCGAGATCCCGCAGGCGCAGTTGACGGGCGATTTCGTCGGCGGCCTCCAGGTTGGTGTTGAGGGCGGTTTCCTCGATATCCGCCCCCTTGGTGGCGCGGGCAGAGTTGATGTCGATGGAGGTGAGCGCCTCGGTGTGGTCGATGACGATCGCCCCTCCGGATGGGAGCGTGACCTCACGCCGGAAGGCGGTCTCGATCTGACTTTCGATCTGGTAGCGGGAAAAGAGCGGGATTTCCTCTTCGTAGAGGCGCAGTTTTTTCAGGTTGTGTGGCATCACCTGGGTGATGAATGCACGCGCCTGGGAATGGATTTCCGGGTTGTCGATGACGATCTCGCCGATATCGGCGCGCAGATAGTCACGGATGGAGCGGATGATGACGTTGCTGTCCTGATAAATCAGGAAGGGGGCGGGTTTTTCGCCCGCAGATTTCTCAATGGCGCTCCACAACTGGGTGAGATAGTCGAGGTCCCATTGTAATTCCTCAACATTCTTGCCAACGCCTGCGGTGCGCACGATCAGTCCCATGTTCTCCGGGATGGTGAGCGCCGCCATGGCCTCACGCAATTCCGAGCGGTCCTGGCCCTCGATGCGGCGGGATACGCCGCCCGCCCGCGGATTGTTGGGCATCAACACGAGGTAACGGCCGGCCAGTGAGACAAAAGTTGTCAGGGCCGCGCCCTTGTTGCCGCGCTCCTCCTTTTCGATCTGTACGATCAGCTCCTGGCCTTCCTTGATGGCGTCCTTGATGCTGACCCGCCCGTGGGCCTTGGCAGCTTCTTCTCTGAAGTACCTTCGCGAGATCTCCTTCATCGGCAGGAAGCCATGGCGTTCGGCGCCATAGTCGACGAAGGCGGCTTCGAGACTGGGCTCGACGCGCGTCACCTTTCCCTTGTAGATATTGGCTTTTTTCTGTTCCCGGCCAGCGCTTTCGATGTCGAGATTGAAGAGTTTCTGGCCGTCCACGATGGCCACCCGCAACTCTTCCGGCTGAGTTGCGTTGATCAGCATTCTTTTCATGTCGTCGATTCTCTCGCCCAGCTCGCGCGGGAGAGACGATCAGGCATCAACCGCCCTGGCAGATGGGGCAGGGGTGTTCGAAACTCCCCTTCTGTCGGGCTTTTACGGTATGCGGGGCATTCTCGGCGTCACCGCCTGTGTTCGGCAAGGGCCCAATAGACGAACCCCACACCATCGTGCTCCGATGGTGGGCCGAAAGCCCTTTCCCTGACCGCTTCTCAACCGGTACGGGCTTGCATGATTTCGGTTACGGAATTCCCGAGCTGGAACCAGGTCGCAGGGCGATGATGTTGCCTGGCTTCTGAACCGCTTGGGACTCCATGAGTTCTTCCGTCCTGGACGGCACCTGTTCTGATCCACGCTCTGTATGCAGTCTTGTGTCAAGCTGCAGGAGTGTCTCGATTTGGCATAGCGCCCGCCTCGGTCCATCATGGAACGGTGTCTGGAGGGGCGGGCAAAAGCGTCATGCGAGCCGGTGGATCAAGTGGGACAGCCCCCCTTGGGGCATATCCCGAAAATCTGGGTTGTCGGCCCCGGTTGGTGTTGATAAACGGGACCGCTCACGCCATTTGGAAATATACCAGCAGCGGCGCCTCGCATCAATTGTTTCCTTTCTTGGTATGATAGATAAATGGCCGACACGCAAGAAAAATTCAGCTCAGTTCAAGTGCTCACCATTGACCCGGAAACGAGTGGTCAGCGCATCGACAACTATCTCCTCGGTCTGTTAAGGGGGATACCGCGGAGCCATGTCTATCGGATCATCCGCAAGGGTGAGGTCCGTATCAACAAGGGGCGTATCCGGGCAGACTACCGTTTGCAGGCAGGGGATCGAATCCGTATCCCCCCCCTGAGGCTGCCGGCGAGGGGGGCGGTTCAGCGGCCGGGCGGCGAGGTGCTCGCCCGGCTCTCGAAAGCGATACTGTTCGAGGATGAGCGACTGCTGGTGATCGACAAGCCCTCGGGAATCGCCGTTCACGGCGGCAGTGGCCTCAGATACGGGGTGATCGAGGCCTTGCGGGCGTTGCGCCCGGAGGCCCCATATCTTGAACTGGTGCATCGCCTCGACCGGGATACCTCTGGCTGTCTGTTGATCGCCAAACGCCGCAGCGCATTGCGGACCTTGCACGAACTTCTGCGCCACGGCGCCGTCGATAAACGGTATCTCGCCCTGCTCGCGGGCGAGTGGAAGGGGAGGGCGCGCGAGGTGAAGGCTGCATTGCGGAAGAATACCCTCCGCAGCGGTGAACGGATCGTACGGGTGGATGTGGAGGGTAAGCCGGCCAGAACCCGTTTCAAGCCAGTGCAGACGTTGTGGGCGGCGACCCTGGTCGAGGCCCGGCTCTATACCGGGCGAACCCATCAGATTCGCGTCCACGCCGCTCATATTGGCATGCCGGTGGTGGGAGACCTCAAATACGGGGACGATACGGTCAATTCCCTCTGGCGGAAACGGGGCGTCGATCGTCTGTTTCTGCACGCCCATTCGGTGGAATTCCGCTGGCCAGGGGAGGCGCGCTCCTTTAAAATTCAGGCCCCTCTCGAACCACGCCTCGAAGCGGCAGTGGACAGCTCTTGATCCTATGAAATACAAGCTTATCGTTTTCGACTGGGATGGGACCCTGATGGATTCCCAGGCGCGTATCGTCGATTGTATGCGGGCAGCCATCCTGGACGCCGGACTGGCATTGCCCGATGACGCACGGATCAGCGAGATCATTGGCCTTGGCCTGCCGGAGGCGGTCCAGCGGCTGTTGCCGGACGCCCATGAGGCCGTGATGGATCGGGTGATAACACGTTACCGGCACCATTTTCTGACGGAGAATCGCACCGTTTCGCCACTGTTCGAGGGTGTGGAGGAAACGCTCCGGCAACTGACGCAAAGGGGATACCTGCTGGCGGTCGCGACGGGGAAGGGGCGTAGCGGCCTGGAGCGGGCGCTGCGCGAGACGGGGTTGGGGGGCTATTTCCAAGCCACTCGGTGTGCCGATGAATGCCGATCCAAACCCGCCCCGGATATGCTGGACGAGATCATGGACGAACTGGGCATGTTTGCCCCCGAGACCCTGATGGTGGGTGATACGGAATATGACCTGGAGATGGCGGCAAACGCGAGGACGGCGGCGCTGGCCGTTGGCTATGGCGTCCACGACCGGCAACGCTTGTTGGCGCATGCGCCGATCGCCTGTGTCGACGATATCCGGGAGATCCCGGCGCTGATCGACGCGGAACCGGAAACAGGAAAGGTCGCCGTTTGATCACGGCGCACGAGTTGGAGCGAAACACAATGAAGGATAAATGGACCGAAGGTGAAGAAAGCGGGCGTTCTCCCACTTGGGAGCGGGAACTCATCGAAAAGATCTCATTGGCCTCCATAGAGGAGAGCCGGCGTGCCCGGCGCTGGGGGATTTTCTTCAAGCTTCTGGCGTTTGCCTATTTTGCGGTGCTGCTCTATCTGCTGTTGCCAACCGATATCGTCGATTCGGTAAAGGGCCTGCAAAAGAAACACACCGCGCTTGTGGAGGTCAAAGGCATCATCGCCCAGGACGCCGAGGCAAGCGCCGACAACATCATCACCGGCCTGCGCAACGCCTTTGAGGACAAAAACACGAAGGGCGTCGTTCTGCGTATCAACAGTCCCGGCGGCAGTCCGGTGCAGGCCGGTTACGTCTATGATGAGATCAGACGCCTGAAAAAGAAGTATCCTAAGATCCCGGTGTATGCGGTGGCCGTGGACCTGTGTGCGTCCGGCGGTTACTACATCGCGTCGGCGGCGGACAAGATTTATGCGGACAAGGGCAGTATCGTCGGTTCCATCGGGGTACTGATGAGCAGTTTCGGTTTTAACGAGGCAATGAAGAAACTCGGTGTGGAACGACGCCTGTTGACCGCGGGCAAACACAAGGGAATCATGGATCCCTTTTCACCGGCCTCGGAAGAAGACCGTAAATTCATTCACGGTCTGCTCGACCGTCTGCATAAGCAGTTTATTACTGCAGTACGGCAAGGTCGGGGGGACCGCCTGCATGAGACGAAGGACATCTTCAGCGGCCTCTTCTGGAGCGGAGAAGAAGCAGTCGACCTGGGTCTCGTCGATGGGTTGGGGAATGCCAGCTATGTCGCGCGGGAAGTGATCAAAGCGGAGGAGATCGTGGATTTCACGCCGCAAGAGGATATCTTCGAGCGTGTGGCGAAGAAGCTGGGTGTGGGGGCCATGGAGGCGTTTCTGCATATGACGGGCAAGGCCGAGGCCCCGGAATTCCGGTAGTGTTGTAAGGCAGCCGCCCCGGAAGAACCGATATCGAAAAGGGGGTTCCTTTGAAAAAACCTAATCTTGGTCAGAAGATATCCATTGGCGTGGCGCTTTTCTGTTATACCGCGGCGATGGGTTGTCTGGGCGCGCTTTTTTACTGGAACGGCAAGCTGGGGAGTGACCACCCGGTGATCTCAAGCCTGGGGGCTTCGGTGGTCTTCTTCCTGGGGGCGGGGATCGTGTTACACGTGATCGGCAAGGCGAACCTGCCGGATCTGAAGATCGACAAATAAAAGGACTATACTCAGCGCCTATCGGACTTGACAGGATGTTGAAAAAGCCCTTCGATGGTCTTTTTCAACCCCGGAACCGGAAAAATGCGATTTCCCGGTTCCTTCATTTTCAATGAATTGCGGTCATCGAAAATGGCGGTACATCCTTGTACCGCGCACAGGCTGCAAATCCACGGATATCGATTAGCTGCGTTTATCCTGTTCGTCAAATAGCGAGGCTATTCCCCTCACACGATAAGCGCGGTTATTAACCCGGCAACAATATATATCGTATTCAGCCGTGGCCTGTCTTTGAATATCATAGGGGTAGGGGCTTCAGGCAGGCGCCGGACCTGCGTTCCAGCGCGCTGGACAGGATGTCCAAGTGTCGCGAGTGCATGGATGCACTGGAGCGACCTTGGCAAGGGAATGACCCTTGTCTGCGCACTGCGCCTTGTTCCGGCGCCTGCTTGAGGTCCTGAATGCGATATATATTGTTGCCGGGTTAATCATTCGATCCCGTGAATTTTCGCTTCAAACGGTTAAGTCCGCCAGGCTCCTCGCAACGCCTTCAATGTATCCCTGATATTCAGGCCTTCCACGGCTGCGGCCCGAATGAGCCTCGAATAGCGAAAAGGCGCCTCCGCCCGGGCCAGGATGTCCCGCTGGTAATCCCAGAATGCCTTGTTTTTCCGCTCGAATAGTGCACGCGCCAGAAACCGGTAGTGGCTGTTCAGCCGCCCTTCGAATATCTGTCTCGCTTGCGATTCGGAATAGAGCCGTGGGGCATAGCGGCGCAGCAGCAGGAGGTCTTCGCTTCTTCGCGTATCGAACAGCCGGCTCTTTGAGGTCTGGGATTCGTTGTGCCGACGGGTGAAGGTGAGGACCTTGAAGACAAATCCGAGGTCGGTTTCCATGAGCAGCCTCAAGGCAGCATCCTTGTCGGCGTGGAGCAGTGCCGCATCATAGAAAGGCCGCTGGTCTCGCATCTTGTCCGCCCTCAGGAGGATGTTGGACGGCGAGCCCAGCACGAACATGCGGT
Source organism: Sedimenticola sp. (assembly GCA_026983675.1). GTDB lineage: Bacteria > Pseudomonadota > Gammaproteobacteria > Chromatiales > Chromatiaceae > JALSTP01. The sequence continues at coordinate 7,075 of JALSTP010000095.1, forward strand.
TTTCCAGTTCCCCACGGCAGACCTCTTGCCCAGGCGTGACCGCCTGACCGTAAGGGAGCCGTTGGCCCAGGCCGGGTCTGTCCTCCTCCACGCGATAGGCGCTCACCACGCCCACGCCCGGGTTCGCCTCGGCCAGCGCCACCATCTCGGCCAGACACTCGGGAAACAGCCAGTCGTCCGCGTGTACCACCTTACAGTACCGGGCATCTGCGTCCAGTTGCGAAAGGGCATGATTCCAGTTGTCCATCAGATCGAGAAAGCGCGTGTTTCTTGATACCTCGATGCGTGAATCCCCAGCCGCGTAGCGGGACGCGATCTCCAGAGAACCGTCGGTGCTCTGGTTGTCGATGATCTTGTATCGCCAGTGGGGGTAGCTCTGGGCCTGGACACTGCGAATGCACGCGTCGAGGTAATCGGCCCCGTTGTAGACGGGTGTGATGACAGTGACGAGGGGTTCCGGGTTCATGATGGCCACCTGTTCAATCGCGCATCTTGATGACCTTTGCGGGCGAGCCCACCGCAATGGCATTTTCCGGGATGTCCGTGGTGACCACCGAATTGGCGCCGATGACCGCACCGGCCCCAATGTGAACGCCATCCAGAACCACCACGCCGTAACCCAGCCAGACGTCGTCGTCGATCCGTATGCCACCTTTGGTGAAGAGGGGCTGTTCCTTGATGGGGATGCCGGCATCGAAACGGTGGTTGTAGGGGTAGAAGGCGCATCGCGGCGCGATCTGGACCTTGTCGCCGATCTCCAGCGCGCCCTTGTAGACGGAGAGCTGACAGTTGGGCTGGATGTGCGTATCCCGGCCGATCGTCAATACCCCTGCGTCGCCCATCTCCACGATACAACCCTTGTGAATGCTCGAACGGGCGCCCAGTCGAAAGGCGCCGCCTCCCGCGACATTGTAGATACACACGTCGTCGCCGATGAAGGCATGTTCTCCCACCTGGAGGTTGTCATGGTGAACAATCGCGGAACTGGCGATATAGCCGTTTTCTCCCATGAAGGCAAGAAGCTTGCGCCCCTTGTAGGGGAGTGTGGCAAACTCTGCCAACCGGGTCGCCAGCCGGCCCATCCGGGAGAGGCCGGCGAATCGCATCCAGAAACGGGCCCAAGGGCGTTTTATGCGTCGCAACGATGGCATGATCGGGGGTGAGACTCCTTGTGGATACAAGCGGTTGCCGGATAATCCGGCAGGTTACCGGCTTTAGCGGCTTGTCATGCCGGAAGTTAATGCCATGTAGAGGAGATACGCCAGGATCCGTTTTTTTAAGGCATTAGAACGGCATTGTAACATTGTGTTGCATAGAGGCTGGCGACAGAGCGCATGTGGTAGCCACTTGTGCGTATCTGTTATTCTACCCCAAACACCAAATACGCCGGAAACCGCAGATTCGGAACAGTGAATATGGGCAGATCCAATCCCATCGTCCCTTTGGCGGCTTTCAATCGTCCTGGCTTCGCCTTGCTGGAGTATCGGGCGTGATCAAGGTTCTGCTGGTCGATGATCATGAACTGGTCCGGACGGGCATTCGAAAGCTGCTGGACGATGCACAGGATATCGAGATCGTTGCTGAAGCGGCGTCGGGCGAGGAGGCGGTGAGGCTTGCCGCCGAACGCAAACCCGATGTGGTGCTCATGGATGTCAAGATGCCCGGCATGGGCGGGATCGAGGCCACGCGCCGCATGATCCGCCTTGTGCCGGGTATCGGCATCATCGCCCTGACCGCAATGGAAACGGAGCCTTTTCCCAGTCAGTTGCACGATGCCGGGGCGAGGGGGTATCTGACCAAATCGTGTCCCGCCGTGGAGGTCCTGGAGGCGATACGCACCGTCAATCGGGGGGCGTTGTATGTGGAGAGCGGAATCGCCAGGGAAAAGATGTTGGCGGGTTGGCGCAAGGATGAACCGAACCCGTTTTCGGAGTTGTCTTCGCGCGAGATGCAGGTCTTGCTCATGATACTGGAAGGCCAGAAGAATAAGGCGATCTCGGACTTTCTCAACGTCAGCCCCAAGACGGTGAGTACCTACCGGCAACGTGTGTTTGATAAACTGAACGTGAAAACGGATGTGGCGCTGACCCGTCTTGCCTATCGCTGGGGCATCCTCAGCGACACCCCATGACCCCTCAAAGCTTCGATGGCCGCTGTAGCCGCTGTCCGCGGCTCGCGGCGTTTCTTGCAGAGGTCAAGGTGTCGCATCCCGGTTACCACTGTGCGCCCGTGGCGCCTTTTGGCGATGATAAGGCGCGATTGCTGATTGTGGGGCTCGCGCCCGGCAAGCATGGCGCGAATGCCACCGGGAGACCGTTTACGGGGGACTTCGCCGGCATCCTGCTCTACGAAACCCTGTACCGTTACGGCTTCTCCAATCAGCCGGACGCCCAGGCACTGGACGATGGTCTGCGCCTTTACGGGTGCCGTATCACCAATGCGGTGAAATGCCTGCCACCCGCCAACAAGCCGACCGGGGAAGAAGTCCGCACCTGCAATGCCTTTCTCAAGGCCGAGATCGAGGAGGTTACAGCACGCGGACGGTCGGTCATCGTGGCGCTCGGCGCTATTGCCCACAACGCAGTTCTCACCGCGCTGGGACAGACCCGTGCGCACCACCGCTTTGGGCACGGTCACGAACACCTCTTCGGAGAGGATGTCACCCTGATCGACTCTTACCACTGCAGTCGTTACAACACCCAGACCCGTCGTCTGACGCCGGCGATGTTCCAGGCCGTTTTTAGTCGCGCGAAGGTATTGCTGGAGGCAGTATAATCGGCTGCATGAACGACGCGACCGAGCCGGCCCCCTTCGATCCCCGGGACTTCCTCAAGACCCTGACTCACCGGCCGGGGGTCTATCGTATGCTGAATAATGAGGGCGCCGTGCTTTACGTGGGCAAGGCCAAGGATCTCAAACGCCGTGTGAGCAGCTATTTCACCCGTTCGCTCAACCGACGGTTGCACGTCATGGTCTCCCAGATTCACGCTATCGAGGTGACGGTGACCCATACCGAGGCCGAGGCGCTGATCCTCGAAAGCCAACTGATCAAAAGCCTCAAGCCGCGTTACAACATCCTGTTGCGGGACGACAAGAGTTATCCCCACATCCACCTCTCCTCCGACCAGGACTTTCCCCGGCTTGAGTTCCATCGTGGGGCGCGCCGGGCGGGTGGCGCCTATTTCGGCCCCTATCCCAGTGCCGGCGCGGTCCGTCAGACCTTGCATCTGATGCAGAAACTGTTCCCCGTGCGCCAGTGCGAGGACAGCACATTCAACAACCGTACCCGCCCCTGTCTGCAATACCAGATCAAGCGCTGCAGCGGTCCCTGTGCGGGATTGATTTCATCGGAAGACTACGCGCTTCACGTGGAACATGCGCGGATGTTTCTCGAGGGCAAGACCCACGAGGTCGTGGATGGATTGGTGGCGGCGATGGAACAGGCAGCGGCAAAGCTCGAATACGAAAAGGCCGCCCTCTATCGGGACCAGATTGCCGCCTTGCGCCGGATTCAGGAAAAGCAGTACGTGAGCGGCGAACGGGGCGACCTGGATATCATCAGTTGCAGTATCTCCGCTGCCAGTGCCTGCGTTCAGGTGTTTTTCGTGCGCGGCGGACGGCACCTGGGCAACCGCGCCTATTTCCCGAAGATACCGGAACAGAGTGAGGTAAAGACCATACTCTCGGCGTTTCTGGCGCAATACTATCTGAACAAGTCGGCGCCGGCGGAGATCCTTGTCAACGAGATGCCAAAGGATCCGGAGTTACTCGAAGAAGCGCTGGCCAACCATGCCGGCCGGCGGGTGCGAATACGCAGCCAGGTGCGCGGCGAACGGGCCCGCTGGCTCAGGATGGCGGAACAGAACGCGCGGATGGCGCTTGAGGCAAGGCTGGCAAGCAGCGCCGGCATGCGCCGTCGCTACGAGGCCCTCCAGCAGGCCCTGGGGCTCGACGCGCCCCCGAGCCGGATGGAGTGTTTCGACATCAGCCACACCCAAGGTGAGGCCACGGTGGCCTCCTGTGTGGTGTTCGACGGGCAGGGCCCGCTCAAATCCGATTACCGCCGTTTCAATATCGAAGGCATTACGCCAGGCGATGACTATGCGGCGATGCGTCAGGCGCTGGAACGCCGCTACATCCGTATCCTGAAGGGCGAGGGGCGGCTGCCGGACCTCCTTTTCATCGACGGTGGCAAGGGCCAGATCTCCGCCGTCGACACCGTATTGCAGGAACTCGGTGTGGCCGGTGTCGTCCTGGTGGGAGTGGCGAAGGGACCGGATCGGCGTCCCGGTCTGGAGCAGCTTTTCTTGTCCGGCCGTGAGCGCCCCATTATACTGCCCGCGGGTTCGCCAGCGTTACACCTTATCCAGCAAATCAGGGATGAGGCGCACCGTTTTGCCATCACCGGCCATCGGCAGCGTCGCCGCCGAAGCCGCGGTCGCTCGGTGCTGGAGTCCGTTCCGGGTATCGGGCCTAAGCGGCGGCAAAACCTGCTGCGGCAATTGGGTGGCCTGAAGGAGGTGGCCCGCGCCGGTATCGAAGACTTGGCCAGGGTGGAGGGTATCAACCGGACGCTTGCCGAGCAGATCTATCAAGCGTTTCATGGTGAAGACTAGCGAACAGAAGATGTGGAACCTGCCGAACATCCTCACCTTATTGCGGATATTGCTGATTCCGGTTTTCCTCGTGGTCTTCTTTTTGCCTGTGGGGTGGGCGCGGACAGGGTGTGCCCTGGTGTTCGCGTTGGCGGCATTGACTGACTGGCTGGACGGTTTTCTCGCGCGGCGATGGGGGCAGACATCCGCTTTCGGCGCCTTTCTCGATCCGGTGGCGGACAAGTTGATGGTCGCGGTGGCCCTGATTTTGCTCGTTCAGGCCGATCCCACCCCTTGGCTGGCAGTGCCCGCGGCCATTATCATTGGCAGGGAGATCACTATCTCCGCCCTGCGGGAGTGGATGGCCGAGCTGGGTGCGCGGGCGAAGGTTGCGGTATCGGTGGTCGGCAAGTTCAAGACGGCGGCGCAGATGATCGCCATCCTGTTGATGATCCTGCATCGCGACCTCGCCGGCCTGCCCGTCTACTCCATCGGTCTGTTTTTACTGTATGTCGCTGCACTCCTGACCCTCTGGTCGATGATGGTGTACCTGAAGGCCGCATGGCCCATGCTTTCCGAGCCGCCCCGGAAAAGCGGCGTTGCGAACCCCAAGGCGCCGGCCAAGGGACGAACGGGCGCGGGTGCTTGACAGTCGACTGTAGACCATTACAATAGCGGCGTTCCAGTTCATGCGGGAATAGCTCAGTTGGTAGAGCACAACCTTGCCAAGGTTGGGGTCGCGAGTTCGAGTCTCGTTTCCCGCTCCAAATCGCAAAACCCCGGTTCGTCACATCTGGGGTTTTTCTCTTTTGGCTCCGCGCCACTGTATGCGGGGCCTGCCTGTCGGCTGAGTGGCAGAGTGGTTATGCAGCGGCCTGCAAAGCCGTGGACCTCGGTTCGATTCCGGGCTCAGCCTCCATCTCCGCCCCGGGTGACGCGGTCCGGCCACAATCGTCATTCGATCGGGGATATCCTTTGCCTTGCGGCGTCGGTCACCCGCTGTGCTGGCACAGTGGTCAATGAATAGGGTACTCTATGCCCCCTCTGGCGCCGGCGGTTGTTCCATGAGATTCCACGCCCAGGTGGCGAAATTGGTAGACGCAGCGGACTTAAAATCCGCCGGCCATTGCGGCCGTGCCGGTTCAAATCCGGCCCTGGGCACCACTCTTTACCAACGATGTCCGAGGTCATGTGCCGGGTTCAGGCTCTTCCCTACGCAGCCGAAAGCAGTTTGCTTTTCTCACCTCTTGCGCAGGCCCCTTGGGCCGTATTTCTCGACAGTTGCCATGATCGGAATGGTGAAGGGCGCTTCGATATCTTCTCGGCCTTGCCCCGGCTGACGCTGGTTACCCGAGGCAAACTGACGGAAATCAATGGACCGGCGGGCCGCCGGCTTTCTCACCGTGATCCGATCGAACTGCTGGGTGAGGCACTTGGTCACCCACGGCCCGCGAAGGGGGCGCCCGGCCTGCCTTTCAACGGCGGGGCGATGGGGTATTTCGCCTATGACCTGGGGCGGCGTTTCGAACGGCTGCCCGTGATGGCGGACGACGACATCGGGATTCCCGAGATGGCAGTGGGGATCTACGATTGGGCCGTGGTGGTGGATCACGCCAATCGGCGGAGCTGGCTGGTCGACGCGGCCCCGGACGCACAAAACGCGCGCCGGCTGAAGGCGCTTTTCACCTTGCCGCCATCCGCTTCGAACGGCCGGCGGTTCAAGGCGCGGGGAAATATGCGGACGACGTTGGAGGGGACGGCCTATGTCAGGGCTTTCGAGCGCATCCAGCACTATATCCGTGAGGGTGACTGCTATCAGGTCAATCTTGCCCGGCGATTCAGCGTTTCAGTCGAGGGCGACCCTTGGTCGGCCTATCTGAGGTTGCGCCGCCTGAACCCCGCCCCCCATGCCGGCTACATGAATCTGCCTTTTATGCAGGTACTGAGTTCATCCCCCGAGCGTTTTCTCCGGGTGCGCCAGGGCGTCGTTGAGACCAAACCCATCAAGGGCACGCGTCCGCGCAGTGGCGATCCCCGCGAGGACCGCAGACTGGCGGATACGCTGCGCCACAGTATCAAGGATCGCGCCGAGAACGTGATGATTGTGGATCTGTTGCGTAACGATCTCGGCAAGAACTGCGCGATTGGCAGTGTCGAGGTGCCGGCGCTGTTCGAGATCGAGAGTTTTTCCAGTGTTCACCACCTGGTGAGCACGGTACGGGGGCGTCTGGCGGAGGGTAAAGGTCCCCTGGATCTGCTTCGGGGCTGTTTCCCGGGGGGGTCGATCACGGGCGCCCCGAAGCTGCGGGCGATGGAGATTATCGAGGCATTGGAGCCCTGTCGCCGGACACTCTATTGCGGGGCGATGGGATACATTGGCTTCGATGGCTCCATGGATACCAACATCGCGATCCGGACCCTGCTGCACATCGACGGTACCGTCCATTTCTGGGCGGGGGGTGGTATCGTGGCAGATTCCAGTGTGACGGAAGAGTATCAGGAATGTGAGGACAAGGTGGCCACCATACGCCGGCTGTTCCAAGGGATCTGAAGGGGGCGTCTTACTAGCCCGGATTATTCATGAATCGCCGCGATGATTGCGCAGAGAATTGTCCGCACAGGGGATTTTCCGACCGAGTGGAATACGGGCTGTATTGCCGAGGAAG